>NZ_KB890696.1:0-300000 GCF_000373205.1 Calidithermus timidus DSM 17022
ACCGTAGTGCCGGATGTCAGTGGATGGCAAAGCCGCACCCCTCGCAGCACCACACCACCCCCCGCACACGCTCGCGCTCGGCACGGATGGCGCAGCGCAGCTCGAAGAGGGCGTCGTCGAGCCGCGCCCGGAGGATCTCGCGCTGTTCGTAGAGCCGCTGCAGGGGGGTCTGGGGGATCACGCTCGCCATAGCCGCCTCCTTCGGCCGGGCGCGCGGGTGCAGGCCTGTCCCGACACCCCGGCCGGTCCCCCCAGTGGGGCGCTCGCGCCCCCTGGCCCCTCTGCGGTCCGGGGTGATCCCTTCGGAAACCCTTTCAGCTTCCCGTCCGGCGACCCTAGTACTCCAGCACAGCCCCGGTCTCCAGCCCGCCCGGGCGACTCCCCGGAAGCGCCAGGGCAGGGGCGTGGGTGCGGGGAAAGCCCTCAAGGTGCGCTGGCCGCTGCTCAGCCGGGGTTACCCCGGCTCCCAACACCGGCCTGTGTGGCCTAACCCCACAGGCTTGTTGAGGGGACCAGTTGAGGCCTCGGACGTCGTTTGGCTTGTGAAGGTGTTTGCCCTTGACGATTTGCGGGAGCCTCATCCCCTCGCCCTCGATGCACCCCGTCTAACCATTAACCGGATTCGATCTGTATATCCTGGACCGGTAGACGGATTTCACGGCATGAGGTGGGTGGATGGTCTTCAGCGGCAACGACACGCTACGGCTTCACGGCGAGGCCCTCTGTGCCTCGTCCCCCCTTCCGGGGGCAGCCCACCTGGTGCTTGACGCCCCCTGGGGATACGCCCTGCATACGCTGCCGCACCTGCCCCGCCCGGTGTTGGTGGTCACCGGGGTGAACTCAGCCCCCTACCTGCGTGACCTGGTGGACCTCAGGCCACAGGGGGTGATCGCCCGTCCTGTGGGCCCCCAGGAGGTGCTGGCTGCCCTGGGGCGGGTGGCCGAAGGGGAGTGCTTCTACGAGGGTCCTGTGCTGGAAGACGGACTGCTGCCCTGTGAGCGGGCGGTGCTGCGGCGTCTGGCCTTCGGGCTGGAGAACGCGGAGATCGCCCGCGAGCTCGGGGTGAGCCGCCGCACGGTGGAGAACCGCGTGGGGGCTCTGCGGGAGAAGCTCGGCCTGAGGGGCGGGTAGAGCTGGCCCTCTACTACCTTGGCATGCACCCCCGGCTGTGGGCCGGAAGGGGGGTCATGCCCGCAGTGCCAGCCTCGAGTCGGCCGGCCCCCTGCTGTGGGGGGCCGGCCGGTACCGCCGGGTTTTAGCGCTCACGCCGCTTGCGCTCGAGGTACTCCTCTTCGGCGGCCCTGGCCTCCGCCGAGCCCCGCGGCACGGCGCGCCAGGGAATTTCCCGGCTCACCAGGGCGCGGGAGAAGCCCAGGCGGGCGAGCAGCCACCGAATCAGCGCGAGCATGGCGTCCTCTTCGACCTACAGTGTACCGCAGGCGGGTGACCCGGCGGGGTACATCACCCACTGGTCGAACCACAGGATCCCGTCGGCATAGCCGCAGTAGTAGTTGCCCGCCCGGTAGGGGATGGTGCCTGAGTCGACGACCCCGGAGGAGGCATACCAGAGGACCCGGTGGTTGCGCCGCTGCTCCCCGGTGTCGTGGTTGAGGATCTCCGCAGCGATCTCGCCTTCGATCCACGCCCGGCTGCAGGAGACCCGGTGGCGGGTGTAAGGGTTGCCCAGGGGCCACGAGCGGTGCAACGACACCGCGCTGGTGCAACTGGGCGGGAGGGTCTGTGCGGGTTCCACGCCCTGCGCCCTTAGCCTCGACCGCAGCTCCTCCACCCGTGCCTCGAGGTCCGGGCGCCGCTCGAGCAGCCGCCTCACGTCCGCCGGGTCGCGCAGGTTAAAGGCCTCGAACCCCAGCTGGTGTGTAGCCACCACCTCGTCCGCGCTGCCTGCATCTCCCTGGGTGGGCCCCTGGGCCTGCTGGCTACAGGACGTGAGGGTCAGGGAGTACTACAGGCTAGGGCAAGATGCCCTGCCGGATCTCTACACCTTTTTGGACAGCGTGGGGATCCTGGTGTACAAGGCTTCCTTGCCCCGGGAAGCAGGGGTGTGGGGGCCTTTTACCGGCATCCTCGCCTGGGCTACAGGTCCTGCTCAACGTGAACGCCACCCCGGGGCGGCAGGCCTTCACCCTGGCCCACGAGCTAGCCCATGCCCTTTACCGCCCGGGCCGACTGGGTGGCGGAAAGCGCCCTCGCTTACCGCGAGCACCCGGGGGACGTGGTTGCCTTTCGGGGTGCCTTTTGGGCAGATTACCTGGCTGAGCCTCAGGCGCCCCTTCCTTGGCGGGCAAAGCTTTCAGGCGGGGGCCCTGCTGGGGTGGTGGGAGATCTGGAGGCGCATCTTTTTGACCTCGCGATCTGGCTTTTGGGTGTCCCTATAGAAAGGGTCCGCGCCCATGTGGCCACTGTATTTCCAGAGAGGGAGAACCCGAATTTGGCTGGGATTTTGGCTCAAGCGGGGGTGCACTGGGCATCTTGGAGCTTTCGCGTATACACCCGGTGCGGCCGCAGCGCCTCTACTTGGAGCTGGAAGGAGAAAAGGGTGCTTTGCGCGTAGTGCCTTCCTTAGCGGGCAAGGCCGAAGAGGCGGGGCTGTTTCGGGCAACCAGGCCTGGGGTATGGGAGCCGCTACCCCTTGAACCTTCCCTGCTTCGGAGTAGAGATCCCAAGAAGCCCTGGGGGCTCTTCCACTTTCGCGAGCTTGTCCGCCGCTTTTTGTAAGCTGTGTCCCAGGGATCTGTACCTACTCCTTCCCTGCGCGACGGGGTGGTGGTTCAGGCGGTCATCCAAGCCGTTTTGGAAAGTGCCCAAGTGGGTTGCGAAAGGGAGGTAGCCCATGTTTGAGGGTAAGGTGGCGGTGATCACGGGGGCCAGCAGGGCATTGGTCAGGCCATTGCCTTGGCCTTAGCGCAACGGGTGGCTAAAGTAGTCCCGGCTGCACGTGATCGGGAGCGGCTCGAGGCGGTGCACAAAGAGGTGGAAACCCTGGGTGCGCAAGCCTTGGCGGCGGGCGTAGGGTTGGAGGAAGGTGGGGTGGTCGTTTCCTTTCCGGTCCCTGGGGATGGCCCGTTCCACCTGACCGAAGGGGGCTTCCAGTTTGCGGGAGTAGTGGCCGTTCTTACGCCCGCCCTTTTTGCGGAGGAAGGCGTCCCGGTCGGCCTCCAGGAGGAACTGGAGCACCTCGGTCACCGTTTCCTTCACCGCTTCCCGGAGCATGGCTTGCAGGGTATCCCCGTCCATGGGGTACCTTCCTCCCTGCTCTGGTGATCCCTTTTTTACACGAACCCTGCGCGCAGCGTCTCGGTCACCGCCACCTGCACCGCGTGGAACTGGTGGTGGTAGCCCGCCATCTTCTTGACGAGCCTCCCGCTGCCGTCGTCCTCGAAGACGAGGAAGTAGATGGTCGCGCTCTCGTCGGCTGCGTTTTTGAGCTCCAGCACCGCCAGCGGCAGGCCATTGACGAACAGCACCACATCGGGGCGGCGCTCGTGGCGGTTTTCCACCACGGCAAGCTGGTTGACCGCCAGCCAGTCGTTGTTGGCGGGTTGGTCGAAGTCGAGCACGCACACCTGTACGCCGCGGATCGCGCCGTCCCTATCGCGGTNCTCGACGGTCACGCCGTTCACCAGCAGCCGGTGCAGGGCGCGGTTGCGCTGGAGCAGGTCTGCGCCCTCGAGCCGGGTAAGCTTGCGGAAGGCATCCTCGAGCGCCTCGGCCGGCAGCGTCGGATTGAGCCGGGCCAGCGCATCGCGCAGCCGCTGCGAAAGTATGACCTCGCCATAGTTCGCCCGCTCCGCCGCGGGCATATCCGGCGCTATGTCGGGGCCGTTGGCAACCTGCCAGCCACCAGCTTCCAGCCACTCGAGGGCGGCTTCTTCGACATCGGATTCGGTCAGGCGCGCCATATCTTCTCCTGGGTGGTTGCGCCTTCTGTAATCGGATTTTCCCGGTCGAGATGCCAACGCAGGGGGTTTTTGGCGATGTATTGCCGGATGCGGTTCAAGGATTCTTCGTTGCGGATGATGTGTTCGTAATAATTGCGTTGCCAGACGGCGGCGCCCGGCGTGCCGCGCATTTCGTTCATGCGTTTCGTTGAAACCATTTTGAATGCCCCGACCAAACGACCAATCGGTTTGCGGGTCGTTGGCATTGGACGGCCATGTCCGGTAGGGGCGGTTTGCGAACCGCCCCTACGACGACCATCATCGACGATCACGATGATGCCGTGTAAATGATTCGGCATGATAACCCATTCGTCCAATTCCACATGTTCGTATTGTTCGGCCAACCATTGCCACGATTCGGCAACAATCCTGTTCCATTCGTTCAATCGCATTTGGCCATCCACAATTTCACCAAACAGACGCGCCCGATTCTGCGTGCAAATGGTGATGAAATACGCGCCCTGTTGGGCATAATCGTATCCCTTCAGGCGAATGCTGCGGCGGTTGTTACGGCCGGTCGGCTGACCGTATAGATCGTGTTTCACCTGTTCCATGTTTTCAAAAATAGGCCGCATCCTTCATTGGTAATTGGTCGTGCGGCGAGCGACATTCTGAGGTTCACACGATACACCACCAGAGATTCCAGCCAAGCGAGGGCGGCGAGTGTGACGGCGGATTCTGTCATGCGCTCGCAGGACTGTCATTGTCGTCCACTGCTTCAGCAGTTACCAGCTTGACCATATGATCATAATGCACCTTATCCTGAGACTCGATGAACTCCAATAAATCCCTCAACACAGAGCCAGCTTCGGCAAGAAGAGAGGGGTCGTGTTGAGGATCGCCGATTGCGTCGCCGTGAGAATAAGTGTGTAAGAAACGAAGAATTCTCGTTTTCTTCGCTTGTTCAAAGGTTGCGGCTTTCATTTTTTGCCAGAGGTCACCGGGCGTAGCGGGTTGGCGAAAAGCCAGAAAGGCCTCAAGTAGGCGCCTTGCCATATTGGGCAAATGGTAGTGTTCTTCGAGACTCGCTCCAGCGGAAGTGGCTGCTGATACAGCGCGGTAAATACATGCAAAAACGTATTGATACTCCGACTCAAACTCCTCCAACAACGGATCGAGCCGGCGGATGCTAGCGCATCTCTGGCCGTGGCTTAGCAGGCACTCAAGCATATAAAAACGCGCTGGCCTCTTGCTAGCGTCTTTCTTGTTCTGACCGGGAAGGTGGTGAAACCAATTCCGCACTTGACGGAAGAAGGTGAAGTTATGAGTAAAAATGAAGACCTGACCTGCCTTTTCTACCCGCTGGCGAATAAAGCCGTAGGCCATATAGAGCGCGCTAGCATCTAAGCTGGAGACCGGGTCATCGAGCACCACAATGCCATTCTCGAGATCGAAGCCCTTGTCCTCTAACGCCTTCAAAAAATATAGCAGCGCGATGGCTGTCATCTCACCTTCGCTTAAAGCATTCGCAGGGACGCCGCCACGTGTAATCGTGTAGCCAGTCTCCTTGATTTGCAGTTGAAGCTCACTGTGGCCGAGGTACTTGCAGAGGTCCTCGTTCAGCTCCTCTGCCGGCTGGCGATGCTCGATAATTTCTCGTTCCAACCTGGCGATTTCGTCATCGAGGCGCTTTACCTCTTGCTCCGCTGCTTGCAGGGCGGCCTTCGCGTGCTCGATAGCATCCCTGCGACGCACGAACTCTTCCAGTTCCGCTGCGATCATGCCACGCGCCAGCCGCTTGCGGGCTTCACCGACCCGCTTCTGGAAGTCATCGCAGGCCTGGTTGTGCTTGCGGATCACCGCATTCAGCTTCTCGACCACCTCCGCGTCCACCGCTGGCGCTTGAAGCTCTGGGTTGACGTGCTCAAAAAGCCGACGCTTTTTCTCGGTGAGCGCTTGCACTGCAGCCTCAAGAAAGCTCTGCGCCGCCTTAAGGGTTTCCCTCAGTCCTGTCTCCGCAGTCTGAAACTCCGGCTCGAGATCGTCGTAAAGCTCTGCCTTGTTCGGCAATCTGAGCTGAGCAGCTTGCCTTCCCATCTCTTCAAGCTCAACGATAGACGAATCAATTTTTTTCACAAACGCCTCATACTGATCGCTGAAATGCGCTTCAAGTCTGGCCAAGCGCTCCTCAGGCAGTTGCTGCTCACAAAACAAGCATCGTTTGGCCTGTCTCTCCCGATGTAATGTGAGTCCTTGGCGTATCCATTCGGAGAGCGGATGATCATCCTTTAGAGCTTCCATCAGTGCGGAGACAACCGTCTCCGTCAATAGACCCGACAATTTCTTGAGAATTGCATCGAAGTCAGGCAGAGTGTATGAGACTTCCTGTACTTTTGGCTTCGGAGTCGCGCGATGCTGGGTCAGCAGCTTCTCGCGCTCTTCATCGCTGAGGCGATGGGCAGTGCCGTCTCCGGCTGCAGCCATCTTTTCGGCTTCCTCGCAGAAGTCGGATTTGTCGTAGTTGTTGTATGGGTTCTGGCCGCTGGAGCGGAGGGTCTCTTTGATGAGTTTGGCCTGGTCAATACAGAACTGACCGAAGTCCTTCTCGGCTCTCTGCTTCGTGGATCGCGCGGACTCGAGCCTTGACTGCGCTGTCGCACGCTCGCCCTTCAGACGTTCAAGCTCCTTTTGCTTCTCGACGCTTTCCGCTCCCAACACGAAGATCGGCGGCAGGTCTCCTCCGCCCACGGGAAAAACGTTCTCATTCACGAAGTCCCTGTTGAACACCCGTATCGGCACTTCTCGGGTCTGGAATTTCTCTCCCGATACCTCCTGCCCATCAAGTTTGAGAGTGACGTGGCCTCCGGGTTTCGTTCGTTTCTCGAGGCAACGAAGAATTCGGCTGAGCGTGGTTTTGCCTGTCCCGTTCCACCCGTAGATCACGTTGTACCGCCCAAACTCCAATAGATTGGAGGGCCACTTAAAATCTCGGAACACACCGCAGTCTTGGAGGCGCGGAATGGAATCAATACGACTCATAGTCCTCTCTCCTTCAAAAATTTCTCCGCATCCTTCACCCGCAGCTCGCCGGAGATGAGCTTGGGCAGCAGCGCGTCACGCAGGGCGGCAAGGGTAGTAGATTGTGACCTGTTGCCAATAATTTGTTCGTAAGCAAATGGAGCTAAGCTGCCAAGATTTACCCGCCGCCACTCACCCGCCATACCCCATCTCCTTCAGCAGCGTCTCGGCCTTCTCGAGCAGCCGTGGAACCTCGTTCTGAACGATGGCCCAAACGATTTCTGCGTCCACCTCTGCGTATGCGTGGATTATCCGGTTGCGGAAGCCGACAATCTGGCGCGCAGGGCCGATGGATTCCTCAAGTTCGGGGAAATGGCGCGTGGCCTGGCTGACGGCTTCGCCCACTATCGAAAGCTCCCGCTCGACTGCCCGGCGCAGCATCCGATGCTGCTTGAAGCCGGAGAGGTCGCTCCCATGCACGTACTCCAGGATTGCCCGGCAGGCATCGGCAATGTCCCACAGGTAGGCTTCCCGACTACGCCGCGGCATACAGGGTTTCTTGGCTGGCCTCGATTGCCCGCTTGAGATACGGGTTGCGGACAGCCCCAATCTCCACCAGATCCACCCTTCGCCCAAACAGGCTCTCGAGGTCCTCCAACAACCCGAAGTAGGCCTCTGCGTGCGCTTGAGGGGTCATGGGCCGGAATTCCACGCAGAAGTCCAGGTCGCTCTTGTCGGAATCGAAGTCGTCGCGCAGGGCAGAGCCGAACAGGGCCAGGCGCTCGACCTGGTAGCGTTCGCACAGCGTCCGCAACGCTGACTTTTGGGCAACGATAAGCTCTGCCACTACTCGAGACCCCCTTTTTCAACATGGTAGCCAATGCTTCGCAGGTTTGCCCAGATCTCTTTCTCCAGCCTCGCCGATTCGGCAAACTGCTCTGCGAGCGTGGCGGTGAGCCGCTTCATCTTCTCCTCGAACGGTTCGTCGTCGTCCTCCTGTCGCTCGGCACCGACGTAGCGGCCCGGAGTCAGCACGTGGCCGTGCTTGCGGATTTCCTCCAGCGTGGCAGATTTGCAAAAGCCCGGCACGTCCTGATATTCGCCCGCTTCTTTCTCACCCCGCCAGGCGTGGTAGGTGCCCGCGATGATGTTCTTGCGGATCTCGCCTTCGCCGGACTGATTTGAAGACATCGAGCCGTTGGCTAGCACGAAGCCGGCCACCCCTGCGGGCGCGAGGTGATGGATGATGTGCTGCACCCAGGCGAAGTTGGCGTTGCCCACCGGCGGCACGCCGTACTGCCAGCGCTTGTCGTCGCGCAGGCGCTCGCCGCCCCAGTCGGAGACGTTGAACGGGGGATTGGCGAGGATGAAGTCGGCCTTGAGGTCGGGGAGGTCGGGAAACTTGTCGTCGTGGAAGGTGTCGCCATGCGCGATCTGGCCCTCGATGCCGCGGATGGCCAGGTTCATCTTGGCGAGCCGCCAGGTGGTGTAGTACTCCTGGCCGCAGATCGAGATGTCGGCCTTGGCCTTGCCGCCGTTGCCGCTCGCGTGCGCGCGGATGAACTCGACCGACTGCACGAACATCCCTGAGGAGCCGCAGCAGGGGTCGTAGACGCGGCCGCGGTAGGGCTCTAGCATCTCCACCAGGAACTTGACCACGCAGCGCGGCGTGTAGAGCTCGCCACCCTTCTTGCCCTCGGCGCTAGCGGAAGTACTCGTAGACCCGGCCCAGCACGTCCTTGGCGCGGCTGGTCTCGTCGCCGACCTTGATGTTGCTGATCAGGTCGATGAGCTGGCCCAGGCGCTGCTTGTCGAGCGCGGGGCGGGCATAGTCCTTGGGCAGCACGCCCTTCAAGGCCGGGTTGTCGCGCTCGAGGCCAGCCATCGCGTCGTCCACGAGCTGGCCGATGGTGGGCTGGCGGGCCTGGGCCTTGAGGTGCGCCCAGCGCGCCTCGGGCGGCACCCAGAAGATGTTCTGCGCGCGGTACTCGTCGGGGTCTTCGGGGTCGGGTCTTCCCACGCTCCGCCTCCCGGGGGCATAGCCTGCCACTCCAGCCAGGCTTTGCCGGGCAGGTGCATCTCCGCCCGGAGCTGCAGGAGGTGGAAGCGGGTTTTCCATGGACTATAGCCGGGGCCAAGGTCGGGTCTAGGCCTTGGGGCCATGCGGGCAGTGGTGGTGGGCGCAGGCATCGGGGGCTTGGTGGCGGCCCGGATCCTCAAGCGGGCAGGCCTCGAGGTGGTGGTCCTCGAGGCCCACACCTACTCCGGGGGGCTTGCCGGGAGCTTTTACCACCGGGGCTTCCGCTTTGAAGCGGGGGCCACCCTTCTCACGGGCCTCGCCCCCGGTGCGCCCCTGGCCCTGGCCTTGGGGATGGCGGGGGTGGAACCCCCTTGGAACCCGTTGCCCAAGGGGTTTCCCCTTCTGGAAGTGCTCCTCCCCAAGGGGCGGGTGGTGCGGCCCGTGGGCCTTGCGGAGGAGGAAGAGGCGCAACGGGACTTCTTTGGCCCCAAGGTTCTCCCCTTTTGGGCGTGGCAACGGGACCGGGCCCGCCGCCTCCTCGCCCTCGCTCCCCGCCTGCCCTGGCCCCCGGAGGCGGAGGAGGTGCGGCGTGGGCTTCCCCTCCTCCCCCAACTCCTGCCCCTTCTGCCCGACCTTTTCCTGCCCGCTTCCTGCCGCGCGCCCGAGGACCCCGCCTTCCGCCGCTTCCTGGCGGCCCAACTCCTCATCGCTGCCCAAACGGAAAACCCCTACGCCCTCTACGCCGCCTTGGCCCTGGACCTGCCCCACCTTGGGGCGGCTCTCCCGGAAGGCGGCATAGGCCGACTGGCGGAGGCCCTGGCCCAGGGGCTCTCCGTTCGCTACCGTGCCCGGGCGGTGCGCCTCCTCCTGCGGGGAGAGAAGGCCTTTGGGGTGGAGGTGGTCTACGGGGGCCGGCGCCGCGGGGAGCGGGAGGTGGTGGAAGGGGACGTGTTCCTCTTGAACGTGCACCCTGGGCCCCTCCTGGGCCTTCCCGAGCGGGTTCCCCAGGACGCCTGGGGCGCCTTTGTGGTCTACGGCGTTCTGCCCTTCCGGGTTCCGCCCCCCTACTACCGGCAAAACGCCCGGGAACGGCCCTTCGCCTTCCTCTCCCTAAGGCCCGAGGAGGAAAAGACCCTCTTTAGCCTCTCCCTCCACACCCCCTTGGCCCTTTGGGAGGGGCTGGACCCGGAGGGGTATGGCCGGGCCAAAGCCCTTTGGCTGGAAAGGGCCCTCGCCCTAGGGGAGGCCCTCCTCCCTGGGCTCCGGGAGGCGAGCTCCCTCTTTGCTGCCACGCCCCGCACCTACCGGCGCTACGTGGGCCGGGCCTGGGTGGGGGGAATCCCTCAGACCCACCCTTTCCGCTTTCCCCGCGTGCGCCTCCTCCCCAACGCCTTCCGGATCGGGGAAGGGGTTTTTCCGGGGCAGGGGATTCCCGCCGTTGCCCTTTCGGGCGTGCGGGTGGCCCGCCTGGCCTTGGCCTACCTGGGCCTAAGGCCCCCTGAGTCTTTCCCGGGCCTCCTCGAGCCCTTTGGCCATCCCCTCCCGTGAGGGGGCCCCTCACCTACGCGCCAAAGCTTCCAGGTAAGCCAGGATCCGCCTGGCCGTCCGGCCTTCCCGCTCCGTGAGGAGGTCCAAGTGGGTGAGGTCGGGCAGGACCTGGGCCTCGCCTTCTCCACCGGGGAAGAGGTCTTTCAGGCGGAAGTCCTCGGGCTTGGGGAAAAGCCCACGCCCTGCCCCCAAGGCCAGGACGGGGTAGGGGAGGGGGCGGGGCTTGAGGTCGGGCCGGACGTAGGGGTAGCCCGCCACCTCCAAAAGGAGCCGGTAGGGGAAGTACCACTCGGAAAACCCCGTTTCGGGGTGGGCGTAGGCCTGCAGGAAGGCCCTGGGGTCCGTGGCCTCCCCCGTGTCCCGCCAGGCGATGGGCCCACTCCTGGGCCCCCGCACGGTGAGGACCACCCTCCCCTGGAGAAGCCCCAGAAGGCTTAGCCCCTCCCGGGCCCAGGCCCGGCCCACGCTGACGCTAAAGGCGGGGAAGAGGCTGTAGTGGTCGTCTATCCGGAGGAGGGCCTTGGCCTCCCGAGTAGCCCGGTAAGGGCCAAAGGGGACGGTTTCCTCAGGTCGCTTGGCCGCCATGAAGGCCTCTGCCTCCGCCAGGGCCAGGGTTTGGGGACTAAGGTCGGGGAACTGGAAGACGGGGCTTACCCGGCCCGAGAGGAGGTCCCGCAGGCCTGGTGCCCGCCCGAAGGGGGTTTCCTGCCCATCCCAAAAGGCTTCTTCCGAGAGGGGGAGGAGGTTTGGGCTTCCATCCAGGAGGATAAGCCCCGTAAGCTTCTCCCCGTAGGCCCAGGCGTAAAGCCCCGCCAGGCTTGCCCCCAGGGAATGGCCGGCGAGGACCACGGGGGCCCGCTTCGCCGCCTCGTCCACTGCCAGGTCCAGGTCCCTTAGGTGGACGTCCAGGCCGAATTCCCGCAAAGGGGAGAGGTCGGGCTCGGGGAGGGTTTGGTAGTAGGTCACGGGGTCCTCCCCCTGGAAGCCCCGGCGGTCCTCGAGGCCATTGGCCCGTCGCTCCCAGGCCCAGACCTCAAGCCAGGGCGCTTGGCGCCGTAGGTGCTCGGCCAGGAGGGCGAAATTGGTGCTTCCGCCCAAAAGCCCCGGCACCAGGAAGAGCACGGCCTTGGGCACTTGGGCGGGGTAGACGAGGGCATAGCTTTGGTCCAAGCCGGGGTGACCCGTGGGAGCCCCGGGGAGGGCCCGGTATTCCTGAGCCCAAGCCAGGGCTAAGAAGAGGGCAGCCCAGAAATGGCGCATGCCCCCATGCTCGGCAAACGGGATGGAGGGGTTTGGGTTTGGGGCTACCTTTGGCAAGCCGAAAACAGGGTGGCTGTCCCCCCAAGACCCCAGGGGTCCGCCTGGTCCCTGTGGGGTCTCCCGGGGGCTCACAAAAAACCTCCCAGGATGCCCCGGTTTTCAAACCAGGGAGGAATCGGTGCGCCGCCGAAGGCGGCGACGTCCTTTGCCATGCAGAAGCTTTGTGGTAGGCTATGTTCATGCACAGGGCGGAAACAGTCATGCTCAAGCTGGCCGCCCCGTCTGCGAACAAGCGAGCGTGGTTGGAAAGCACTGCTCAGGCCTTCCGGGACGGGGTAGGGATGGTTTTGGGTGTGGCTGCATCCGAGAAGACCAGCAGCCGCACACGGCTCCACCACGCCTGCTGCGCCGCTATCCGAAAGAAAACTGGACTGCCCAGCGACTACGCCCGCATGGTCATCAACGCGGGTGTGGCGCTGGCGCGTTCCTACTGGGTCTGCGCAAAGGCAAGCGCCGCCCCTCCTTTCCGAAAGTCAGGAAGTCGTAGGGCATCGGGCTGGGGGTCAACGCCTACGCTGTCTTGAAGCGCGGTGAGCGGTTCTTTCTGCGGGTTTCTACCGGGAAGCGGGGTCAGTACAAGTGGCTGCCCCTGTCGGTTCCTGTGCATCTGGCCTCCAAACTGACCCACGTTTACGGCGACGCCAAGCTGTTCCAGCGCGGGAAAGACTGGTTCGTCATGCTTCTGCTGCGCATCCCCCACACATCTACCGTCCGTGACGGCGACCCCGTGGTCATCGGTGTGGATCTGGGCGTGGTGCGGCTGATGACGGCGGCGACGCCGGACGGGGTGAAGTCTTGGAACGGCCTGCCTGTGCGCCATCGCCGGGAACGCTACGTTGCCCTTCGCAAGCGGCTCCAGAGACACCGCCGCACCGACCGGGTGAGGGCTCAGTCGGGCAAGGAACGCCGCTGGATGCACGACCTCAACCACAAGCTCAGTCGTGAACTGGTGGACATGGCCCGCTCCTACCCGAATGCGGTGCTGGCCTTCGAGCGACTGGACGGGATTCGCGACCGGGTACGCGGCAGCAAGAAATTCAACCGGATGATGAGTAGCTGGGCGTTCCGTGACCTTGTCGACAAGGTGCGCTACAAGGCGGAAGCGGCTGGGGTGGGCGTGGCCTTCGTTGACCCGCGCAAAACTTCCCAGACCTGCCACCGCTGCGGGCACGCCACCAGGAGCAACCGGGCAAATCAGGCTATATTCCGATGTGTGGCGTGTGGATTCCAGACCAATGCCGACTGGAACGCCGCCACAAACATCGCTGCCGCTGGGCTGCGCGCCTTGCGGCAGGGGCCGACTGACACGGCCCGCTCTGAGCAATCGGAGCAGGCGTCGTCCTCGTTGACGGTGCCCGATGGAGTAAAGGTATGTGAGACGCAAGTCTTGCATACAGACTCTAACCTCGTAAGCCCCACGTAGGGGAGCCCCCTGACTTCAGTCAGGGGAGGATGTCAGCTGGAGGTTCTTGAGCTTGCGGCCGGACGGCCTCGTCGAAGACCTCGCGCTCCAGCCGGCGGCCGGCCTCGAAGTCGCCCCGCTGCTTGTGGAGCTCGGCCAGGGCCAGGCGGGCCTCGGCCTCCTTGGGCCGGTTGACGCTGGCGCGGCTGAGCTCTTCGGCCTGCAGCAGCTCGTAGGCCTCGCGGTGGCAGGCTTCGGCCTCCTCCAGCCGCCCCAGGTTCTTCAGGTCGATCCCCATGTTGCTCAGCGCCGCCGCGCCCTCGAGGGACCGCCCCAGCCGCCGGTGGGCCTCGTAGGCCCGGCAGTAGTACTCCAGTCCCTCCTCCGGGTGGCCGCTGCGCGAGTAGACGAGGCCGATGCTGTTGAGGGCGCGGGCCTCGGCGATGGGGCCGCCCAGGCGGGTGGACAGCTCGAGGCTTTCGATGAAGTGGGCCAGGGCCCGCTCGAAGTCACCCAGGCTGTCGTAGACGATGCCCATGCCGCGCAGGCAGCGGGCGGTGTTGGCCAGGTCGCGCCCAGCGCCAGGGCCTGCCGGAAGGCCTCGAGCGCCTGGGCCGGGTCCCCCAGCGCGGTGTGGGCGTAGCCCTGCTCGAGCCAGGCTGTGTCCTCAAGCCCGGCCTCCCCCAGCGCGCCCGCGAGCTCCCGGGCCTCCTGGGCCGCGGCCAGGTGCCCCGCGGGGTCGTGGTCCCCCTGTGCCTCGCACCACTCCAGCAGGAGCCTCAGGCGCTCACGGGGCTCGGAAGCCTGCCCCGGTCGGGGGGAGGGTGTCGGAACTCATGGAGCGATTATAAGGAGCCCGGGCCACCGGGCCGGGTCGGCGTGCACGCGGGCCCGCGAGGGGCCCGGCCCCTCACCCCCCGAGGCCGTGCCCCCCGGCCACCTCGGTCTCGTGCCGCTCGCCGAACCCGGCGATGAGCGGCCTGCCGCGCTCCACCGCCTGCCGGACGGAGGGCAGCGCCAGCGAGGCGCGGTGGCTTTCCCGGGAGTCCCACACCTCGGTGACCCAGAGCGCGTCGGGGTCGGCCAGGTCGCGCGCGACGACGTAGCTCAGGCAGCCCGGCATCCCCGCCGACCCCTCCAGAAGCACCGCGGCCAACTCCTCCCGCCGCCCCGTCACGGCCTTCAACCTGCTGATCAATCCGTACATCCTGCCGGGGCGCTCCGGCTCGAGCTTCAATAGGGCATCAACACCCCCGCCGCCTGCCAGCACGGCAACCTGGGGCTCGCCCTGCTGCCGCGCCAAGGAGAGGCCGCGACCCCGTTGCACCTATGCGCCCCAACCCGGCTAAAGCGGATGAGCAGGGCTGAACCCTCAGGCGGGGGCGTGGTCCGGGCAGGTGAGGCGGAGCTCCAAGGGGGAGAGGGTGAGGCTCAAAAGGGCACAGGAAAACCCATTTCCCCGCCGGAGGTGTTGGCAGGTGAGGCACATGCCGGCATCCACCACCACCCCCTGGCGCACCAGGTCCTCGAGAAGGCCCATGAGGGGAAGGAGAAGGGCCTCGGGATCCACCTTCCTTAGGGCTTCCCTTAGGGGGCCCGTGTAGCCCTGGAGGGCCTCGGCCACCCGCCAGCCCTCCGCTGTGGGGACGAGGAGGAAGCGGCGCCTGTCCTCCGGCTCCCTTTGCCGTGCCAGAAGCCCCTTGCGCTCCAGGGCGCTTATGGCCTCGCTCACTGTGGCCGGGGTGAGGGCGAGGAGGCTGGCCAGATCCACCACCCCTTGGGGGTGGCCGCTTAGGTGGAGGAGAAGCTGGGCCTGGGTGGCGGAAAGGCCCAGGCGATAGGCCTCCCGGGTAAGAAGGGCGCGCTCCGCCTGGGCCAAGCGCTCAAGGAGGGCAAGGAGCTTTTCCTCAGACTCCCCGCCTGAGAGGAAGGTACTCACGCCCTTAGCTTAGGGCCGGAACTCGCTGAAAACGTAGTCGCTGTTGGCCGCCCCTTGGTGGCAGGTGTAGCAGGCCTTGGGGTCAATGCTCAGGGGCTTTTTGTCCGGACCAAAGGCGTAGTAGCCCCAGCCTCCGGTCTCCCTATAGCGCTCCAGGTCTTTCACCATAACGCCGATGAGCTTCCTCGGGCCCTCCAAAAGGGCGTTGCCCTCAGCCTTGGCCTCGAGGAGGTCAAAGACGATGACCGCACCTTTTGGGAAGGGATTTTTCTTGCCCTCTAGGTAGGTGGCTAAGCCCGTGGAGTTCACGTAGATGTGGTGTAGGCCGCCGAAGCTCTCATAGAGGGGATGGCCGGGCCTAAGCTCCATGCTCTTTACGTGGGGCCAAAGCCGGAAGCCCTCGGGGTAGGGGAAGCCCTCTTGGCCCAAAGCCAAGAGAGAAGCCACCAGCAAGGCCACCGCCAGGCGACGCCCTATGCTCAGCATGACTACCTCCTTAGGACTCCTAAATAATAAAAATCCTTCCCCGTCCGCGTCAAGTAGGGTGGGATCATTTGCGGTAAGCTTTGTGGGTGTATATGACTGCTCAGCCAGCATTGCTTAGTAGTCCTACTTCCCCTGAACGCTTCGGATTTACAGGGCACGAAACATTTCCCTTTCGCTATGGCTGGCTCAAGAAGGCTGTGGACGCAGTGACCAGCGATGCATCTTTGCTAAGCTCTGACCGGGCCTTGGTGGAGCTGGGGGTGGGGAAAAACATGGTGCAGAGCATTCGCCACTGGGGGCTGGCTACTCAGGTTCTGCAAGAGGGTACGGGGCGTGGCCTCGAGGTCTCTCGCATAGGTTCGCTGCTCTTTCGGGAATGGGATCCCTACCTGGAAGACTCCGCCTCGCTGTGGCTTATCCATTGGCTCCTGGTCAATAACCCTGCCAAGGCTGGGGTGTGGCATCTGGCTTTTACACGCCTTACCCAGCCCGACTTTACCAAGCAGCAGCTTCTGAACTTTTTGCAGGATTTTAAGGAGCGTCAGGGGCTGCGCGTGCAAGAGTCGAGCCTGCGCCGGGACGTAGACTGCTTTTTGCGCACCTATGTGCCCAGGGCTGAAGGCAAGGGGCTGTTGGAAGACTCTTTCGACTGCCCCCTGGCTGAACTCGGGCTGCTTTCCCCACTCAAGGATAGCGAGGGTTACCGCTTTGCCATTGGCCATAAGCCGACCCTGCCTACTGAGGTCGTGGGCTATGCCCTGCACGAGTACATGCAGCGTACCCGTCAGGGAAGAAACAGCATTTCGTTTGCAGAGTGCTTATATGGTTTAGGAAGTCCGGGCCAGGTGTTCAAGCTAGATGAGAATTCATTGGTTGAGTACCTAGAGGATCTGGAAACTGTAAGTGAGGGTGCTTTAGAGCTCGACGACACTGCAGGGCTCAAGCAGCTTTATCGCCGTAGAGAACTCGATGGACTAAAGCTTCTGCAGGACTATTATGGGAGCCGTACATGATTCAGACCCAGCCGCCATCGGAAGGTGCCTCGGCCAAGGCGCGGCGTTATTTTCGTTCTATACGTCTTGAGCGAGACTTCCAGTTGCCCGAGGCTTTGCTGGGCTACACCCTTACCCCACAGGTTCGACAGATCTTGGCCCGGGTCGAAGATGGTTTGAAAGCAGGGGGTAGTGAACGTGCCTTCACCCTCACCGGCCCCTACGGCAGCGGCAAGTCGGCTTT
Source organism: Calidithermus timidus DSM 17022 (assembly GCF_000373205.1). NCBI lineage: Bacteria > Thermotogati > Deinococcota > Deinococci > Thermales > Thermaceae > Calidithermus > Calidithermus timidus. Next base: position 16,869 of record NZ_KB890696.1, read on the forward strand.
TGCCCTGTTTCTAGCCCACTTGCTGCAAGCCCCTTCCAATCCCCAAAACGCCGCATACCAGCTTTTGGCGGCCCAGGATGCTGCGTTGCTCGAGCGTTTTTCCCAGCATGAGAGGGGTCTGTTGCCTGTAGTGCTCACCTTGCGGCGGGCTTCGTTATCACAAGCCCTTCTGGAAGGTCTGCTGAGGACAGCCCGGCAAATCGGGGGTGCGGCTTCCGAGGATTTGGTTCTTGAACTTGAAGCCGATCTAAAGGCCCAATTTGTGGATACCCACCACGTCTTGAGGCGCCTGGCAACCTTAACCGACCTTTCGCACCTGCAGGGTTACCGGGGTGTCCTGTTGGTGCTCGATGAGTTGGGTAAGACCCTGGAATATGCTGCACGCCACGAGGGCGAAGACATTTACTTGCTGCAGGAGTTGGCTGAGTGGGCAAACCGCAGCGCAACCCAACCCCTGCTCTTGCTGGGGGTACTCCACCAGGCGTTTGAGCAGTACGGAGAGCACCTAACCCTTACCGCCCGCAAAGAGTGGGCTAAGGTACAAGGGCGCTTTAGCGATATTGCCTTTCTTGAGCCCCCCGAGCAGCAGATGCGCCTCGCGGCTCAGGCTACCCTAGCGTTGGGTATTCAGCCCATCCATGCCCCGGAAAAACTAACCGCCATTGCTCAAGCCATGCTCGAGACGGGCCATGCGCCCAAAGGATTGAAACCGGGAGAGTTTACAGCTATCGCCGTGGAGTCGGCGCCGCTCCACCCAACGGTGCTGGTTGCGCTGCCCTATCTGTTTCGGCGCTTCGCTCAGAACGAGCGCTCGCTGTTTGCTTACCTGCTCAGCCCGGAGCCCTTTGGCCTGCTAGACAGACTTCAAAAGGCCCCCGGTAGCTTGGTCAGACTGCCCGATTTGTTCGATTACTTCATGACCAACCTCGAGGGAAGCCTGCTGCGCCAGAGCTACGCCCGGCGCTGGCTCGAGGTCGCCGATGCCCTCGAGCGCATCCCGGGTCTGAGCCTCCTCGAAGTCGGTGTGCTCAAAACGGTAGGGCTTTTGAACATTCTGGGGGATATGAGCCCGCTCCAAGCCACGCGGGAGCTGGTTGCCCTTTCGCTTTCCGATGCCTCTACCAGCCCAGATGTGGAGGCCGCTTTAGAAAGTTTGCAGTCGCGCTCCCTCCTAACCTTTCGCCGGTATAACCGCACCTACCGGGTTTGGGAAGGCAGCGATGTGGACATTGAGGCCGAGCTCGAGCAGGCCCGCCGCAAAACCGCGGGTCTGGGTTTGGCCGAAACCCTACAGCAGTATCTACCCCACCGGCCTCTAGTAGCACGCCGGCACAGCCACGAGAGTGGCGCTCTGCGTTTTTTTACTGTGCAATACTTCGATTCTCCCCCAAGCGAAGTCCCCCAGCCTGCCTCGGGGGCCGATGGCCTGCTGGCCTGCTGCCTTCCTACAACCCTGGAGCAGGCCGAGGATTTCCGCGCCTGGCTCAAAGACCCTGCCGTAAGCGCCGCCAAGCACCTGCTAGTGGTAATTCCACAGCAGATGGGGAGTTTGCGCGAGGCGGCCATTGAACTCCGGGCGCTGCGATGGGTCTGGGACAACACCCCTGCTCTGCGCAGCGACCGGGTGGCACGCCGCGAGCTAGTCGAGCGCATTGCCCTGGTCGAGCAGAGCCTGGGCCGAGCGGTGGAGGTGCTGCTCGACCCGCGCCCAGAGCCTGTTGGCGCGGGGGCGCTCTGGTATTACCAGGGGCGGAAGCAAAGCGTTTCCTCACCCAGCGCGACGGCCCAGCTCCTCTCGAGGGTCATGGATCAGCTTTATCCAGATGCGCCCCGCATCAGGAATGAGCTCATCTACCGCCGTTCGCTATCGTCTGCGGCTGCGGCGGCCCGCCGAAACTTGGTTGAGCGAATGCTGTCGCACACCACAGAGCCCCTCCTGGGCATGGAGGGCTATCCGCCCGAGCGCAGCATGTACGAGTCGGTCTTGCGGGCCAGCGGCCTGCACCGGCCTACAGAGGGCGCCTGGCAGTTCTTCGAGCCCCAAAAAGCCCACGACCCCTGTAACCTGCGTCCGACCTGGGAACACCTCCACAACCGCATCTTTGCGGCTATTGCCGAGCCTTGTTCGGTTCACCAGCTTTTCTCCGAGCTCGAAGCGCCACCCTACGGCGTCATGCCTGGGGTATTGCCGGTGCTCCTGGCGGCCTTTTTGCTCACCTACCCCGATGAAACCAGCCTGTACAAAGAGGGGGTTTTCATTGCCGAGCCCTCCGTTGCCGACTTTGAAGTGCTCATGCGCCGTCCAGAGCTATTTGCCGTAGGGGGCGGTCGGATTCTGGGCGAACGCAAGGCGGTTGTGGAGCGTCTGGCTAAGGGTTTGAAGGTCAAACCTGCCCTGCTGCCGGTAGTCCGGGCTTTGGTTCGGATGGTTCGCTCGGTGCCCGAGTCGGCCTGGCGTACCCAGAAGCTGCCGGAAGCGGTTCTCGAGCTGCGCGAAGCCTTCGAGCGCGCCCGCTCCCCCGAGCGCCTACTCTTTCACGACCTTCCGGTTGCCCTTGGCGAAAAGCCCTTTGGCGAACAGCCAAGCAAGAGCCCTAAGCGCATCGAGGCCTTCTTTGAAAAGCTCAACCAGGCCTTGCAAGCCTGGGGAGCCTTTGCGCCTAGCCAGATCGAGAAGGCCCGCGACGCCTTGCTTTTGGCCTGTGGGCTTCCCGAGGGGCCAGAGGGCTGGGCCCGCCTGCGCGAGCAGGCCAAACGGCTAGCTGGAAAGCCCCTCCACAGTTCGCTGGTTCCCCTGGTCAACAGACTCACGGCCTCTGGCGAAGAATCGGCGGTGCTGGAGGGCGTGCTGGCCCTGGTGGCCTCGAGGCCTCCCAAAGGCTGGACAGATGCCGACATCGAGCGTTTCCCCGAGCAGGCCCGGCTTCTCGGGGAGCGTTTTGTGCAGGCGGTGTATACCCTGGGGGTTCTAACCCCAGAAGAAGAAACCAGAAGCCAGGTGCTGGCTCAGCAGATTCGCCAGAGATTTGCGGAGGGTGCACCTCCCCATGTGCTGCGGGCAGCTTTAGCGCGGTTGCTGCAGGAACTGTAGACACAGCCTCCATCAGATTTGTCGCCAAAGCCCAGCGATACTTGCCATCGGGTTATCATGGGTACTAAAGTAGTGTTAATGGAGCCAAAACCAGTTCGGCATGTGCTTTCACTATCTGGGGGCAAGGACAGCACAGCACTAGCTGTGTATATGCGAGACAAGGTTCCAGAAATGGAATATGTGTTCATGGATACAGGGGAGGAGCTGCCCGAGACTTATGAGTATTTGGACAAGGTTGAAGCATATTTGGGCAAGCCAATTATTCGCCTCAACCCGGATCGCCCATTCTCACACTATCTGGATATCTACCGAGGAGTTTTACCTGACCCAAGAACTCGCTGGTGTACTCGAATGCTTAAGATAAAGCCTTTCGAGAGATACGTGGGGGATGATCCTGTTATCAGCTACCTGGCAATCAGGGCGGATGAGTTACATAGAAAAGGTTATATCTCGACCAAGCCCAACATTACCCCGGTCTACCCATTTATTGAGGCGGGCCTAACCAAAAGCGATATCTACCGGATATTAGAGGACAGTGGGTTGGGGCTACCGGACTATTACCGTTGGCGCTCTCGTTCTGGTTGTTATTTCTGCTTCTTTCAGCAGCGCATTGAATGGGTTGGCTTGCTTGAAAATCATCCAGAATATTTTGAAAAGGCGAAGCAATACGAGAGATTTGATGCGCTCACTGGTCAAAGCTTTACCTGGAACGCCAGAGAGAGTTTGGATGACTTACAGCGCCCAGAGCGCATTCAACAAATCAAGGAACAGTACTTGAAGCGAAACCAACAGCAAACGGTAAAACTTCATGGTTCCCTAACAGAACTATTCGCTGATGAAGATGAAGAGGTCCAATCTTGTTTGGTATGCCACCTATGATTTATGACTGAGCTCCTGGAGAAACTAAAGCAAGAAATAGCGGAGCTGCGTCGAGGCGGCAAAGGAGAGCACAAGCGTCCCCACAAGCTGGTGATGCTATTGGCTGTGCTAGACATAATAGATGAATCACCTGAATTCAACAATAGAGTTTATTTTGACAATTCTCTGATTAATCGTTTCCAGAGACACTTTGAGCAACACATGTCGGCTGATGATGTGTGCCAACCGGCCCCTCCATTTTTTCACCTAAGAAGCTCTACCTTTTGGAAACACAAAGTTTTTCCGGGAAAAGAAGCGGAGTACGAAAAGACGTCAACTTCGGATGGGGGGCGTAGCCGTATTGATAACCTTATCGAGTACGCCTATTTTGCAGAGTGGGCATACCCTTTATTTGCTGATAAGGAATCACGTCAGGAACTTCACAGCTTCATCGAGCAGCTTCTTTCGCCTATGAATAGAATAGGAGCAGTTTTTCACGAATCCTTCCCACTTAATCGAGCGGCGCTTACACAGGTTATGAAGATAGCGCTAGACACAAGCAAGAAGGTAAATTTTGAGGCCATACGTAGCGGTACAAATCTTGGTGCAAATTATGTCAAAGCAATGCCTAGATACGCGGTTGGAACGGGATTGTTGGTCGAAAAATCCTATCGCCTAACTGAGCTTGGAGCGTTCATCTATGACCACGACCCCAACCTCAATCATCCCTCCACCCTCTGGCTCATGCACTACCACCTGAGCGCACCCAAGGGCCCAGGGCCAGCCTTCTGGCACTTTTTGGTTAGCCGGCAGCTCCAGCCGGGGGTACACCTCGAGCGGGCCCAACTTGTTGACGCTGTGCGGGCGTTTGTGCGGGTGTCTGAGGGCAAAGACCTTGTCGATCGCTCGGCTCGCAGCCTGATAACGGTATTTACGGGTACCTATACCAAGGAAGATGGCCTTAAGAAGCTCGGCATTTTGGAAAAAACGGAAGCGGGCTACCAGGTGCTCGAGCCCGAGCCGCCCAACGAGTGGGTGGTGGGGTATGCCCTGGCGCACTACTGGGGGAGCGTATGGCCGCAGTTCAGGCAGGTAGCCCTTTCGGAATTGCATGAGTTCGGTGGGTTTGCGAACCTTTTTTTGATGGGCACTTTTCAGCTCAACTCCCGCTTGCGCGAGCTTCAGAGCAGGGGTTTGCTGGATCTTATCCAGGTGGCCCCCCCGCACCAAATTCTCCGCTTGTGGCGCTCGCCCGCCGACTTTTTGCCGCATATCTATGACTGAGCCCTCCCCTTTGGAAGTTGTGCGGCGGGTTCGGGGTAACCAACTCGCCTGCCGCACAGGCATTTTGCTCCTGAGTACGGAATATCTGGGTAAAGAACGCTCTTTAGCCGCCCAGTTAAACCTCGATGCCCTCAACTACGCCGAATGGCGGCTGAAAAAGGTTTTGGATGGGCAGCTTTTCCTAGGACTAAACAAACAATCCCTGATTGCAGAGCTAGACGAAATAGTGCAGCTACCGACCCAGACCAATGCCCTGCTGCTGTACAACCTCGACATAGCTCTGTCCTACCTCGAGTTCCAGGAGCGCCCCTACGTATGGGATTTTTTGCGAGATAGTTTTCGCAAGCGCCCTAAGGCCCTCGTCATCACCATGCCTACCTCGGCAGATCACCTGCTACCCGATAAAGCCTCGAGGGACATTTGGCACAGGGGAGGGCGGCTGGCAGTTGTAAGTTAAAGGTTACCGAGGGGTGAGTACCCATGACTTTACGGGTCTGTGATATTACCGAACTAGATCACAGTGCTGAGTTCAGAAACGACGTACAAATCAGCCATTTCCGTAATAAAGCCAACCTCAGTCTGCTCAAGAGCTACATGTTTACCGCTGGCAGCATGCCAGAGAAAAAATCCTCGGCAGAGCTCCTTCGGCTGCTGAGGGAAGCGGCTACGGATGGCATCGAAAACCGCTTCCTGATTCAGGCAACCTATGGCCGGGGCAAGAGCCACTTTGGGTTGGTGGTTGCCAATTACTTCGGCATGCCCGCCGACTCCCCGGAGGTTCAGCAGATCCTCGATAAACTCGAGCATACCTACAACGAACCGGCCAGCGTCGAGCCCTTCCGGAACTTCAAGAAGTATCACAAGCCGTACCTGGTGGTGCTGTTGCGCGGCGACTCTCCCAGAAACCTGCGCGACCAGTTCTTTTTGGGGCTCGAGCAAGCGCTCCGGGCTACGGAGGCAACCAAGAGGGTGTCAACCCCTTTTTGGTTTTCTGAAGCGCTACGCTTCTTGAATAGCCTGAATGGCGAGGAAATTCGTGTGGCCAACGAATATCTGCACCCACACCGCCTCGACCTGCCCAGTCTACGCCAAAAGGTGGAACGGCGCGAAACGAGCGCCTATTCAGTTTGTATAGATTTATTCCGAAAGATAAAAAATTTCAGACCCGATTTTGGTGGAGAGACTGACCTTACCGAAGCTATCCAATGGGTTGTCAAGGAACTGCACGATAAGCAGGGCTTGATTGGCGGCCTGCTCATATTGTTCGACGAGTTTAGCGAGTTTGTTCGCAGCTACAGTAGCCAACATTCCATCGGGGTTCCTTTGCAAGAGCTGCTTAACGGGGTGGAAGAAAATCGCAGCAAGGTGCTGTTTGTGGCCCTGGCACAGCATGAACCCGAGAAGGTTGTCAGGAACGATGGAACCGTTGGGTATGGAGCTCTTACCAAAGAGTTGACTCGCCTACCCCTAAACAACCGCTTTTGGTTACACTCGAGCCTCGAGGATGTGCTGGGGGCATACTTCAAGCCCAACACGGCCAACTGGCAAAAACTCCTGAGCGAGCCCGGTATTAGCAGCAGCATGGCGACCGCGAGCGAACTGACCTTTGAAGTTTTTTCCGAGCGTTACAAGCGGCTGCTGAACTGGAATTCGGAGGAGTTTCAGGAAAAAGTGACCAGGGAGTGTTTTCCTCTGCACCCGCTCACGACAGCCCTGCTCTCGAGCGTAGACTTTGAAAGAGCCTCCAACACCCGCACGGTTTTGGGTTTCCTGACCGACAATGATGGCCCTCTGAAGCGGGTGCTTGAGGAACCTGCCGTTCGGGATGGGAAGCCCAACTGGATTCTGCCTATAGAGCTAGTGGACTACTTCCAGGAGATGCTGGGAGAGCAGGTCTGGCAACAGTTTCAGCAGGTAGACCTGCCCGACCTAGATCCCCGGCAAAAGGCCGTGCTCAAGGCCATGCTCCTGCAAAAGGCGGCCAACATCCCCACCAAGAGCGCGGGCTATGCCGGCGTGATTGCCGAGCTTTCCGGCCTCTTGTCAAAAGACGCCGAGGAAACCCTTAAACAACTGGAAGAACAGCGCTATATTCGCTACGACAGCGCAAACAAAATCTACTCCTTTTGGTCGGGCAGCAATGCTGCCATTGAGCTTGAAAAGCGGCTCAACCAGGAGCTTGCGGAGCTCGAGAAGCGGGGTCTTCTTAGGGCGTACCTCGATGAGTTCGACGGTTACGGGCAGACCAAAGTCAATAAGCTAATTGCTGATAGTAAAAGTCCGCTGTTCCGCAAATATCCCGTTAGCGTAAGCAAATATCTCGTTAGCGTAGACTGGGGCCACTCCGAGGACTGGGCCGCACAACTGGTGGTGCTGACCCGGTCTGCTTGGACGGTGGAGGTTTTGGAGCGCCTGACCGCTCGATACGCGGCCACGCTCAGTGAGTTGCCCGACTGCCGGGGCTTGGTATTGCTCCCGCTCGCGCGTAACCAGGACGACCTGAACTGGTTTGCCCAGCACCTGCAGAGGGTGCTCGATACCTCGGCCAAGCTGAAAGCAGCCCCGCTGGTGGTGGTTGTACCTGCTCGGCCCACACCCGAGCTCATCACGAACCTCCAGAAATGCGTTTTACTAACCGAAAGCACTTTTGTGGGCAAGGTGGTCAGGGAAATCAGCACAACGGTTATGCAGGAGGAGCAAGACCGCCTGGTCAATCAGGTTTGGCTCACCCTAAACGAGCTACTGAAATCCGGTAACTTGGAAGTTCCTGCCGAGGCCAGGGGCCAGGTGCGGGCGCTCTCGGTGGGGATTGGCGCAGCAGACCGTATCGAGCGTACCCTGCAGGAGGTTTACCGCATTGCCTACCACAATCACCCTGGAGATTTTTATACCCAATATCGCCAGACTGCTACGAATCTCAGGGGGGCAGTGGAGGCGCTGGTTAAAGTTCTGATGACCAACAACCTAGCTGGGGCCTCGGTGGGTTTGACCAAGGTAGCCAATGAGGTTGTGGATCGATTTCTGGCCTCAAACGCTTGGGGCTTGATCAATGCCAAGCAGCAGCTTCAGCCCCCCAAAGGTGCACACACCAAAATAGCCTGGGAGCGCCTAGACGGGAGCATCCCCCCCGGTAAAGAGTGGACGCCGCTCAAGGAGGTGCTGCTCGAGCTGCTCAACGTACCCTACGGCTATGACTACAACACTCTGGCCCTTCTCTTTAGCGCTTGGCTGGGGTATTACCGCAACGACCTACAGGTTGCGGTGGATGGAAAGATAGTGGGACTCGACAGCGCTACGGGTAATGGTGAGAGGCTCAAGCCCAAGGACTTTGTCGCATTATGGGCCAACGCCAGCCTGCGACGCAAGGATCGAGGGCAGCTTCTGCAAGATGTCGAGGCCGCTATTCTAAAAGTAAACGATGGAGGCTTGAGTCTCGATGAAGCCGAGGCAATTCGGGAAAAACTCAAAGCCTCTGCCAAAGAAACCGATATTTCCGACCCGGCGCTGCTCGACAACGCCAGGCGCGCCCTGGAAAAACTGGAAGACGGTATCAGCAAGCTTGGTCAATATGAGCGCGAAGTCAAGGAGATTGAGGAGCAGCTGGAAAAGGCTACCAGCATCCCACGGCTTGCTGCTCTGCTCGGCAATATTAGCAAGCTAAACGAGCCCTTTACAGTTGCTTCTGGCAAGGCTAAGCCACCGGAACTGCGAGAAAGGGCTTTGGAAAGTATAAAAGAGAAAACAGAATACTTGTGCCAAGCCAATGAGCGGCTCGACGATATCCGGCAGTATGGACGGCAAGAGGAGGCTCTAAAAAACGCCCTCCGCGAACTCAACAAACTGGGTCTTGCAGAGCCAGCGGAGCGGGTTCAGCGAGCGCTCAAAACACTCGAGGGTGAACAGCACCGCTTCGAGGAGAAACAAAAAATCGCTGACCTCCTGGCTAGAATTGAAGCACTCGACGCCGCGGGTACACTAGCCAAGCTCCGTAAGGAGCTCAGGGAACTCGAGCCCCTCACGTCACACGCTTCGGAAAAGGTGCAAGATGCGGCATCTGCTAAGAGGAGCTTGCTAAAAGCGGAGGTTGAGAGGCTAGAGGGGTTTATTCTTGGCCTGGAAAAACAAATTGACGCAATAGATAGCGCCCAGGCCGCGCAAAAACTGGAAAGATGCATCCTCCGGGAGCGGAATCGCTTTGAAGGCACTCCGGATATTCGGGACATTGAGGCCGCGGAAGAGCGGTTAAATCGGCTGATTGCTTTTTTCCAGCAGATGGAGTCTGGCTTACCAAAGACTGCCGAAGAAGCCAAAAGCGTGTTGGAGCGTCTTGCCAAACTCCACGAGGAGTACGCAGGTCTTTTGAGTGAAACACAAAAGCACAAGCTCGAGGAGAAAATTAAAGCAGTTCGGTCGCATATCGAAACCCAGGAAATGGAAGCCTCGAGCTGGCTGGAGAGCTGTCGCAAGCGTTTGGCAGAGGGGCATAACTTGGCGGCCCTAGCGGCGGAACTTGTAAAAGAGCACCCCTTTTTGCCGGAACATCTGCGAAAAGATCTGGGTGAGCTTCGAGAGCAGCTAGAAGCGCGTCGCACTGCGGAGCAACAGGAAGAAAGGATTCTCAAACAAATTGCCGAAACGCCGACACGGGGCACCTTGGCAGATTTGCGCCGTCGGAAAGCAGGGATCGGTTCTCTGACGGGTAGTGAACGCGTCTTAGAGGCGATTAGGAGAAAGCAAGCTGAGCTAGATCAAGCTGTTGAGGAACTCGAGGCCCAGGCCAGAGCATGGGAAAGTGAGTTGCCCAATCTTGCTAGTGCGGGCAAAGTTCAAGATTTGCGTGACTGCATTAACAGAGCCCTGGCCAAATATGAAAACTCGGAGTGGCAGGAAAAACTAGAAACCCTCAGCAACCGCAGCAAGGATGTAGCCGACCTCCTTTCGCGGGCTGAAGCGCAACCTACCCCGCGTACACCGGAGGAGGCTCAGCAGCGCATTGCTCAGCTCGAGGAAATAAAGAGCGCCTCGGTTTTGAGCGATGTACAGAAAGGTGTGGTCGCGAACGCCATAGAAGGGGTTCAGGCTTATATCCACGAGCAAGAGGAAACAGCCAGAAGCTGGCTCTCGAACATTGAACGCGAACTCCCCACAGAACCTCCCGAAGCTCTGAAGCACAAACTTCAGCAAATACCGGCATTTCTGCCCAGTTCTGAGCAGCCTCGCCTGCAGGAAATCCGCACCCAGGTCGAAAATCGGTTGAGCCAAGAGCGGCGAGATAAAGAAATCGGGCAGCGTTTGCGCAATCTCGCTCCTGCAACCACCCTTCGAGAGCTTCAAGAGCAACAGGCCCTAGTTGGGCAATGGCTCGAAGAGGTAAGTGGGTCTGGCATACGACGGGATTTGCTGGATAAGCAAGAAAAATTGAAAAACAGCATACGTGCTTTACAAGAGAACCTGGACAATTACCGTACCCGCTTAGACCAGACGCGTGAGCTCACCGAGGCAAGGAAGCTTTCGGTTGAGCTGAAGGATTTTGCAGGCAAGTTTGTCGGCACTGATTGGGCAGACGAGGCCAACCGTCTGCTGGATCATGCTGATCGCCTTAGCGAATACTTGGGTAGTTTGCATATCCTCAAAACTTCTCCGATAGAAAACCCTGAACAAGCTGAGCGGTTGCTCGATGAAATCAATAAACTCGCCGACTTATTCAAGGACTTAGGAGAAATATCCTTAAGGAGTAGCAACGATCTATTGGCCGAAGTTGGCCAAAGAATTGCCAGTAAAGAGCGCGAGGCCAAAGAATGGCTCACCGAGCTCCGGCAAAAAATAGAGCAAAGTAGCCAACCAGAGCTTCTTGAAGGCGAGCTTAAGTCACCGCCACCCTTTTTGTCCGAGCAAGGCAGAGAGGAACTCGCATCCCTGAGAAGTAGGTTGCAGCAAAGGCTTGACCAAAATACTCGAGACCGCATTGAGCAGCTTTTTAAGCGTCTCAGCCCCACTGAGCGAGAGGCGTGTCTGAAGCGCCTTCAAGAGCTGCTCCAAAGCGAGTTGGCATGAGCGTTGAGTTCTATCTTGACCCCAACCAGGATGCGCCCATACCGGATGGGTGGGAGACGGTAGAAAGCGAGGTGGATCTGCTCAGGTGGCTGGTTGGGCCCAAAGCTGGGGTCATTCGAGGTAGAGAGCTATGCCGCTGGGCAGAGGATTATGCTCGAGGTCGAGGTATTACAGTCCGCAAACTGCAATCGCCCTCGAGCCGTCTGCTTCAACTATGCCCAGAGCTATCCCAGGCACAAGCTCAGGAACTTGCCGGTTCTCTTGGCAATCGGCTACCCTCTGAACAGGAACTTGAGCTTCTCCAGCTTGCCAAGTTGTTATGGAACGAGGTCTGGTGGGGTGATGAACCGGGGCCAGATCACGCTGCAAAGTGGCTCTTGTGGTGGCTGGAGCATGCGCCAAGCGAGGCGGAAAGAGTCGTGCTGGCCTGCCTTGGTAACTGGTACAAAACAACCTACTTGGGGCAAGAGCGCTCTGCCTACGAGGTAAATAGCGCGGACAAATCATTTGCACTCTTAAAGAGATGGCTGGGAATGGGCCAACCGTTGAGCTGGGGAGATTTCCCTACAGAACTATCCGCAAATCTGATTCAACGCTTGCAGGACGAGCTGAAGAGCTTGGTGATCAAAGAGCCAGATGAGCTCCTGGGTATCCTCCGAGGCGGCAGGGCTAATAAGCATCTGTTGTCTGTTGTCGCTGAAGTTAGCGCGAGCTACTACCTCGAACACCCCGAACGGCTGACCCTCGAGGTAGTTACGGCCATTGAGCCGCACGTCAACGGAGCGATCAGGGAAAAACTGCGAAAGTGCCTGCCTCCCAAGGTTCCAGGCCCACTGCCAGAGAAGATTTTAGAGATTGGATCATGGTTTGTTCGAGAGTATTTGCCCTATCGGATTCGGGCAACCAATGATCCTGAGCATCTGGCAGTCACCTCGCAAATCGGAAGGCAGTTTGCCGAGTGGTATTTACAAATGTACAAAGATGAGGCGCTTTTTGATGGACCAGCCCGTCAAAACTTGAGCTGGGTCAAGGCTAGTCAGCTCAAGAAGCCGGAAGTTGTGACCCTCATGGTGGTGCTGGACGGACTGGGCTACGTGGACATGCAACATCTTTGGGAGGAGATTCGGCGATTCGACGTGGGCCAGCGCATCACGCTGCTGCAAGCTGAAGTGGCCTTTGCTCCTTTACCCACCATTACCGAGTGCGCCAAGCCTGCTCTTTTGAAGGGGGTAAAGCCAGCCCTTGCAAAAGACCAGCCCGACCTGGGTCGGGTTTTAGTCAGGGACAGAGATGTCAAGGAGGCGCTTGCCCAGGCCAAATTGGGAAACCTGATTATCTGGAGTGACCTAGAACCAGACAGCACCTATCACCGCGCAAGCGGGAAAGATGTGGCGCTGAGAAACGCCAGGGGGATTCTGACCGGTTTTGCTGAGCGCCTTACCGAGCTCTTACTCGCTCTTCCCAAAGAAATACCGCTGAGAGTGGTGGTGACCACCGATCATGGTCGTTTGCTGGCAGAGGCTCCTAGGATTCATCCACTACCCGAAGGTGCACAATCCCGGCAGAGGGCAGCTCTGGGCAATTTGAAACTACGTGACAGCATTGAAATCGAAGGAGACCTGGCCTACCTTCACCGAGACGCATTTGGGCTATCTCAGGACTGTGTGGTGGTTTTGTCTGGGGAGTCCTTCCTCACCCAGGATGGTAAGCGCGGGGTGGATGCCTACCCGCACGGAGGCATCTACCCCGAGGAGGTTTTGATTCCCTGGTGGGAGTTTGCCAGAGATTACGAGCTGAAGGATATTGAGGCCGAGCTTTTAGGTAAAGGTGTGGTTGAGCGAGCGGGGCAGATAGTACTGCAAGTAAGAAACCCCAACCCGATTTCTGTTGTGGTTCTCGAGCTGTCATTTGGTGCCAAACAGCAGCAGACTTTCCCTATTCAAAGGGAAGTATCGGCTATGGGGGGACTCGAGCATGCACTTGAAATACCGTCTTGGCCGTCAAAACGCGACGTACAGTCCTTGCGGGCCCAGGTTTCTTTCCTCCGGCCAGACCAGCGTCCAGCCTATGTGGAGGCAAAGGTACGCTTAGAGGTAGAAGAGATGTACCAACAAGGCGATAATCCTTTAGAGGACTTGCTGTGAGTGCCGAGGGTGCGACCATAACCAGTCTGAGCCAGAAAGTGAGCCAGGTTTTTGGGCGACTGGCGATAGACAAACGCCGACTTTTGATGAGCCAACTACAAAAACGGGGGGTGCCTGCTTATGTGGCGGAGTGGGTTCTGGAGAGTGTGGTGCCAGGTGTAGGCCCTCTTACGCCTGAAGAGGCGTACAAGGTGCAGGAGTGGGCCAAGCGGGTAATTCCCGGACCAAACGAGCAGAATGTCATCAAACACAAAATTGCGCAAGGTGAGACGATACGTGTTTTGACCCCGGTTCAGGCGGAAGTGGACTTGAGCCGCACCAAAAAACCTCCGCACTTCGCTAGGATGAGCTTGCTGGGCATTGATGACGCAGCCATTTCGAATGAGCTGCTCAACCAATACCCAGACCTCTTGCGGCAGGGGGTGTGGGGTGTTACTGAAATCAGTCGCCTGTCGGATGGGCCCGCAATTTTGAGCTTCAAACCCATGCAGGCAACGGTAAATCTCGATTTGTTCAAGGAATCGCGTCGAGCCTTTACCCTTGAAGAATGGCGCTCCCTGCTGCTGATTTCGATGGGCTATGTACCGAGTGCTTTTTCCCAGGATGAACAAACGCTCTTGTTATGTCGGCTGCTTCCCCTTGTGCAGAAAAATCTGCATTTGATGGAACTGGCGCCCAAGGGAACCGGAAAAAGCTACATCTACGAAAACATCAGTCCCAAGGTGCGCTTGGTGAGTGGGGGCAATGTCTCACCTGCCGTACTGTTCGTCAACAATGCCACAGGACAGTGGGGGTTGCTGGCCCGCTTGGCTGTGGTGGTCCTTGATGAGGTGCAGACCTTGCGCTTCGAGAAACCCGAAGAGATTGTGGGGGGGCTGAAGGGCTACCTTGCCAACGGCAAGCTCACCCGCGGGGGCCTGCACGAAACAGCCAGCGACTGTGGACTGGTGCTCTTGGCTAATATCTCTTTGGATGAACACCAGCGCCCTCTTCGAGAAGTTGTGGTAGAAGAGTTGCCTAAGTTCCTGCAAGAGACTGCCTTCTTAGATCGCATTCGGGGCATGATTCCAGGCTGGAGGCTCCCCAAGCTGAGCAATCACTTTTTGATCGGTCCGCAGACCGAATCCGCGGTTGGGCTGAAATCAGACTTTTTTGGGGACGTTTTGCTGAGTTTGCGGGATGATTTCAGCGCCGATCAGTATTGTGCGCGTCATATCCGGCTCAAAGGAAGGCGACCCTATAAGCGCAATGAAGAGTCGGTACGAGCGATTGCCAGTGGTCTAATGAAGCTACAGTTTCCACATGGAGAGGTGAGCTCTGAGGAGTTCGAAACCTACTGCCTCAAACCTGCCCTCGAGCTCAGGCAACTGATTTGGAATCAGCTTTATATTCTGGACGGTGAGTACAGGCAGTACGAGCAATACCTTGGAAACGAGGGTGCATGAAAGTACTTTATCTCGATAACCATGCCACCACACCTTGCGATCCGCAGGTTGTAGCAGCCATGCTTCCTTTTTTCACCGAGCATTTTGGCAACCCCTCGAGCAGCCTTCATCCTTTGGGTCGAAAGGCTGCTGATGCCGTAGAGCAGGCCCGTGGCCAGGTGGCCCAGCTTATTGGGGCCAAGCCTGGTGAAATTGTGTTCACCAGCGGGGCGACCGAGAGCAACAACCTTGCCATTTTTGGCCTAGCTGCGGCGTACCAGGGTTCTCGCAAGCGCTTAGTAACAACCCCCATTGAGCACAAGGCTGTGCTCGAGCCCATGCGGAGGCTGGCCCAGGAGGGCTTCGAGCTGGTGTATTTGCCGGTTGACTTCAGAGGAAGGGTTGACCTCGAGGCTGCCCAGCGCCTCATTGACCACCGTACCCTCCTTGTTTCGGTGCAAGCAGCTAACAACGAAATAGGAACCCTTCAGCCTGTAGAGGCTATTGCAGCTCTTGCAAGAGAGGCCGGAGCGGTTGTTCATTGCGATGCAGCCCAGGCAGTGGGTAAGGTGCCGGTAGATGTTCGGGCCTGGGGAGTGGATTTGCTGTCCCTCAGCGCCCACAAAATCTATGGCCCCAAGGGTGTGGGGGCCTTGTACATTCGGCAAGATTTGAAGAAGTCCCTCCTTAGGCCGCAGGTACTCGGTGGGGGGCAGGAGTGGGGCCTGCGCTCGGGAACCCTCAACGTACCCGGAATTGTAGGGCTTGGGGCTGCATGTACCATAGCCGAGGCAACCCTGAATGAAGAAGTGCGACGAATTGCCGAGATACGCGATGCCTTTGAGCAGGGCCTGAGTTCCAGAATACCGGGCGTTTGTTTCAATGGTGATCTCGGTTGTCGCCTTCCGGGCAACAGCAGCATCAGTTTTCCCGATGTAGAAGCTGATGCCCTGATTTTGAACTTGCCGGATATTGCCCTAAGCATGGGCTCAGCCTGCAATTCGGGTGCGCTTGAACCCTCCTATGTTCTAACTGCCATAGGGCTATCCAGAGAAAAGGCTTACAGCACGGTGCGGGTTGGCTGGGGTCGGTTTAATAGATTGGCTGAGGTGCCTTTTGCAATAGATCGGATTTGTAGCAGCTACGAGCAGCTCAGAGCTGAGAATCCAGCTGCCCACAAGCAATTTTAGAAGGCTTTTTCGGCTCACCTTGAGTCGGAAGGACGAGACGTTTGTTTGAAGATAGGCCGCGATGTGCCGTTTCAGCGGATTCGCAATGTCCTCCTCAGCTACGATGCGGAGGCTGAGCTGAAAAGCAGGGGAGCCGCTGGATCAACCAATCGTATTCTTCCCAGAGGTGCCACGGGTGCGGCGAGATCCGGAAGAGCAACCGGGTTTTCCGGGGCTTGTATTGGTGTAGCTGCGGGTGGCAGGCCCAAGGGTCGTGTAAGGAATTACACCAACCTTATATAGATAGTCATTCATTAGGGATCCACCTGAACCCCGCCACCCCCCGGATGACCTCGGGGTGCTCCTGGAGATAAACACACCGCTCTACCAGACGCTCTTGCAAAGCCTCCAGGCTGGGGAAGTGCTCATTGGCCACCGCTTCCCGCAGCAAAGCCACCACCGGCTCCGCTGGGGAGAGCTCCGGGGTGTAGGGCGGTAAGTTCAGCAGCAACAGACCGGGCGGTACCTGGAGGTCTTTGGCCCGGTGCCAGCCCGCGTTGTCCAGGAGCAGCACCAGAACCTTCCTTCTCTCTGGATCCACCTCTCGCTGGAACTCCCGTAGGGCCAGACTCATGAGCTGGCTGTTCACCGTGGGCAGGATCAGGAAGGTGCTCTTCCCACTGGCCGGATGCACGAAGAGGTAGACGTAAAGCCATTCATAGCGGGTGCGATGGAAGGCTAAAGGCCGCTGTCCTTTGAGCGCCCAGACCCTGCGCACGGCCCAGGCGGGCCTCGTCCTGGGCCCAGACCTCCACCCCACGCGCTCGTTGGGGATAGCACCGATGCTGTTCTTCGACCACTTCGGCTAGCTTTTTTTGAAGGCCGCCCGCGCCTCGGCCGTAGCCCTCTGGGTGTGTCGAGGGCGGGGGCTTTGCAGGGTGAAGCCCAAGCGGCGCAGGTAGGTCCAGGCCGTCACCTCAGCCATGGTTTTACCGGTGTGCTCCTTCACCCAGCGGGCCACCTTGTGGGCTGTCCACACCCCCCCCGTCAGAGGAGCGCTCTTGCAAGGCCCGCCAGAGAGCTTGTTGCTCCTCTTGGTTCAGCAGCGCCCGCTTATCCCCTCCTGGGTTGTAGCGGTGCTTATCGATGAGCCCTTGGGGTCCCTCGGCGTTGTAGCGCCGGATGAGCTTGTAGACCCAGTTCTGGCTAAACCCGGTGGCCTGACTCACCTGGGGCAGTTCTCCAGGGTTTGCTGTGCGTACAACCAGATCACCTGCCAGCGGGTCTTCTCCTTGGCATCCTTACAGCTACGGTAGCGCTGTTCGAGTTCCTCCAGGCTCAGGTGGGGGTGTAGGGGTATGGCTTTGCTTGGCATGTATTATTATCTACATAGATTTGGTATCAGAGCCGATCCTGTAGCCAGGCGGGAGTGATCTTTAGGAAGAAGCTGTTAAGAGTGGTGTAGGCTCCAGTAAGCAGCAAAATCCCCACCCCCAGCAGCACCACTCCTGCCGCCAGCTCCACCCCGTGGGAGAAGCGGGCCATACGGCGCAGCATAGGTCGTAGGTGATCGGTGAAGGCTGCTACCAGGAAGAAGGGCAAGGCCAGGCCCAAAATATAGGCCAACAACAGGTGTATTCCTCCTCCGGTAGCCGTCAGGGTAAGGATACCTCCCAAAACCGGGCCGATGCAGGGGGTCCAGCCCAACCCCAGCACGATCCCCAGGATAAAAGCTCCCCAAGGGCGGGTGGTGTCGCCCGTATAGCGTAGGCTTACTCCCCAGCGCGGTCGGAGGCCCAGCATATATAGCCCCAGCAAAATCATGACCGCACCCCCTATCCGGCTCAAGGCCTCTCGGTAGTCGAACAACAGGCTCCCCAAGAGGGTAAAGGGGAGGCCTAAGAGCAAAAATACCGCGGAAAATCCCAGGATAAACGCCGCCGCGTTGACCAGCGGGCGCTCCTTGTCCCCTCCCAGATAGAGCACGTAGGTAGGCACCAGGGGCAGCACACAGGGGGAGAGAAAGGAGATGACTCCCGCAAGGAAGGCGATGGGCAGGCTCAGGGCCATGGGCTCATCAGGGAAGCTCGAGCCAGGGGAAGCGCTTGTGGGTCTCGGGGTCGAGCTGAAGCAGGGCTCGAGCGGGCATTTCCACTTTGGGCAGGGTCTGGGCATTCATCGGCTGGCTGCCGTCGGTGATGCCGTTTTGGTACAAGAGCCAGGCTACCAGCGCATATACCTCGTTGGCGTTCAGGCTGCCTGCATTCCCGTAGGGCATAGCCCGGCGGATGTAGTCGAAGAGGGTGGTCGGGTACTGCCAGTAGTTGCCGATGGCAAACTGGGCGGACTCGGTCTGCGGGGTGATGGGGAAGGGCTCGGCTACCAGACGATTGAATGGATAACCCTCCCCGCTTTTCCCGTGGCAGGCTGCGCATTTCTCCGCGTAGATCCGTTCTCCCTCGGCCACCCCGCCCTCTCCGGGAGGGAGCCCCCGGCCATCGGGCAACACCACCGGACGTAGGTCGTACTGTTCCACCTGCTCCGGGGTAAGGGGAGTGCCCAGCTGGTAACGGGCCGCCACGGCCAGGCTGAGCCCCAGCAAAATTGCCGCAAGCCGCTTAGACATCGAATACCTCCCCGCCACAGCCGCCGGAAGGACCCTGGGCCACCCCGCCCAGAGAGCGGTCACCGTTGGTCACTTGGCCGTCCAGAGCGATCCGCCAGGCCTGGATGGCATTGTAGTGGTAGCGGTTGTTCCTGCCCCACTTCTGGAAGAATTCCTCTCGGCTGGGCTGGGTATGCCCTGCCTCGTCCCAAGCCCGGCTCCATAGGATCGTCTCCTGGCCATTCCAGTACCAGGGCAGCTTGAAGCGCACGAAGGCGTAGCGTTCCACGGGAGGCTCCAAGGTGGCCTGCCGCCAGGTCTTGCCCTCATCAAAAGAGATCTCCACCTTGGTGATGCGCCCATACCCGCTCCAGGCCAGGCCCCGGATCTCGTGGAATCCGGGTTGAATGCGCTGCAAACCCGAAGGATAGGTGATGATGGACTCGGGGTCCATGACCCAGGTAAAGGCCAAGACCTTGCCATCGGCCATCACGTCGGTATACTCGCTGGTTTCGTCCTTGCTCATGGCGGGCAGATCGGTGACCAGGATGCGCCGTAGCCACTTCACCTGGATGCTTCCCTCCCAGCCCGGCACCACCAGCCGTACCGGATAGCCCTGCTCGGGGCGCAAGGCCTCTCCGTTTTGGGCGTAGGCTACCAGCACATCCTCGAGGGCTTTCTCGAGGGGAAGACTGCGGGTATAGGCCACCGCATCCATCCCTTCGGGGATGAGCCAGCGGGCCCCGGGCTGGAGTCCGGCCTCTTTTAGCAGCAGGGCTAGGGGTACCCCAGTCCAGCTCACATTGGAGGCCAGCCCCCGGCTGCGGGTAGCGGTGAGGTTAGGGTCGGGTGGATTACGGTAGCCGTTTTGCCCGTTCCCTGCGCACTCGATGAAGTAGGTGCGGGTCGTCGAGGGAAAGCGTCTAAGGTCTTCCAGCGTGAACATCAACGGCTGCTCGACCTTTCCGTGAATCACCAACCGGTAAGCCTGGGGGTCCACCTGCGGTATCCCCCCGTGGTGCCGCTCGAAGTGCAGGCCGTTGGGGGTGATGACCCCATTGAGCTTTTCCAGCGGGGCGAAGTCGGCCCCGCTGGTTCGGGTGCGCAGGTTAGGGGAGATGTAGCGCACCACCTCGGCCTCGAAAGGAGAGCGCTCTCCATATTCCGAGAGGGGTGTTCCCAGGGTTTTCAGGGGCTCGAGGGTCTTTTCCTCCCAGGCTTTAGGCTGGGCTTGGGCTTTGAGCCAAGGGGAGAGGAGCATCCCTCCCCCCAGCAGCCGAAAGAACTTTCTCCGCTCCATTCCACCTCCCCTAAGCCCGCGGGCCAAACATGTCTTGCCAAAGGCTCTGAGCCCAGCCGTAGGCGGCGGTGCCGTTCGCTGCGGAGCGCTGGTTATCTACGGCGCTTTGCGCTTTAATCTGCTTTGCGGCTTCGTCCCAGGAATAGTTGGCCGACACCCAGATGGCTTCTTCCGAATCCACGAACGAATAGCAGATGTTGGTAGGCAGCATGAGGGGGATCTCGGCCAGGGGTTTGCCGCCCAGCCGCTCGGCGATGTGTTTGGCTACGATGTTGCCAGAGACGTAGGCGATCATGCCGCTTTTGGGGTAGGGGGTGTTGCCAGTGATGTCCCCTACGAGATAGATGCGCTCGTCTTTCTCGGAGAGGAAGTGGGGGAGTTGCACGTTGGCCCAGCGCTCGCCGAGCCCTACCTGACGGACGATCTCGGCGGCCTTCATGGGGGGGATGAGGTCGGCCAGGGTGAAAGGCACATCTCCCAGTTCGGTCTTCACCAGCTTCTTCTCATAGTCCAAGCCGGTGATGCGGGTGTTGGGGATGTACTCGAGGTGGTTCTTGTAGAGGTCGTTGTAGGCGGCGAGGAAGCCGGGGGCTTTGGAGATGGGCTGGGGATTGGCGTCCAAGACGATGACCTTGCCTTTTACCCCTTTGGTTTTGAGCCGCCAGGCCAGCATGGCTGCCCGTTCGTAGGGTCCCGGGGGGCAGCGGTAGGGGGGGTTGGGAATGTACATGACCAGTTCCCCGCCGGTTTCGTCAAACTGATCTAGCATACGCCGCAGGGCTACGTGCTCGAAGGGCTTGAAGCCCACCGGCATCAAGTGGCGCACCTCGGCATAGCCGGGAATGGCTTCGTACATGTAGGCGATCCCTGGGGCGAGCACTAAGAAGTCGTAGGCCAGGTAACCCCCGGTGGTCCGGACCAGCCGCCGCTCCCGGTTGATGTCCAGCACCCGCTCCTGAATGAATACCACCCCATCCTTGACCACGTTGGTGTAATCGAAGACCAGAAACTCCAGGGGCTTTATCCCGGCCAAGAAGAGGTTGGACATGGGGCACGACATGAACAAAGGCTTTGGCTCGATGAGCACCACCTCGGCCTCGGGGCGTTGTTGCTTGACCTTGCGGGCCACCGTGGTGCCGCCCCAGCCCCCACCCACCACCACCACCCGGGCCTTGCGGCGATCGGGAAGCAGGGTAGGGGTAAGGGGGGTGGCATAAAACTCCTGCTGGGCTTTGGCCCCGTTGCCTAGAGTGCTGGCCGCGGTGAGGGTGGCCCCCGCTTTGAGCAGTTGACGACGGTTGAATTTGGACATCCTTCCCTCCTTACTGGCCCGGACGGTAGGGTACCCCTCCGGTGCTTTCCAGAACCTCGGTGATGGTTTTACGGGCTTCCTGGAGCATGGCCACCGCGGGTGAACCCATAACCCCGGGCATGATGGTCATGAGCATGGGCTCGATGGCCCCCACCAAGGCCCCGCCGGGCATGTCCACTGCGAAGAAGCGGCACGGGGCGGCAAACCCTCCGGCAGGCTGAGTGTTGAACATGATCCGGGCCCACTCGCTCTTGCAGGGCATGATCACGGTGACCGGTCCCACTTTGAGATTGGGGGTGAGGTTGAGGCCGCGGGCGGTGAGCTCCCCCTCGAGCAAAAGCACCATGTCCTCGGCCTTGGCCCCGCTCACAAAGTAGAGTAGCGCCGGCATCATCCCCGAGCTGGGGTCGGGCATCATGGCCGGGGCAATGCGCTCGAGTTTGCCCAGCTGGCCCAAGCTGGCCTCGAGGCGAGAGACGAGCCCATCGATTTCAGGGCTGGCCACGCCCAGCATGTTGAACAGCAATCGCCCGTCGAAGGTTCCTACCGTGGTCACCCCAGCTTTGGCCGCGTGCACGTAGACGGTAGGGGGGAGGACGATGGCGGCCATGGGGTTTTTGGAGGCAGCGGCTTGGCTCCCGGCCTCAGGCTTGAGCACCACCAGGTGGTAGTCGGGGAAGGGAGCTCCGGTGACCTGCCGAATCTGTTCTCCCAGGTTCAAGACCCGCTCCGGCTCGAGGCCGTTGGCTTTCAACGCAGCCAGGGCCTGGTTTTCAACCTGGGCCAGACTCCCTGGCACTTCAACCTGAACCGACTGCGCCCAGGCCAAGCCCAGCAGCGCTGTCCAAATCCACATCCATAGCCTTCTCATGGCTTGCCTCCTTCCACGGGTAGGCCGGCATCCAGCCAGCCTTTGAAGCCGTGTGCGATATTCTTTGCGTTGGTATAGCCCAACGCCTGCAGATAGGCTGTGATCACTACGCTCACGCTGCCACTGCCGCAGTAGACCAAGATCAGCGCGCTATGGTCCTTGGGCAACTCAAAAAGCCGCTCGGGTACCTCCCCGGCGTAGATATGTGCCGAATGGGGGATATAGCCCCGTTGCCGCTCCTCGCTGGTGCGCACGTCCAGGACAAAGGGATCAAAGATCAGCAAGTCGCGGGCTTCGGTAGGGTAGACCAGGTAACTGGCGGGGGGTACCTGCTGGATAAACTTTCCAAAGGCCACCGTCCAGTCCTCACGCCCAGCCTGGGCCTTTGCCCAAGGAAGCAGCGGGAGGATGGCCAAAAGCTGCCGGCGGGGGAGCATGGCTAGCGGGTGAAGAAAGGAAGCTCTTGGAAGCTATGCCCGGCCTTGCTGGCCTCGGCGAGGATGTACATGGTTAGGGCGATCTGAGGTTGGGAGTAGAAGTCGGGAGCTGGGATGCCCACCGAGGTGTAACAGAACTGGATGCGGTTTTCAAAGGTGTACATCCGGTCCTCCTCGAAGCGGTACGCCGGCCACTCGCTTCCGAGACCCTGCTTGGGGCTCATCACCGGGGAAAGCCGGACCCGTTTCCCGGCATAGCTGTCGTGGCAGATCGCGCAACTCATGTCCCGGGGTCCGGCGCGGGTGTACCAAAGCTCCCGGCCCAGGGTGTACATGGCGATCTCGGCGGGGTGTTGGGGACGGACCTCCATCTTGGCTTTGCTGGACTTTGAAGCCACAAAGGTGGTCAGCGCCACCACCTCGTCACGCTTGATCTCCTCGGGCCGGAAGCCTTGGATGCGCTCCATGCAACCTACGATGCGCGTTTCCAGATCCTCTACTTTTCGGGTGTCGGGGAAGTAGCGGGGAAGGCGGGCATAAGCCCCCTCGAGCTTCCCCGGTCCCAGGCCAAAGTCGCAGCTTTCGAGGCTTTTTTCCTTGGGACCCCGTTTGGCGTAAAACAGCTCCTCTCCCTGCGAGGCAAAAAGGTCTCCGGGAAGAATGCCGAAATTCTGCAGGTATTGCTGACGCTGCTTCATGGCCTCTTCGAAGGGATCGAGGGGTTTTTCCTGTTGGTCTTGTTGGGACAGGGCGAAGAGGGTTGTGCTAGCGGCCAACAACAGGGCTATGGGCAGGCTTTTGCGCATCGCTCACCTCTGGTTGATGGGGGAATGGGGGTCTAGCAAAAACGCCACCAAGTCGGCTGTTTCCTCCGGGGTGAACAGCCCGTGTACGCCGCCGCGGTACATCAGCGAGCAGGGTACGTAGGCCCAGGAGTTGTAGATTTTTTCATAGGTGTAGCGTAGCACCCCTTCCGAAGTACCCCGGCTTCCGTAGCCGGTGAGGCTCGGGCCCATGGTTCCATAAGCCAGCTGCTTAGGATCGCCCTGGTGGCAGGCATAGCAGTTGCCCCGCTTAGGGTCGGTGAATACCTTTTCCCCGTTTTGCCAGTCTCCCAGCAGCTTTCCGGTCTTGGGGTAGCGGATCAGGGCTTTTTGCCCTTGGAGGAACTGTGGGATAAGCGCGCTGGGGAGCTGGTTGCGGTACTGGGTACAAAGCTGCTGGGCGGGGTCTTGGGACAGCAGCACCTGGGCGTAGGACTCTCCACCGGAGTGCACCGCGCTCTCGAGGCGGGCTTTAAAGGGACCCGACTGGGAAGTAGTCAGCCCTAAAAAGGCCAGGACACCGATCAGGATCGCTTTTTGCTTCATTCGTTTCCTCCGGGAAGGTGGTAGTTACGCTCCGGCACGCGCACGTTGGGCCTCGGGGGCAGCTTTACCCGGCCCTCTTGCTTCACGTACTCCACAATCAGCTCGTGAATGGGTCGGGGGGAGAAACCCTCTACCAGGGTGCCCAGGCGCTGGAGCCTGCCCCCGTAGGCCGCTACCCGGTATTCCCGGTCCGGCTCGAGCGGGCGTCCCCGAACCTCGAGGTTTTGGATCCGTTTTCCCAGCGGGGCATCGATGTGCAGGGTGTAGGTAATGCCATAGCTTCGGCTCATGTCCCCGCCTTGCTGGTAAAAAGGGTCGGGGGTAAAGACGTTGGCCGCCACGTCCTCGAGGAGGCCTTTGAGCCGCTCCCCTTTGAGTTTGAACACGTATACCTCGGGGTAGGTGAAGCCGGTATAGGCCAGGATGTGATCCAGGGTCAGGGGTTCTCCCGGCAGCAAAGTAGTCCCCCAGCGGGTACCGGGGCTAAAGATCACCTCGGTTTCCGGGTAATGTGCTTCGATGGCCCGGCAGGCCAGTTCGTCCAGGGTGGAGTAGAGGGTGTCGCGCTTATACAGCAGGCTTTCTGTCTGGGCGATGGGCTCGAGTAGATCGGGATTTTCCTGGTAGACCCGCTCGACCAAGGTCTTGGCCTCGGGGTCCTCGGGCAGCACCCGGGAGAAGATGGGGAGCAGCCGAAGCCGGAGGTCGGCAATCCCCCCCCGCATGAGGGCCAGGTCTATGCGGGCGAGCACCTTGCCCCCCGACCCTCCCGCGACCAGGAAGGTCTTTCCTACCCGCAAGCGTACCGGGGTGAGGTCGTGGGTGTGACCGGAGAGGATCAAGTCAATACCCTGGATGCGTTGGGCCAGGGCCATATCCAGCGGTAGCCCCCCGTGGGAAAGCAAGACCACCGCGTCTACTTTCATAGCCCTGAGTCGGTCTACGGTTTTCTGAAGGTCTTGCTCTTTGATGCCAAAAGAGAGGCCTTCGGAGAATTCCTCCGGATGGGAGACCTTGATATAGGGGTAGGTGAGCCCGATAATCCCTACGCTGAAGCGGCCCGCTGGGTACACCGCGTAGGCGGGATACACCGGATCTCCAAAGACCTCATCGGTGGTGTTGTAGCTCAGCACCTGTGCCTTGAGCTTTTTTTCCAGTTCCTCCACCCGCTCTCGCCCCAAGGTGTACTCCCAGTGGTAGACCATGTGCTGGAAGCCGCTGAGGTTCATCCAATCCACCAAGGCCTCGCCCCGGGTGCGCAAAGAGGGGCCGGAGTTGGTCCAGTTGTCCCCCCCATCCAGCACCAGCACCGGCCTTTGTGCCGCTGCCTTCTGGCTACGGATGAGCTGGGTAATCTGCGCAGCCCCCCCGATGGGGCCGAAGCGCTCAGCCAGGGTCTGGAAATCCAAGTAGCTGCCCAGGTAAGCCATAGCGCTACCCGGCTGAACCCCGTAGCGACGAAGAAAGGCCGCACCGCTGAGGTAGCCGGGCTGTCCCAGCAGGGGCTGGGGGGCGAGGAGGTTGGGCGGCTCCATGTAGTAGTGCGGCCTGAGTTGACCGTGGAGGTCGGTGAGGTACAAAAGGGTGAAGTCCCCATAAGGGGGAAGGTCGTACAAACTCTCGGGTTTCTCCAGGGCCTGAGCCCAGGCCCTAGGCGAGGACAAGCCCAAGGCCAGGAGGAGTCCGATGAGCTCGCGCCGGGTCATTATTTACTCCCGGTGGCGGCAGGCTTGGTGTTGAAGTCTGAGGTGGGATCCAAGAGATACGCCACCACGTCGGCGATCTCCTCCGGGGTGAGGAGGCCTTGTACGCCGAAGCGATACATTACTGTGCAGGGGAAGTACGCCCAGGAGTTGTACACGACCGCGTAGGTATAGCGCTGAATGGCCTCCGACTGCCCCCGCCGTCCGTATTTTTCCAGGCTGGGTCCTACGTTCCCCCCCCAGTTCACCGGGGAGCCAAAGTGGCAGGTGAAGCAGTTGGCCTTGGCCATGTCGTTGAAGATGGCTCCCCCTTTTCTCCAGTCCCCCATAAGCTTTGCCGGGTATTTGATCAGGCTCTGCTGTTCTTGCAAAAACCCGGAGAGCCGGTCTGAGGGGAGGTGGTTTTTATACTGCGAGCAAAGGGCCTGATCCTTGGGCTGCTCTGCCAAAGCCGCATAAAACTCCTTGCCCGCAGTCTGGAGGAGCTGCTGCTCCTGGGAGGTGAAGGGGCTATTGCTTTGCCCCAAGACCACCAGCAGCGAAAAGCCCAAAAGCACCAAGACGATTTTGCGCATGCGCTTCTCCTTAGCGCACGAAGGCGGGAGATTCCTCGATTTTGGCCCCGTTGCTTTTTTGAGCCATGAAAAGCTCGAGGGCGATGATCGGGGCAGAGTAGAAATCGGGGCGCGGATGGCCTAGGTTGCCGTAGCAGGCTCGGATGCGGTCCTCCATGGTCCAGCTTTGGTCGTTGGAGTAGCGGTAGGCAGGCCAGTGGGTCCAGGAGTGATCCTCGCCCAGCACGTCGGCGTAAAAGAGGGGTCCGGCCCGCCGGCCCACATAGTCCACGTGACAGGTCGCGCAACCCACATCCCGCTTGCCGCTACGGGCGTAGAAAAGCTTTTCACCCAGGGCGTACAGAGCTTGCTCTTGGGGGGTAGATACCGTTACCCGCACCTGTTCCCCGCTAGACTGGCTAGCGATGTAAAACGCTGCAGCTACCACATCCGAACGCTTGACTTCCTCGGGCTTGAACCCCTGGACTTGGGTCATGCAGTAGACGATGCGGGTGTCTAAGTCGTCGACCCGTTGGCTATCGGGAAAGTAGCGGGGGAGCCGGGCCATGGCTCCCTTGATTATCCCCGGGCCCAGACCGAAGTCGCAGGCTTCCATGCTCTTGCCGCTGGGTCCTTTACGCAAGAAGACTTCCTTGCCTTGCTCGGTGACCAGCTCAGTGGGGAGGATCCCCATGGTCTGGCGCAGGAGTTCTTTTTGCCGTGCCAGCTCCTCTTTGGCGTTTTGAGCACTCTCCCCTTGGGCCAGTACCAGCGTCAGGGAAAGGAGTGATAGCAATCCGATCCATCTCCACATACGGCCTCCTCGATGTGGCGCAGTGCTGGACTAGGCCAACTCCAGCTTGACGGAGGCTTCGCCGCTATCTCCCTTGTTGTCCCTGAGCTTGATGGTAAAGGTGCCCGGCTGACCAGCCTGAAAAGCCAGCCCGAATAGCGGGTTGGCGCTCACGCCGGGTTCGGGCAGGATGCTGGCCACTTTTTGTCCCTCGAAGTACACCTCCACCGAATCGATGTAGTGCGCGGGGATGAGGTTGCCCTTTTCATCTTTGCGGGTGCCGGGTTCCATGGGGTGCTGGGCCACCACTTGGAGTTTGAAGGTATCCCCCGCTTTGGGTTTGGGAGGGGTTAGGCGGGCTAGGGTACGAATGGCCATATGTGCACCTCCTTCTAGCCGCACCCGCCCACGGTGACGCGGGTGCTGGCGGAAGCCATGAGCAACTTGCCGTCTTGGGTTTCCACTACCGCCCGCACCGCCGAGGTCTCGGCCATGCGGGTTCGGGAGGCGTAGTAGGGCACGGCCTGCCCCAGCTCCACCTTGACGATATGGGGGGAAGGGTTTTTATCCACGAAGAGATGAATGGCTTTTACCTGGTCTTTGGGCAGGTTGACCTCGATCTCGAAGGGCACATTCGCCCCAGATTCGGCGATGGTGGGCATGTTTAGCTTCACCGCGGGCGAGGGGGTGAGGTCTTTGAAGCTTTTGCCCAAAGCTTTTTGCAGGGCGGGCTCTAAATGGGCGACGTCTTCCCCCTCGAGCCCGCCCCCCTGGGCTACTGCTGGAGCCAACTTGGAAGCCAGTAGAGCTCCGGTCAACATGCCTGCTTTAAGAAAGCCTCTTCTATCCACAACTGCCACCTCCTTGAGTGGAGACCTGCTGTAGTTCTTGCAGGAACTGCGCCCGGGGACGACTGCCGAAAAGCCGCCCCGTTTCCTTCCAGCTATTCTCGCGGGGCGCTAGGAAAACGAAGGTGGGAGTGCCCAGTGCCCGTAACTGACGGGCTAGAGCAAGCCCTTCAGGACTCTGGCTATCTACGCTGGCCACCACGAAGCAGCGCTCTAGCGCCTGCGATACCGCAGGATCGGAGAGTACAAAGGTGTTCATCTGCTCGCAGTAAGGACAGCCGTGACGCCAGAAATAGACCATGAGGGTGCGCCCCGTTTGCTGGGCCAGTTGGCTGGCTTCGGGATAGGTATACCAATAGTTGAAGTCCGCTGCTGTCACTACAGGGAACCAGGGATATACCACGCCGATGAGCCCGAGGATGCCCGTTCGCACAAGTCGCATAGCTGGTGTACATGTGATTTTATATCATCTGGGGGTATAAGGGTCAAGCATCTATTTGTGATTTATTTCCCTCAATTACCGCATAAACACATGCGCCTGGGGTGTCGCAAGATGTTGAATCCTAAGACAGTCAGACGGACTGACGATTTGCTGAAATTGCCGTCTAGATGGAATAATCTGCGATACAAAACACTTCAAACATATACCCCATATGGGTAGCTAAAAGTGATGGGGAAACCACCGACCCTCGAGCCATCTCGATTGTGTTTGCAGCAGCTCATGTCGGGGATTGGCAAGATCGCTTTTATTTGTAAACCGACGCTACCTTGTTTATGACAGATGGGGTATAATTTAGTTGACGGGAGAAGAGAAGGGCATGCGGTGGAAATGTGCCGGTATTGTTTTGGCAGGGATGATGCTGGTGGCCTTGGCAGCCAAACCCGGCGATAAGGCTCCGGATTTCCGCCTAGCCGACGCGAAAGGCACCATCTACACCTTGGCAAGCTTCAAAGGCAAGCCGGTAGTCATCACCTTTTGGGCGAGTTGGTGTTCGGTGTGTAAGGCAGAGTTCCCCAAGCTACACCAGCTAGCCCAGGAGTACCAGATCCCCTTCGTGGTCATCAGCCGGGAGCCTAAAGATACGGCTTCGGTGGTACAGGCTTACATGAAGGTGTATCCGTCATTTTTGCCCCTGCTGGCCTTGCCGGGCGGAGATACCCCGGTTACGGTCGCCAACCGCTTTAGGGTCTTGGGTCAGCCATGGACCTTTGTGTTGGACGGCGAAGGCCGGATTGTGAACCTTTATGCCGGCCCGGTGCAGGTAGAGGCAATCAAGGACGACCTGGCCCTGGCGGGCTACCAGGGAGCTGCGCCTTGAGCGGTGATGGATACTGGCAAAGTCTGGCAGGCTTATCCTTGGTTTGAACATCAGGGGGATAAGAAGACCCAAGCGTCTGGCAAGAGCTACCGAGCTTCTGGGCTGTGCTTTAGGGCAAGGAGCTGCGCTGGCCTTTGCATCTCAGGCGCTTTGCCTCTAGACTGAGGTGCTCATGGCCGGACTGGAGAACCGCCGCGCGCGCCACGATTATGAGATCCTCGAGACCTACGAGGCGGGGTTGGTGCTGCGGGGCAGTGAGGTCAAATCCATCCGGGCGGGCCAGGTGGACTTCACCGGTGCCTTCGCCCGCTTCGAAAACGGCGAACTCTTCCTCGAGAACCTCTACGTTGCCCCTTACGAGAAGGGCGGCTATACCAACCACGACCCCCGTCGCCTGCGCAAGCTGCTGCTGCACAAGAGCGAACTGCAAAAGCTGCGCTCGAGGGTTGAGCAGAAGGGCCTGACCCTGGTTCCACTCAAGCTCTACTTCAACGAGCGCGGCCTGGCCAAGCTGCTCGTGGGGCTAGGGCGTGGCAAGAAAGCCTTCCAGAAGAAGGACGACGACAAGCGTCGGGCTGTGCAGCGCGAGCTGGAGAGCTGGTGAGCTTGCAAGCGGTGCTCACAGCGGTTAGAACTGTAGCGATGTTCCGCAGGCGTTGGCCGTTGGTGGCCTTACTGATCCCGCTCTTGTTGGCCTTCACCGCAGCCCAGAGCCAGTCCTCTTTGGCCGCAGGCAGCCGCACCGTGCCCGTAGCTTTCGCTGGCGGGGTTCCTTACGCTCCGGCTGAGCCCGTCGCTCAGGCCCTGGGGCTGGGCTTCACCGCTTCCCGTACGGGGGTCTACGTCAGCCTGGGGGGGCGGGTGGAGTGGTTTGCCTACGCCAACAGCGCCGCCGAGGCCGGGAGTACCGGCAAGGCCTGGCGGCGGGAGGGCGAGCCCTGGCTTTCCATCCGCGGCCTGGCGGCGGCCTTCGGTCTGGAGTATCGCCAGGTCGGTAGCACCTACGTACTGGGCCTGCGCCCGGCCCGACTGCTGACGGTGCGCAAGAGCACGAGCTCCGAGCCCAACCGCTTGCTCCTGAGCTTCGACCGCGATGTGCAGGTGCGCTTACTCGAGCAGAACCCCCCCACCCTGGCCCTCATCGGCGTGGTGGAGGCCAGCGAGAGCGGGGGCCTCGAGGTCGCCCCAGCCAACTACGGCTTGCGCCTGACCCTCCCTCCCATTTCCGGCCCTTTGCGGCTTTCCTATTCCAGCAATACGGTGGTGCTGGAGTGGGGTCAGGACAAGTTCAGCCCTCGGATCGTGCTCGATCCCGGCCACGGCGGTAGCGATACGGGGGTCGTGGTGGGAGGGGTGCGTGAGAAGGATATCACCCTCAACCTCGCCCGGAGCCTGGCCGAAAAGCTCCGCAGCCGCGACCTGAGCGTGAGCCTGACCCACTCAGATGACCGCAACCCCTCCCTGCGGGAGCGGGCCGGCCAGGCTACCTTCGCCCAGGTCTTCGTCAGCCTGCACGCGGCCAGCGGCAAGGGCTTCACCCTCTACACCTACCCCGACGAGCGCGGCCTGGCTTTCCTGGACAAGGGGCGACAACTCTTGCCCAAGACGGCGGGAGCACGCCGGGAGCTGCTGGCTCGTTTCGTGGCCGAACCCGACGCCAGTTTGCATCTATCCAGGGAGATCGCCGGCGCCCTGGCCAACCGGGCCTTGGTCCCCCTCGAAGCCCAGGGCCCCTACTTTGTACTCTCGCAGGCCGGGGGGGCGGCAGTGTTGCTCGAGGTGGGCATGGACGAAGCGGGCAACCCCGAGCAGCGTGGGAAGATCGTGGATGCGCTGACCGAGGCCATCCTCAGGTACTTGGGGATTCCCCTGGAGGGACCTCGCACCCAGCCTGCGGACGATTCCCTTCGGGGGCGGGCAGGCCCAGTACGCTACAGCGCGTCCCTCCCGCTTGGAGGTAGTACCCGATGAGGCGTTTCCTGACCTTCTTTAACCTTTTGGGCCTGCTGGTGCTGGTTGGCGGGGTCTGGGGCCTCCTCTACACCCAGGGCGCTTTGCAGGTGCCGGTAGTCAGCCTCCCCAGCAAGGCCGACGAGCAGTTGGGCCAGCGCATCGTGCGCCTGCACTTTGCCAATGCCAAGGCCGATGGCTTTGCCGTCGAGACCCGCACCATCCGGATTGCCGGGGGTGACGACCCCCTCGAGCTGGCCCTGGCCGAGCTGCTCAAGGGGCCCCAGGCCCAGGGAGCTTTCCCCATTGCCCCGGTCGGCTTGGCCGTGCCCGAGGTGTATCTCTACGGCGATGTGGCCGTGGTCAACCTGCCTGCCGAGTACGGCCAGCTCCGGCAAGGTAGCGCTGCTGAAGCAATGCTCATCTACGGCATGGCTTATACGCTGCTCGACTTTCCCCAGGTCGGGTCGGTGCGCTTTTTGCTCGGTGGCAAGGAAGTTGAGTCGCTCGGACACCTCAGCCTGCTCGAGCCCATTACCCGGCCCCGGTGATCTAGTTTATAAATTTTTCACGAGCAAGATTTATCGTGAAATAACTCACTTATATACCCAGTAGGCAAAGCAAGCCCCTTACGGTACACTCAGCCTTCGACCGGCGCGAGGCAGCTGCCCTTAAACCATGCGGATAGAGCAGATCACCCTCCAGGGTTTCAAATCGTTCGGTGAACGCACCCGGCTGGACTTCGGCCCCGGCATAACCGGGGTGGTAGGGCCCAATGGGTCGGGCAAGAGCAACCTGGTCGAGGCCTTGCGCTGGATCGTGGGAGCCCGGGCGCGGGAGCTACGGGGGGAAGAAGCCCAGGCCCTACTGTTCCACGGCTCAGACGGCCACGCTCCCATGGGGTTTGCCGAGGTCGAGCTGGTGCTCAGCCGGGGCCGTGAGCGGCTGGTGATCTCTCGCCGGCTCGACCGTGATGGCAACGGCGACGTGCGGCTATCGGGCCAGAAAGCTACCTTCAAAGCCGTCGAGCGAGCCCTGGCGGGTTCGGGGCTCGCGCGTGGAGGCTACGCCATCATTGGGCAGGGTGAGGTGGGTGAGGTGCTCCAGGCTGGACCCGAGGTATTGCTGGCCTACCTCGAGGAGGCCGCCGGGCTCAAGGCGGTGACCTTAGCCACCCGCACCGCACAGGAGCGGCTGGAAGCGGCCATGCGGGAGATGGAGGGCTTGCAGCAAAAACACGCCGAGCTGAAGGAGATCCTACAGACCAAAGCCGCCCAGGCCGAAGCCGCCCGCCAAGCCCGCGCGCTCTCTTTGCAATTGCTCGCGCTCAAGCGCGGCCTGGTGCAAGCGCGCATCCAGGAATCCCAAGCCGAAGCCCGCAAGACCCAAGCCCGCATCGCCGAGCTCGAAGCCGAGCGGGGGCAACTCGCCGAGCGCTTGGAGCAGTTGCAGGGGGAAAAGACCCGGCTGCAAGAGAATCTTGAGCAGCTCGGCAAGGCTCACACTGAGGCCTTGCGTCGGGCCGAGGCCCTGCAGGGCGAGCGGCGGCTGTTGAGCCAGGAGATCGCTCACTTGCGCGACCTAGAAGCCCGACTACAGCGCGAAGCCGAGCAGCTGAGTGCCCAGGTGGCTCGGCTGGATTCCCTCCCCGTGCCCCAGCCCCCCCAGGAAGCCAACCCTGACCTCGAGGAGATTCTGGCCCTAGAGCAGCGCCAGGGCCAGCTCGAGGCCCGCCTGGGCGAGTTGCGGCGCGAGCTGCAACAGGCCCAGGCCCGCTACGAAGCCTTTCTCAAGGCCCAGGCCAGTTACGAGGCTCGGTTGGCCGCCTTCCGCGAGCTTCAGGAGCAGCAGCAACACCTCAAAGCCGAGCGGGCGCGCCTGGAGGAGACCCTGGCCCGACTCGAGGCCCGGCGTCGGGAGCTCGAGGCCCAGGAACAGCAGCTGCGGGCTGAACTGGACCGCGTGGTCCAGCAGGAGGGCAGCCTGGGCGCCGAGCTGCGGGCCAGCCGTTCAGAAGTCCAGCGCTTGGAGGCTTACCTGCAAAGCGGTAGCGACCTGGCCGAGGGGCCGCGCAAAGCCCGCAGCGCCGGAATCGAGGGGGTGCTGGGGGTGGTGGCCGATCTGCTGGAAGTGCCGCAGGGCCTCGAGCTGGCCTTGGAGATCGCCCTGGGGGGCCGTCTGCAGTGGGTGCTCACCCGCGACGAGCAGGCGGCCAAGCGGGCGGTGGAATACCTCAAACGCGAGGGCGGGCGGGCCACCTTTCTCCCCCTGAGCCTGCTCAAAACCGATAGCCGTCCTCGTGGACGATCCCCTTCGGGACCGGGCAAGCCCGGTACACCGGGCCGCGACTGGTCGCAGTTCCCCGGCGTGCGGGGCCTGGCCCGCGAGCTGGTGGGCTTTGCCCATCCCGAGGCCCTGCCCGCGCTGTTGGGCGAGACCCTGATCCTGCAGAGCCTCGAGGCCGCCCTCGAGCTCGCCCGCCGCCACCGGGACCATCCCCGTCTGGTCACCCTTGAGGGCGAGCTGCTCGAGCCCAGCGGAGCCATCACCGGGGGCCGGGTGCAGCGGGGTGGGCAGCTGCTCGCACAGCGCCGCCGCCTGGCCGAGGTGCGGGCCGAAGCCGAGGCTCTGGCCCAGCAAGTCCAGGCCCTCTCGGCCCGATCCGCCGAGCTGCGCGAGCAGCTGCGCGGCCTGGCCCTGGGAGAGATCCGCCGGCAGGAGGAGGCCGCCCGGGTTGAGTTGCGGGGAGTTCGACTGGCCCTCGAGCGGTTGGGCAATCCCCAACCCCCCGAGGCTCCTGAGGCCGTAGCCCCCCCGAATACCCAGCTCCAAACTGCCTTAGCGGGTGAGCTGGAGGGTCTGCGCCAGGGGCTCGCCCGCCTGCGCGAGGCTCAACAAGCCTGGATCCGCCACCACGAGCAGCTCAAGGCCTATCAGGAGGCCCAAGAGAACCGGCGGCGGGCCGATGAGCGCCTACAGGCTATCGGCCTCGAGCTCGGCGAGCTCGAGCAGCGCCGCCAGGGGGCTGCCGGGCGGCTGGAAGCCCTGGAGCGCGAAGCCGCTGCGCTGGGGCTTGCTGCCCTCGAGGCTTCCGTGCAACAAAGCCGCCAACGGCTTCGCAGCTTGGCCGAAGAAGAGAGCCGCCTGCTGGCCCGCATCAACGCCCTGCTGGGCGAGCTCGAGCAGGCCCGCATCTCGCTGGCCCGCCGCGAGAGCACCCAGGAAGCTCTGCTGCTCGAGCTGGCCGAATTGCCCGAAGGCCCCGCCGAAGAAGGCAGCTCGCGCCTGCTGACCCGCCGCCTGGCCGAGACCGAGACCGCGCTGGAAGCCCTGGGCGCGGTCAACCACCTGGCCGAGGGCGAGTACCAAGCCCTGGCCCAGGAAGCTGAGCAGCTCGCCGCTGCCCTGGCCGAGGCCGAGGCGGGGGTAGCCAAGCTCGAGGCCGAGCTGCGATTGGTCGAGGGCGAGTACCGTGAGCGTCTGCAGGCAGCCTACCATCGCTTCCGCGAGCGTTTCGCTGAGTACGCCCAAGCCCTGCTGGGAGCCGAAGCCCGCGTCGAGCACGCCCCCAGTGGGCTGCACCTGGTGCTCCAGCCCTTGGGCAAGCGCACCATCGACCTGGGCCTGCTCTCGATGGGTGAGCGCACCATGGGGGCGCTGGCCTTCCTCTTCGCCCTCGCGGGCACCGCCGAGGAGGGGAGAGGTTTACCCATCGCGGTCCTCGACGAGGTGGACGCCCCCCTCGATGAAGCCAACATCCTGCGCTTCACCGGGTTCCTGCGGCGCTTCAAGGGAGAGACCCAGTTCATCCTGGTCACCCACCAAAAGCGCACCATGGAGGCCTGTGACGCCCTTTACGGCGTCACCAGCGAGCGGGGCCTGAGCCGGGTCTACAGCATCCGCCGTGAGGATGCCCTAAGCTAGCCAACCTCCTCCCTCCAGGGCCGCTAGGGCCGCCTGCGGATCCTCCTCAATACCGTGGTGACGGGCATAGCGCTGCTGAAAGCGGGGGAGGTCGAGCGTGAGGGTGTGTACGCGCTCGAGCAGCCAACCCTTGAGGGGACCGGTGGGTAGCGCCATGAGGTGCCTGAGACAGACGAAGCCCTCGCCCTGCCGCAAAACCAGGCCGAGCGTTTCGGTGGGCAACCGGCTTAGCACCCCCAGGTAGTGCCTGGCAGCGGCCTGCTGCACCTCACACACCGGGCAGGGTCGCGGGGCGTCGGCGGCCTCCAGAATTTCGCCCAACAGCACCTCACTCAGCCGCGGCCCGGCCCCGTGCTGAGCCTCGAGCATGACCAGCTTGCGCCAATGTTGGCTGCACAGCACCCCGGCGGCCAACCCTGTTTCCGCAGCGGTTGGGGCCGGAGAAAGTCGCCAGCGCGTCAACCGCTCGTCGAGGTAGCTCAGCGCGGCCTGGCGGGATAGGGTGCAGATGGGGCAGCAGGGCTCGAGTAGCAGCCCTAGCAACCCCTCGGCGTCGGTGGACGCCGCCACCCCGGCTTCTGCTCGCCGCTCAGCCATCCTCCCCCTCCGCTTCGCGCACCTCCTGTACCATGCGCCCGCCAATCAGCACCTGTCGGACTCGGCCACTGAGCAGCAAGAGGCCGTGCAGGATGGAAGCAGGCCGGGCCGGGCTGCCCGGCACGTAGACGTCCACCGGCAGCACCCTGTCCACCCCCCCGGCCACCTGGGGGCTTTGCGCGAAGACCTCGCCGCCGATGGCCTCGTTGCCCACCGCCACCACCCCTTTGGGCTCCGGAGTGGCCTCGTAGGTGCGCAAGAGGGCCTCCCGCATGTTCTGGCTCACCGGCCCGCTCACCAAGAGGGCGTCGGCGTGGCGGGGTGAGGCCACCACGGTGAAACCAAAGCGACCCATGTCGTGGAAGGGGTTACCGGCCAGCGCCACCTCACTATCGTCCAGGCCGGTGTTGCCCGCGGAGACCTCGCGGAAGGCCAGGGTGGGTAGGTGGAGTTCGGCGCGGGTGGGTGGCGGGGGACTTAGCTCCACGAAGCTCCTTGTGGTCAGGTCCACCCGCTGCACGAGGTCCTCCCGCCGGGTTACCGCCACCTGGGGGGTGCGCAGTTCGCCCACCGCCTGGGGATGGGCCCGGAAACAGCGCCCGCAGACGACGCATTGCGCCAGGTCCAGCCGGAACTCCCCTTGCTCCTCGGCGAAGGCACCGCTGGGACAAAGCTCCAGGAGCTCTTGCCTCACCGCTCGGGAAAGCCCCTCGGGCCGCAGCACCGGCCAGCCGGAGGCCCAGGGCGGCAGGCTGAAGAGTTCCTGCAGGCTTCGAGTCAGGAGGCCGGTGCGCAAGGTTTGCCAAAGAGGATTCATAGGTCGCACCCCGCGTAGGAGAGGTCGAAGGACTTGTTGATGAGGGGGAAGTCGGGCAGGCCCATCCCCCGCACCGCGAGCTCGAGGGCCCGCCAGTTCTTAAAGCTGGGGTCGACGATCTTGACCTGCTCCACCCGCCTCCCCCGCAGCCGTACCCAGTAGAAGAGCTCCCCCCGCCCGGCTTCCACCCGACTGAAAGCCTTCCGCAGTTCCCCCTCCTGGGGCCAGGCCCCGCTCGCCGACACCGCCCCCGCGGGTAGCTCGGTGAGGAAGCGCTCCAGATAGGCAAAGCCCTGCCGGACTTCCTCGGCATAGACCTGAGCCCGGGCCAACACGTCGCCCCCAGCGCGCGTCGCCGGGGTGAACGGCTGATATAGCTCGTCGTCCTGGCGCAGGTCGCGCCCCAGCCCACAGGCCCGCGCCGCCGGGCCCACCAGGCCCAGCAAGCGGGCTTGAGCCGGGGTGACGGAGCCCACGTAGCGTAGGCGGTCGAGGACCATGGGGTGCTTGAGGGCTGCGGAGAGGTGGACCGTGGCCTCGGCGGCCAACTCGGAGAGCGCGCGCCGCACCTCGAGCTGGGTTTGCGGGTCCAGATCAAAGCCCACGCCCCCCACGGTGAGGGCGTTGCGGCCATAGCGATGTCCGGTCAGGCGCTCGAGCTGGCCCTGGAGCAGGGCCCGCACCCTGCCCACCTGGGTAGCGGCGTAGGCGTAGCCGATGTCGGTGAAAAGCCCTGTGAGGTGGCCCAGGTGGCCGAAGAGGCGCTCGAGCTCGAGCAGCACCCGTCGGAGCTGGCGGGCTCTAGGGGGCACCTCCACCCCCAAAGCGGCCTCCACCGCCTGGCAGAAGGCCAGGGCGTGGGCTACCGGATCCCCACCTACCCGCTCAGCCAACAAAAGGGCCCGCTCGAGGCTAGTCCCCTGGAACAGCCGCTCCACCCCCCGATGCTGATAACCCAGGCGGAGCTCGAGGTGGACGATCCTTTCCCCCAGCACGCTGAAGCGGAAGTGGCCCGGTTCGATAATGCCCGCGTGCACCGGCCCCACCGGCACCTCGTGTAGCCCCTCTACCCGGTCGAAGGGGTAGGGGAGGCGGTGGTTGCGGAGGGGTTTGAGGG
This sequence comes from Calidithermus timidus DSM 17022, assembly GCF_000373205.1. Taxonomy (NCBI): domain Bacteria; kingdom Thermotogati; phylum Deinococcota; class Deinococci; order Thermales; family Thermaceae; genus Calidithermus; species Calidithermus timidus. The sequence continues at coordinate 54,410 of NZ_KB890696.1, forward strand.
CAGGGTGGCCCTCGGGGACCAGGCCATGCTCTTCCCAAAGCTCCCGCTCGAACCACTCCAGCGCCGGAAACTCCCCCGCCAGGCTGGGAAAGCTCCCATGGGCTTCCACCCGGAATTCCCGTGGGAGGGCCCTTTGGTGTACGGAGCGTGCTCCGTCCCGAAGGGGATCGTCCCTCTCGGATTCCTCAACCAGGTAGTGCAGGTGAGGCGCATCGTACCAAAGGGCTACCAGCCGGCCCGACCCAAGCGCCTGCTTCAGAGCTTCCACGCGAGCACCTCCGCCAACCGCTCAACCACCGCTACCGGGGGGAAGAGGCCCAGAAGCAGGCTCAGCCCCACCAGTACGGCGGGCACCACCACCAACGTTCGGCTGCGTGGCGACGTCTCGAAGCTCATCCCATCCCCCTCGCCGAAGACCATGCGGGAGAGGGGCCACAGCAGTCCAGCGAAAGCCCCCAGCAGTCCCAGCAGGTAGAGCCCCATCGACAGCGGGCTCGAGCGGAAGAGGGCCTGGAATTCGGTGTAGAAGAGCCCAAAGGGGGGCAGGCCAGCCAGGGTCAGCAAGGAGAGGAGCAAAAGCCCGGCGGTAGCCGGCCAGACCCGCTGTACCGCTCCCACTCGAGCGATGAGCTTACTCTGGTAGGCCAGGAGCAGGTTGCCTGCCGAGAGGAAAGCGGCAGTCTTGGCCAGGGAGTGGAACAGGGTGTGCAGCATGGCAAGCCAGGGCACCCCTAAGCCCAGGCCGTAGGCCGCCAGCCCCATGTGTTCCATGCTGGAGTAGGCCAGCAAGCGCTTGTAGTCCCTCTGGACAAAGAGGAAGAAACCCGCCGCCAGGAGCGAGGCCAGCCCGAAGCCCTGCAACAAGCCTGCGGCGAAATCGAACAGCCCCGCGCTGCCCAGGAGGGCGACGTAGCGCAGGAGGGCGTAGAAGGCCACGTTGAGTAGGGTTCCCGAGAGCAGGGCCGAGGCAGGGCTCGGGGCCTCGGAGTGAGCATCGGGTAGCCAGGCGTGCAGGGGGAACAAGCCCACCTTGGTGCCAAAGCCCACCAGCAGGAAGGCGAAAGCCAGTTGGAGCTGCGTTGGGTTGGCTTCCCGGACCAACACCCGGGCCTCCTGCCAGTCCAGGGTAGCCCCGCCCAGCAGGGCATAGAGCAGGATCACCCCGATGAGCCCCAGGGCGATGCCCACGCTGCCGAGCATCAGGTACTTCCAGGTAGCCTCCAGGGCCCTTGTCCCCCCTTTGTGGTAAACCAGCAAGGCGGAAGCCAGGGTGCTGCCCTCCACAAAGATCCACAGCAGGCCCAGGTTGTGGGCCAAATAAGCCCCGTGCACTGCAAAGAGAAACAGGTTCCCAGCCGCGTAGAAGCGCCAGGCTTCTCGGTCCTTTGTGGCTTGGAAGTAGGCTCGAGCGTACAGGGCTACCAGCGCAAAGAGCAGGTCGGTGAGCAGCAGGTAGAACAGCCCCACCCCGTCAAGCCGCAGGGGGCCGGCGGCCTGGTTTTGGACCAGGAGCGCTAAGCCCAAAGACAGCAGGGCCCCGGCAGCGGTGCTGGAGGCCAGGCGTCCGGCCTCACGCTCGCGCAGGGCGTGGAGGGCGGGCAGGAGGGGAAGCAGTAGCAACAGGTAGAGCATGGTCACCCCTTCAAGTCGCGCATCCGCGCGGTGTCGATATGGTCGAAGATAGCCCGGATGCGAGAGATCAGCACCCCGGCCAGCACGACGGCGGCGAAAGCATCGAGGGCCACCCCCAGCTCGATGAACAGCGGCAGGCCGTGGGTCTCGGCCAGAGCCAGCAGGAAGACCCCGTTCTCCAAGGCCAGAAAGCCCAGCACCTGGGTAACCGCCTTTTTGCGGCTCACCATGGAGAGCATCCCCAGCAAAATCAGGCTCAGGGCCACCGGCACGGCCTCGGGCAGCCGAGCCCCTTCCAGGACGAAAGCGCTCCCCACGCGGAAACCCACCCCCACCAACACTCCACCCAGGAGTAGGGATAGGGGGATGGAAAGATAGGATTCCACCTCGTGGCTGACCCCCAGGCGCTCCAGCAGCCAGAAGAGGTAGCGGGGGATGAGCACCCCCTTGAGCAGTAGCAGAGCCATTCCGGCCAGCACGAAGTGTTGCTCTCCCTCGGCCAGCACGAAAGCTAAGAGCGCCAGAAGCATGCTCTGCAGAGCATAGAGCCGGATCAGCGCATCGAGGCTCTTGCGGCCCACCATCAAGAATCCCGCGGCCAGGATGGCCAGTGCAAGGCTAGAGGCTAGATCCGAAAACGTAACACCACCCCCAGTACGGCCAGGATGCCGCTCAGCGTGCTGTAGCTCATCAGGTCAGGGAGTCTTAAGTAGCGCAGCTTGACCCCGTAGGTCTCCAGGTAACCCAACGCCAGCCAGGCCAGGAGGAGCACTGTGGGGAAGGACAACGCTCCGAGAGGTATGAGAAGGGCGATGAGACCAACGTATACGAGGAGCTTCAACCCTGACGAGAGTTCGTAGAGGGCCAAAAGGGGTCCGGAGTGGTCCAGAAGCTGGGCCTCGTGGATCATCGTGAGCTCGAGGTGGGTGGTGGGGTCATCCACCGGCAGACGGGTCCCCTCGGCCAACAGGGCCAAAGACAGCGCAACCAATGCCAGGGTATAGACCAGGGCGTTTTCCTGAGAGAGGGGGGAGAAGGTGGCCAGCGATAGGCCTCCCGAAGCCAACCCCACGGCTCCCAGGGCCAGCACACTGCCCGGCTCAGCCAGCACCGCCACCAGGTTCTCCCGATAGCTGCCCTGCCCCCCAAAGGCACTACCGGTGTCCAGCGCGGCCAGGACCTGGAAGAAGCGACCCAGGTTCAGAAGGTAGACCAGCACCAGGAAGTCTCCGGCGAAGGAAATCCCCGGCAGCATGGGCAAAAAAGCCGCCGCGAGCGCTACACCGAGCAGGCTTACTGCGGGCGCAACCATAAAGAGGGGGCTGCTCCCTTGAGGACGAATCCAGGTCTTGCGCCAGAGCTTGAGGAAGTTTTTGTAGTCGTAAAGAGGATCTGGACCCCGGCGGTTTTGCAGCCTGGCTTTGAGCCACTTGAGGCTGCCGGTGAAGAGCGGAGCCAACAGGAGGAACAAAAGGGCACTCATCGCCAAGTCACCCCCAAAACGAAGAGCAGGGCCAGGAATTGCAGCAGCAGGTAGAGGTGCAGGCTGCCCGACTGTAGGCGCTGCACCCTGCGGGCGAGGGCAGCATAGCCCTGGGCCAAGCGGACCTCGAGGGCCTGGAGCCACTCGCTGACCTCGAGGCGCACCCTGGGGGGGCTCAGTATTCCCTCCCGGGAGAGGTGGGTCTTGAGCTCGACGAAGGGGAAGAGTCGCAGGAGTTGCTCACTGTAGCCGAGGGCGTGGGGCTGCATCTCGGGGGTGAGGGCGCTAAAGCCGCAGTCCCAGGTTTCGTAGGCTCGCTGGGGTTTTCGGCTCAGCAGGTAGACCAGCCCGCCTCCCAGGCCCACGAGCGCCACAAACAGGGGTAGCACCGGGTACAGGGGGGGCTTGAGTGGGCCCAGAAGCACGGTGGGGAAGAGGGAGAGGCCGAGCAGCAACCCGGCCAGGATTCCCATGCCGAGCTGCCCGAAACGGCCCATCTCGTGGGCATTCCCTGCCTGAGCACTCCGCGGCTTGCCCAGGAAGGCCAGGCCGAAAAGGCGCACGTAGGATACCGCCGCAAGCGCACCCACCAAGGCGACTGCCCCAATCCCCAGCGCCAATAGGGGGTGTGTCTTGGTGTCCAAGGTAGCTGAGAGGAAGCCCTGGTACAGATACCACTCAAAGAGAAAGCCCGCCAGGGGGGGCAGACCAGCCGCAGTCAGCGCTGCTAAGAGAGTCCAGGCCGCAGTACGTGGCAGAAGCCGGTGCAGGCCGCCTAGGCGGGAGAGTTCGCGTACGGGAAGCGCTCCCGAACCCAGGAACAGCAGCCCCTTGAAGAGGGCGTGGGCCGCCTAGTGGAAGAAGAAGGCCAGCAGGAAGAAGGGGTTCGGCAGCAGGAAGTATGCTCCCAAGGCTGCCAGGAGCAGGTTGAGGTTCTCCACGCTGGAGTAGGCCAGCACCCCTTTGTAATCCTCCTCGGCCAAGCTGCGGACCAGGGCATAGATGGCTCCTGCCAGGCCCAGTCCTACCAAGAGCCAGCCTACCCACTGTGGGGGCGGCCCCGCCCAATCCTGGGCACGGTAGAGGCCGTAGAGCCCCAACTTGACCATCCCCCCCGAGAGCAGGGCCGAAAGCGGGCTCATGGCCACCGGGTGGGCCTTGGGTAGCCAGGTGGAAAGGGGGAAAAGGGCCGCCTTGGTGCCGAAGCCCAGCACGAGTCCAACCCATACCAGGTGCTCTAGCCCTCCTACCCGCACTTCCCCTCGGACCAGGAGGATCAAAGCCAAAAACAGTCCGGCCCCCGAGAGGCGGCTGGCCAGGAAGAAGGCCCGGCTGCCTGACAGGGCTGCGGGGCCTTCCAGGGCGATGAGGAGGTATCCCAACAGGGCCATGCCCTCCCAGAGGAAGAGAAAGGCGTAGCCCGGCGGGGAGAGGAGGACCCCCACCATGGCCGCTGCGAAGAGGGGGAGAAGGAAGGCCTCGAGGCGGGCACGGTGAGCTTCGTGATGGGCTAGGTACTCCCGGAGATAGGGCCCCACTCCAAGGTACAAAGCCCCCAGTAAGGCCGCGTAGAAGCCTGCAGTAGCGTCCAGAGGTGTGCTTTGAGCACCGGCAAGCCAGGCCCCAAGGCCCACCACCAAAAGCAGCAGCCCGCTGCCCCCCAGGCTCAGCGGTAGGAACCCGATCGCAGGTGGACGCAGCAAGGCCAGGAGGCTTTGCAGTCCCAGGAGGATCAAGGCGATGTTGGTCAAAGGATTCATAGCGAGCTTGAGTCCTCCTTGATCTCGGACAGGAGGTTGCTTTGGTTCTTCAAATAGCGCTCAAAGATGGCTCGACCCAGGTCGAGGAAGGCGTACACGTCGGGGTCGGCGGTGCGGTAGTAGACGCTGGTGCCCTCCTTGCGGGCCTCCACGAAACCGCGTTGGCGCAGGATGCCGAGCTGCTGCGATACGCTAGGCTGCTCGAGGCCCAGCTCCTCAGCCAACCGGCCCACGCTTTTCTCTCCCTCCCGCAGCGTGTCGAGGATGGCCAGGCGCACCGGGTGGCCTAGGGCTTTGAAGAACTCGGCCTTAAAGCGATGCAAGGCGGACTCCATACACCTCATTATATGCATTAGGTAATATATTGCAATATATGAATATACTCGGCCCGAGAAGCCGGGTGGCGCCCCCTGACGCTCAATCTTCCTCGTCGATGCGGTCCACGACCTCGAACAAGCCCTCGAGGTCCATCTTGGCGTAGATGGCGCTGGTGTTGAGGTTGGTGTGGCCTAGAAGCCTTGCCGTGGCGTGCAGGTCGCGGCTGGCCTTGTAGAAGCGGGTCCCGGCGGTGTGGCGCAGCATGTGGGCGCCGCGGTAACGCTCAGGGAAGTCCAGGGCCCGGTAGTGGCCGTTGATGACCTCGCGCAGCATTCGGGCCGTCATGCCCCGGCCACTGGCCTTGCGCCCGCCCATGTTGACCAGCACCCGCGGCTCACCGGCTGCCGCGTAAGCCAGCCGTGTTCTGAACCAGCGCTCGAGCTCGGCGCACAGCGAGGCACCGATAGGCACGCTGCGCTGCTTGGAGCCCTTGCCGCGCTTGACCTCGAGCAGTCGCTCTGGCAAATGAACGTCGGAGACCAGCAAGTGAACTACCTCACTTATACGCAACCCGGCCTCGGCCATCAGCCGAACGGCGACCCGGTCCCGTTGCAGCGTGGGTTCAGAGGGATCGAGGTGGGCCAACAGCTTCCTGTACAGACTGGGCGGCAAAGCCGGGCGTCGCTCGTAGGCCGGCGTTGGGTCTCGAGGGGCCGCCACACCCTGGGGCAACTGGGCGGCCCCGGCCCATTCCAGCGCCCGGTACAGCGCCCGCACGCTGGCCAAGTAGGTAGCGATGCTCGAGGGCTTGAGGGGCTGGTGCTCGAGGTGGCTGCCGTGGGTCTGCAGGTCGGCCACGTAGTGGTCGAGATCGTCCGCACTCAGCTTGAGAAGCTGGACCTTTGGGCCTGGCGAGTCTGGCGGCCAGGCCCAGGTCAGGAAATCCCGCACACCGACTGTGTAGGTCTCGAGGGTTCTGGGGCTCAAGCTGGCCCGCTTGCGTCCCTTGAGGAGCAGGTAGGTCTTGAGTAGCTCGAGCAACCCCGCCTCGTCACGCTCGTGGGCTGCCCGAATGGCCTCGAGCCTCCGCTTGGCTGGGTCGCGCCAGTTGGCCAGCGAACGCAGTTCCATTTTCCCAGCATAACAAATTTCCCTTAATTTTCCTTAAGAGAAATTCGAACACCGCTCGCTCAATTCAACCGGATTCCTGGGCGTGCTCGAGCGCACTGTGGATCAGCTCGGTGACATGGTGGTCGCTCAGGCGGTAGTAGGCCATGCGCCCCTCCTTGCGGAAGCTCACCAACCGCTCCTCCCGTAGCAGGCGCAGTTGGTGCGACACCGCCGACTCGCTGATGCCCACGAGGGCGGCCAGGTCGCACACGCACAATTCGGTGGCGGCCAGGGCGGCCAAGATGCGCAGACGGGTGGGGTCGGACACGGCCTTGAGCAGGCTGCTGGCCCGCTCTACACAGCGCTCGTCGGGCACGGCCTGGCGGGCTCGCTCGAGGGCCTGCGGGTGGATGCCCCGCTCCTCGCAGGTGGCGGCACGGTCAAGTGTGGATGTGGGCGGCATAGGAATAACCTCATCATACGTCGATGCTCATGAGCTGTGGGCGTCTGACCTGAACCTCAGCAGCCGCAGGGCGTTGGCCGTGACCAACACCGTAGCCCCCGTATCGGCCAGGATCGCCATCCAGAGGTTAGTGACGCCCAGCAAGGTGCTCAGCAGGAAGGCCGCCTTGAGGCCCAGGGCGATGGCGATGTTGAGGCGGATGTTGGAGAGGGTGGCCCGCGACAGCCGTATCAGGTCGACCACGCCCCTCACCGAGTTGTGCAGCAGCGCCGCGTCGGCGCTCTCGAGGGCCACGTCGCTTCCTGAGCCCATGGCGATGCCCACGTCGGCCAGGGCCAAAGCGGGTGCGTCGTTGATCCCGTCGCCCACCATGGCCACCCCACCACCCCGCCTCAGCTCGCCGACCGCGCGGAACTTGTCCTGGGGCAAGAGTTCGGCCCGCACTTCCAGGCCCAATTCACCGGCGATGCTCTCCGCGGCTCGGCGGTTATCCCCGGTGAGCATCACCCTGCGCAGGCCCAGGGCCCCAAGTTCGTCCAGAGCCTGCTTTGCTTCGGCCTTGGCTTCGTCGCGGAGGGCGATCAGGCCCAGCGGGGTAGCCCCGCGCAGCAACAGCACCACGGTCTTGCCCTGCCGCTCGAGGCGCTCGATCAAGCGTCGGAGTTCGTCGGGCAGGGGTGCAAGCTCGGCAGCGTAGCGCGGCGAGCCCACCGCGTAGGTCTGGCCCTCCAGCTCCGCCATGGCCGCCTTTCCCCTCACCGCCCTCTGGTCGCTCGAGGCCGGCACGCTCACCCCGTCTACAGCAGCCCGCTCCAGGATGGCCTTGGCCAGGGGGTGCGATGAACCCTGCTCCACCGCTGCCGCCTTGGCCAGCAGCTCGGCTTGGGAGACGCCCAGCCCGATTAGGTCGCTCACCTTGGGTCGGCCCAGGGTGAGGGTTCCGGTTTTGTCGAAAGCGACGGTCCTTACCCGACCCAGGGCCTCGAGCGCTGCCCCACCCTTGATCAGCAGGCCGCGGCGCGCACCCGCCGAGATGCCCGAGGTGATGGCGGCAGGCACCGAGACCAGGAGGGCGCAGGGGCAGCCGATGAGGAGCAGGGCCAGCCCCTTGTAGACCCACTCCTGCCATCCCCCTACGAGGAGTGGCGGGACCAGGGCCACCAGCAGCGAGAGCAGCATCACGGCAGGAGTATAGAAGCGGCTGAAGCGGTCGATGAAGCGCTGGGTGGGGGCTTTGGACTCCTGGGCTTCCTCGACCAGGTGAAGGATGCGGGCGATGGTGTTGTCCTGGGCGCTCCGATCCACCCGCACGGTGAGTACCCCGTCGGTGTTGAGGCTGCCGGCAAAGACCGCGTCGCCTGGTCCTTTATTGACCGGCAGCGACTCCCCCGTGATGGGCGACTCATCCAGCGCCGAGAAGCCGCTGAGGATGGTACCGTCGGCGGGTACCCGCCCACCGGGTTGGATCAGCACCTTCTGCCCGACCTCGAGCCGCTCGACCGGAATCTCGTGGGTGTGAAAGCCCTTGCCAGGAACCCGCAGGCCTGCTGCCGGGTCCGTCTGCGTTTCGCCAGGGTCCTCCTCGTGAATCAACAGCGCAGTTTTTGGGGCCAGCGCGGCCAGGGCGCGAATGCCCGCGCGGGCGCGGCCCGCCGCCACCCCCTCGAGCAACTCCCCTACCGCGAACAGAAACACCACCACCGCGGCCTCGGCAGCCTCGCCGATGAGGATGGCTCCCCCTGCCGCCACGCTCACCAAGGTGTTGATGCTGAAGGGGTTGCCCACCCTGGCAGCCCGGTAGGCCTTGAGCGCGAAGGGCCCACCGCCGACGAGGGTGGCGGCGATGTAGCCCCACTGGGAGAGCTGGGGCTCGAGGTGGCCAAAGCTCCAGGCCAGGGCGAGCAGTGTGCCAGCGAGGATCAGGGCGCGCCCCTGGCGGGTGGTGTGCCAGGCTCCCTCCTGGGGATCGGGCAAGCCCGGCACACCAATGGGCACGCGGGATCGCTCCAGTCTGAGCTTGTAGCCCAGCGGCTCGACCATGGCCCCCAAGTCCTCGGGGTTGACTGTTCGCGGGTCGTAGGCCACCTCGAGGCGTTCGCTCACGAAATTGATCCGCTGCACGCTGACCCCCGGAAGGCGGCGAAGGGCGCCTTCCACCGTCCGGGTGCAGCTGGCGCAGTCCATCCCCTCGACCCGGAAGGTCTCGTGGGCGTGCTGTGCCCGGATGCGCTCGATGGCGCGGGAGAGCTCGGCTTGGGGGTCACGGGTGGCCTGCAGGCGCAGCTCGGTGCCCTCGAGCCGGCCAACTATCACACCTGGCAGTTCACGCAGGGCCCGCTCGAGCCGGGCGCGGCAGTCCGGGCAGTGCTCGGCGCTGGGGAAGATCTGCTGGAGGGAGTAGGAGAAGGTCATAGGGCTCCTCATCTGAGCAATTGCTCAACCGTTAGTAGCCTAGCAATATTTGAGCACTTATTCAAGTGTTTCCCTCCGCTCGAGCCGACTTAACTTCCCTTTAAGCCAGCCGGCCGGCTTCGTAGCGTCCGCGTATACTTCGAGCTATGACGCCTGAAGTTGCAGCTCCTTTAGTGATCGCCTCAGCCGTGGTGATGGCGCTGCTCTTCGTCAGCTTCGTAGCCCCCTGGAGCTACCAACGCAGGGCTTACGCCAGGGTCAGGGCGATTAGCCGAATGTCCAGGTTGGCGCGGAAGAACAACACCGTGCTGCGCTACCACAACGGCCTGCCCTTCGTCATCACCTTCCACCGCCACGGTTACACCTACGTGCTCGAGGGCCGCCGGGTGAGCCGTGAGCGCCTGATCAGGGCGTTGGGAAGCGGGGCCGAGGCCGTGGTAGCCAAGGTGGAGCGGGAAGAAGCCATGACCGCACCCAACCCCACCTTCATCACCCTGCCGGGCTGAATGATACCGGATTCAAAGAGCACACCCCATCTGGTATGAAAAACCTCCCAGGGCTTCCTGGGAGGTTTCGCCTAATCGAGGCTCAGCGCTCGCGCGGGTCTAAGGCGTCGCGCAGGGCATCGCCCAGCAGGTTCCATCCCAGGCCGAAGAGGATGATGGTGATGGCCGGGAAAAAGGACACGTACCAGTACTCCAGCCGGTTCTCCGCCGTCCCCTGAATCCAAGCGCGGGCGAAGCTGATGAGCTGCCCCCAGTCGGTGTAGCCCGGCGGCAAGCCGATGCCCAGGAAGGACAAAGCCGCCGCCGTCAGCGGGATGGCCCCCAGGTCGAGCACGGCGATGACGGTGATGGCGGTGAGGGAGTTGGGGATGACGTGGCGGAAGATGATGCGCCAGTCGCTGGCCCCCAAAGCCCTGGCCCCATCCACGAACTCCAGTGCGCGCGTCTTGAGCACTTCCCCGCGCATGATACGGGCATACCCCGCCCAACCCACCAACACGAAGGCCAGGATGATGAAAGTCAGGCTCTTTCCCAGCAAGGAGGTGATCACGATCACCAGAATCAGGCTCGGGAAGGCGAAGATCACATCGATGAGACGCTGGATGAGGTTGTCGATCCACCCACCAAAGTAGCCGGATATCGCACCGAGGGTAATTCCGATGAGGAGCTGAAAGAAGACCACCGTGACAGCCAGCTTCAGCGCGGTGCGCGTACCCCAAACGATGCCGTACCACACGTCGTAGCCGCTGCTGGTGCCGAAGAGGGGGCGTACCTCCCCAGCCTCGGTTTGGATGGGCTTGAGGGGGGGCGAGGGGATCTGGCTGAAGTTGATGCGGGCGATCTGGTAGCAGCTCGCCGGGGCAGCGAACATCAGCCGCCAGAAGCTACCGTTGGTGGGGGTGATGGCCTCGGCGGGGGTGGTGGCCCCCACGTCGCGCAGGCAGTTGTTGCCCACCGGGGGTGGAGGCGCCAGCAGGGGGGCGAACAGGGCCACCAGTAAGAATAGGCACACCAGGAAGAGGCCGAAGACCGCCAAGCGGTTGCGGCGGAAGCGCCGCATGAGCCTCGAGTTCCAGAAGCCTTCGCGCTGTAGAGCGCTTGGGGCGGCAGAAGCGGCGCTCATCAGTCGAACCTCACTCTCGGATCGATCAGGGCATAGATGATATCGACCACCAAGTTAGCGAGCACCGTCAAGATCCCGCTCAGTAGGGCAAAGCCCAGCAGGCCCGGTACGTCGAAGCGGGTGGCGGTCTCGGCCCCCCAGCTCCCGATGCCCGGCCAAGCGAAGATGGTCTCGGTGAACAGCGCCCCCGACAGCAACCCCAGCACCACGAAGCCGCCGATGGTGGCCACGGGGATGAGCGCGTTGCGCCGAGCGTGCTTGAGGTTGACGGTGCGCTCGGGCAACCCCTTGGCTCGAGCGGTGCGTACATAGTCTTGCGAGAGCACCTCGATGAGGCTCGAGCGCATCACCTTGATCATGCCCGCGGTAATCACGGTGGAAAGGGTGATCACCGGCAGGAACATGTGGTGTAGCACGTCCCAGAACACCGGCCAGTTGCCCGCCAGCAGCGCGTCGATGCTGAGCATGCCGGTGACGCGGGGAATTGGGTTGATGATGAGGTTGACCTGGTTCTCGGGTGACAGCTGGCCGGGGCCGGGCGCGATACCCAGCAGGCCGTAAAAGATCACCAGCAGGATGATACCCAGCACGAAGGTGGGGATGTTGTTGGTGATCACCGTGAAGACCCGGGTGAACTGGTCGATGAACCTGTCCTTGTTCAGGCCCGCCCTCGTTCCTAACCAGATGCCAAAGCCCAGGATGGGAAAGAGGGAAAAAAGCGTCAGCTCCACGGTGGCCGGGAAGCGCTCGGCGATGGTCTGGAGCACCGGTTGGCTGGAAGCCTTGGAGAAGCCCAGGTTTCCTCGCAGTGCCTCGCGCAACCAGTTCCAGTACTGGATATGGAACGGTTGATCGAGCCCCTTTTCCCGGATGATGGCCTCGAGGTTACGTAGCTGGTTCTCGTTGGTGACGAAAGCCGCCGCCCGCTCAGCCGGGGAAAGGAATTGCAACAACCCCACGATGGCCAGCGAAAGAGCCAAGAGCACCAGCGGCAAAGCCATCAAACGACGAAGGATAAAAGCGGTCATCCAATGTTCCTCAGATCGAAAAAAGCGGCCCCGCGCCAGCAGGACGCGGGGCCAGCAGGGTACTACAGACCAGCCTTGCTCAAGACCCTCCAGTAGTTGCCGGTGATGCCGGAGAACATGATGTTGTAGTTCTCCTCCAGGCCCTTCACCCGATCTTGGTAGGCCACGAAGCCGACGCCTGCGGGCATCAGGATGTAGTAAGCCTGCTCGTAAGCCCGCTGCCCCACCTGGCTGTACAGCGCCTTGCGCTTGGCGGGGTCGATGGTCTGGCGGGCTTGGTCGAGTAGCTTGTCGAGCAGGGCGTCCTTGAAGTTGGTGCGGGGGTTGTAGAAGCCGTTGGAGTGGTAGAAGGTATAGAGGAAGTTGTCGGGGTCGGCGTAGTCGGGAGCCCAGCCGATGAGGATCATGGCTTCCTTGCCCTCGCGGCTGGAACGGAGGAACTCAGACCAGGGCTTGGGCTGGAGCTCGACCTTGAACTTGGGGTTGAGCTTTTCGATGTTGGTCTTGAGGATCTCCATCGCCGTCTGCGAGGGGACCGAGTTGGCGCGGTAGCTGGCCCGCAGCACGAAGCCGTTTTGCCAGAGCTGGCCACCGAAGGCCTTGCGGAAGAAGGCCGCGGCCTGCTTGGGATCGTAGGTGTAGGTCTTAACCTTGGAATCGTAGCCGAAGAAGCTGTCGGGCAGCAGCATGGTGCGCTTGGTGCCCTTGCCCAGAAGCACTTCCTTGATGTAGCGGTCGTAGTCGAAGGAGTAGGAGAAGGCCTTGCGTACGTTGACGTCGGCGAAGAAGTTGGCCGGGATGCCCTTACCATCCAGCTTGCCCGAGCCCAGGACCGCGGGGTCCTTGATGTTCTCGTTCATGAAGATGGCGCTGGCGGAGTTGTTGGGAATGCCGTCGAAGATCTTGATGCCGGGCACACCCTGCAGCTGGGACAGGGTCGGACGGCCACCGGTCTCTACGAAGTCGGCATCGCCCTTCTTCAGGGCCTCGAGGCGGGTGGCCTGCTCGGCTACGACCTGTACGATGACGTTCTCGAGCTTGGGCTTACCACCCCAGTAGCCGTCAAAGGCCCGCAGCACGATGTTGGCCGAGTCGCGGCGCACGAGCTGGTAAGCGCCGGTGCCGCTGGGACGCTTGGAGAGGTTGGAGTCGTTGAGGTCCTTGCCCACCCACTGCTTCCAGGTGGCCTCGGTGCCGTCCCACTCGCCGATGGAGATGGCGTGCTTCTTGTCGACGATGGCCTGGCCGGTGTAGGCCAGCTTGACCAGCAGCGCGGGGTCGCGGGCCGGGAGGGTGAGCACGAGCTGACCCTGGGCGTTGCACTTGACGGCGTTGGAGATCCTGGCCCAGGTGACCTTCTCAGGGTCGTCCTCGGCGTTGCCGGAGGTGCCCAGCAAGCTCTCGGCGATGAACCAGTTGCCCGAGTCGTGGTTGTTGGTGACCAGGTTGCGACGCAAGCTGTACTCGGCGTCGGCGCAGGTGAACTCATTGCCAGAGTGGAACTTCACGCCCTTGCGCAGGGTAAAGGTGTAGGTCTTACCGTCGGGCGAGATGCTCCAGGAGGTAGCCAACAGGCCCTCGAGTTCGGACACGCTGCGACCCTTGTAGGTCACCAGGGTTTCGTAGATGTTCTCGGCGATCTCACCCGAGGCGGTGTCGTAGACCATGGTGGGGTCGAGGGTCGCGATGTCGGCGCTGGTCATGATCAGCAGGGTGTTGTTGGGCACCGCGGCCAACGCTGCTCCCGCAGCGAGGACCAGGGCACCGGCCAAAAAGGTTTTTCGCATACGTGCCTCCGTTTTGGGGTGGATGGCGACAGGGGTTAGTCGCTATCCGCTACACGAACACCTGGACCCAAGCAGGTCCGTCTGCATTTTTGGTATCCAGGCACGGGCTAAGCCTAACAGCAGGTTTGACCGAATGCAATTTCCACCATTTGGTGGATGTGTATTGGGACTAAACCCACCAGGACGACAACTCCAGAATGAGGAGCTGGCTTGAGTAGAACCTGGGCCAACCTTCACTTCAGTCCCATCTAAAGCCGTCGGAGTGGGCCTGCTCGCGGTGCTAGAATGGCGCTCATGCTAACTTCGGTTCCTGGCACCAACGATATCTTCGCCCAGAGCAAGGAATACTCCTTCCGCGAGCCGGTCTTCCGCTACATCGTCCAGACCGCCGAGCGGGTGTTGCGCTCGAGCGGAGCCCAGATGATCTACACCCCCATCTTCGAGTACGCCGAGGTGCTGCAGAAGGGGGTGGGGATCACCTCGGATATCGTGGTCAAAAAGGAGATGTACACCCTCGAGGACCGGGGCGGGCGGGTGCTGTCCCTGCGCCCCGAGCCCACCGCCTCCATCGTGCGGGCCTACAACCAGCACGGCATGAAGGTCTGGCCCCAGCCGGTGCGGCTGTTCACCTGGGGGCCCATGTTCCGCGCTGAGCGCCACCAGCGGGGTCGCTACAAGCAGTTTCACCAGGTCGATTACGAGGCCCTGGGCTCTGCCGATCCCCTCATAGACGCCGAGGCCATCGCACTGATGGTGCAGATCTACGAGGAGCTGGGGCTGAAGGGCCTCGAGGTCAAGCTGGGCTCGGTGGGCGACCCGGAAGACCGGGTGCGCTACAACGACTACCTGCGCGGGCTGTTCCGCCCCCATGCCCAAGCGCTTTCGGAGGACTCGAGGGTGCGGTTGGAGTCCAACCCCATGCGCATCCTCGACTCCAAGAGCGAGGCCGATCAGCGCATCGTGGCCGAGGTTGGGGTCAGGCCGATGCTGGAGTTTCTGGGTCCCGAGGCCAGGGCTTTCCACGAGCGGGTGGTGGGGTACCTCGAGAGGCTCGGGGTGCCCTTCAGCATCGACCCCAGCATCGTGCGGGGGCTCGACTACTACGTGCGCACGGCCTGGGAGATCCACCACAGCCGCATCGGGGCCAAGTCGGCGCTGGGCGGTGGGGGTCGCTACGACGGGCTTTCGGAGATGCTAGGCGGGCCGAGGGTACCGGGGGTGGGCTTTGGCATCGGTGTCGAGCGGGCGGCGCTGGCGCTGGAGGAGGAGCGGGTAGAGATCCCCGCCGATCCCGCACCCGACCTCTACCTGGTGCCCCTCGACGAGGCGGCCCTGCTCGAGGCCTTGCAGATAGCCCAGGGGCTGCGGCCCCGCTTCCGGGTCGAGATGGCCTATGCGCCTAAGAACCCGCGCAAGGGGCTCGAGGAAGCGCTCAAGAAATCCGCGCGTTTCGCCGCATTTTTGGGCGAGGGTGAGCGGCAGCGGGGGGTGGTGGCACTCAAAAACCTGCGCAGCGGCACCCAGCTTGAGCTCTCCCCTACCGAGCTGGCCGGGTATTTGGCTTGAGGTGGGCTTGATTTTGCGTTAAGTGATAAGTTTCACGATAAGTCTAGTTCGTGACAAATTTCTTTGCCTGAGTCGAACTCATAACAGCGCTTTGAACAGTAAACTATTCACCATGCGTCGGACGCACTACTGCGGCAACGTCAACACGTCGAACATCAACGAGCAGGTAGTCCTGGAGGGCTGGGTCAACCGGCGGCGCGACCTGGGTGGCCTGATCTTCATCGACCTGCGCGACCGGGAAGGCCTCGTACAGGTGGTGGTCCAACCAGAGAGCCCGGCCTACGCCCAAGCCGATCGGGTGCGCTCGGAGTGGGTGGTGCGGGTCACGGGCAGCGTGAGGGCTCGTCCGGCCGAGCAGCTCAATCCCCGGATCGCTTCGGGCGCGGTGGAGGTGCTGGCCCAGGAGTTGGAAGTGCTGGCTGAGGCCAAAACGCCCCCCTTCCCCATCGACGCGGGCTGGCGGGGCGAACAGGACCAGGCCGTTTCCGAGGAAATCCGCATGCGCTACCGGGTGGTGGACCTGCGCCGCCGCAGCTTGCAGCACAACCTGCGCCTGCGACACAAGGTGGTGGCGGCAATCTACCGCTTTCTCGACCAGGAAGGCTTTATCAGCGTGGAGACCCCCTTTTTGACGCGCTCGACGCCCGAGGGGGCCCGGGACTTCCTGGTGCCCAGCCGCCTGCAGCCGGGGCAGTTTTATGCCCTGCCCCAATCGCCCCAACTCTTCAAGCAGATGCTGATGGTGGCGGGCTACGACCGCTATTTCCAGATCGCCCGCTGCTTCCGCGACGAGGACCTGCGAGCCGACCGTCAACCCGACTTCACCCAGCTCGACCTGGAAATGTCCTTTGTAGAGCAAGACGACATCCTCGAGCTCAACGAGCGCCTGGCGGCTTACGTGTTCAAGGAAACGCTGGGGCTCGAGCTCCCCATCCCCTTCCCCCGCATGAGCTACGCCCAGGCCATGAACCGCTACGGCTCGGACAAACCCGACCTGCGCTTTGGGCTGGAGCTGAGCGACGTGAGCGAGCTGTTCAAGGGCGGGGAGTTCCGCGCCTTTGCGGCAGCCGAGGTGGTCAAGGCGCTGGTAGCCCCTGCCCTGCTCTCGCGCCGGGAGATCGAGGAGCTCGAGGCCATCGCCAAGGGCAAGGGAGCAGCAGGACTGGCCTGGAGCCGCTACGAAGGCGGGGCCTTCAGCGGTGGGATTGCCAAGTTCATCCCCGAGGGGCTAAAAGAGCGGGTACGGCTGGAGGAGGGCCAGACGGTGCTTTTCGTGGCAGGGCCCTGGCGCAAGAGCGTGGAGAGCCTGGGGGCGGTGCGACTGGAGTTGGGCAAGCGCCTGGGGCTCATCGGCGAGGGCTTCAGCTTCTTGTGGGTGGTGGATTTCCCCCTGCTGGAGTGGGACGAGGAGGGCGGGCGCTGGACCTACATGCACCACCCCTTCACCTCGCCTAACCCTGAGGACCTCGAGCTGCTCGAGCGCGACCCCGGCAAGGTACGGGCCTACGCCTACGACCTGGTGATGAACGGCACGGAGGTAGGTGGGGGCTCGATCCGCATCCACCGGCGCGAGTTGCAGGAACGGATGTTCGCCTTGCTGGGCATCGGGCCTGAGGAGGCGCGGGAGAAATTTGGTTTTCTGCTCGAGGCCCTCTCCTACGGAGCCCCCCCTCACGGCGGCATCGCCTGGGGGCTGGACCGCTGGGTGGCCAACATGGCGGGAGAGGATTCCATCCGCGAGGTCATCGCCTTCCCCAAGAACAAGGAGGGCCGCGACCCGCTGACCGAGGCCCCCAGCCCGGTGTCCGAGGCTCAGCTCGCCGAGTTGGGTATCGCCTTGAGGACCCCCAATGGCTAGATCCGGTCTCCCCTATCTGCTGGTGGACGCCTTCGCCGAAACGCCGGGGGCCGGCAACCGCATCGCCCTGGTGCTCGACGCCCGCGGCATGAGCGCGGCGCAGATGCGCCAGGTAGCCCTCAAGCTCGACCAACCCCAGGTGGCCTTCGTCACCGATTGGGAGGGGATGGGCTTCGAGGTGCGCTACTACACGCCTTCGGGCGAGGTGGAGTTCGCCGGCCACGCCGCGGTAGCGCTGGCCCTGACCCTCGTGCGCGAAGGCCGCGTGCCCGAGGGCAGCAAGAAGCTCTACCTGCGGGCAGCCTCCGAGACCTTGCCGGTGGAGATCGCCTACGAGAACGGCGAACCGGCCAAAGCGGTGGTGCGCGGGCCGGCTCCCCGCTTCCGCGACCCTCCCCTGTGGCGCAAAATCCAGGAGTTCACCGAAGCCCTGGGCGCCAACGAGCGCTACCTCCACCGGGGATTGCCCTACGGGGTAGCCTTCACCGGGCTGTGGTCGCTGTTCTTGCCCTTTGTGGCTCCGGGGCTGCTCGACGACCTCGAGCCCGACATGGAGCACCTGAGCGAGCTGTGCGCGGCACTGGAGGTCGCGACAGTTCACACCTATGCCCCGCTGGGACCGCGCAGCTTCTACGCCCGCGACTTCGCCCCCTTGCTGGGCATCCCCGAAGACCCGGTGACCGGCTCGGCCAACGCAGCGCTGGGGGCCTTGCTGGCTAGGGCCGGGGTGGTGCCGCGTTGGGAGGGAGAGGTTCAGCTCACCATCCTGCAAGGGCACAAGCTAGGGGTTCCTGGCCAAGTCGAGGTGCGGGTGGAGTATGCCCCCAGCGGCGAATTGCAGCGGGTTTTCTTCGGCGGAAGGGCGGTGCTGGTGGAGTCGGGGATACTGGAGATCTGATTTGGGGGAACTCTAGATGATTGGGTTGGTACTCATCGACGTCGACGGCACGCTCTATGGGCCGGACGGCGTGCCTGAGTGCGCCTGGGAGGCCACGCAGAAAGCCAGGGCTGCGGGCATCCATCTGGCGCTCTGTACCGGGCGGCCTGGGCGGGGGTTTGCCCTGGAATACGCCCGGCGCATCGATCCCGAGGGCCTGCACATCTTCGAGTCGGGGGCGGTGGTCGTGGCGGGGAATGGGCAGGTGATCAAATCCAGCCCTCTCTCCCCGGAGGCCTACCGTGAGCTGCTGGCGCTGAGCCGAGAATATGCCATCCCCTTCGAGGTGTACACCGCCGACGGGGGCTTCTTCATCGAACAAAACCACCCTGACCTCGAGGCCCATCAGCGGATGCTGGGCTTCATGGCCAAGGTCGCCCCCCTGGATCAGCCGCCTGGCGAGGTGATCCGGGTGCAGTACGTTACGCCGCTGGAAGGGCAATGGCAGGAGGTGCGCGGGCGGGTGCAGCGCATCGAAGGGGCCGAGCTCCACGAGGCCACCAGCCCCGGCGTGCCGGGGATCGGCTTCAACTCGGTGACGGCTGCCGGAGTGTCCAAGCTCAGCGCCGCCCGCTGGGTGGCCGAGCGCTACGGCCTGGGGCTGGAGCACTGCGCGATGGTGGGAGACGGGGAGAACGACCTCGAGCTGATCCTGGCCGCGGGAGTAGGCATCGCCATGGGCAACGCCCCCCAGTCGGTGAAGGAGCGCTCGAAGCGGGTGGTGGGCCGGGTGGAAGAGTGCGGCCTGGCCCAGGCGCTGGAGTGGGTGGCCGCTGCCGAGGGCCGGTCGTGATCCGCCTGATCGGCGTCGACCTGGACTGGACCTTCGTGCACCCGAGCCAAGGAGTCCCTGCTTCGGCCTGGCAGGCGGTGGAGGAAGCCAAGGCGGCGGGGATGCGCTTCGCGGTGGTCACGGGGCGGCCCTTCGGGGGCTATGGCCTGGAGTATGCCCTCAAGATGGAACCCCAGGGCTACCACGCTTTCAGCAACGGCAGCCTCATCACCCAGGGGGCTACATTGGTTCACAGCGTGGCCATGTCTCCTTCGACCTACCGCCGCATGGTGTTGCACTCGAGAGCACAGGGCTTACCCTTCTACGTCTCAGGAGCCTCGGGACGGCTTTACAGTGAGAATCCCCCCCGCGAGTTACACCGCTTCGCCGAGCGCATGGGGGTGAGCTACCAGCGCATCGACCTGCTGGAGCTGCCTGAGCCCTGCGTGGGCGGGGTCTTCGTCCTCGACGGGCAGCTCTGGAACGACCTACGCCAGGCGATCACGGCGGTGGAGGGACTGGACTGGCTGGAGTACCTGGTGGGCGAGGGCGAGGTGGTGGCGGTGGCCGACCCCAAGGGCACCTCCAAGGCCAGCGCCCTGCGCTGGATGGCCGAGCGCTACGGCCTGGCGATGGAGGAGGTGGCGATGATCGGGGACAGCCTCAACGACCTCGAGGCCATAAAGCAGGTGGGGCTGGGCATCGCCATGGGCAACGCCGAGGAGGTCGTCCGCGAGGCCGCCAGCGTGGTGGTGGCCGGGCTCGAGGAGGACGGCTTCGCCCAGGCGGTTAGACTGTGCTTGGCAAGGAGGTAAGCCATGCCTGCGATGTGGGCTGAGATCCAGCAGCTGGTAAGCCGCTTCCCCGGCAAGGTGGGCATCTGGCTGGAGAGCCTGCACAGCCACGAGCACTACGCCCACAACCCCGACTGGAAGGTGCTGGCGGCGAGCACCATCAAGCTGCCCATGCTTTGCTACGCGCTGAGCACCGGCACCGACCTGCGCCAGGCGGTGCGGGTCAAGCCAGAGACAGTGGCGGGGGGCTCGGGGGTGCTCAAGGAGCTCTCGCTAGTGAAGGGCCATCCGGCCCCCGGCGATGCCGGTACTCATGGGCTCTCCTTGCCCCTGCTCGACCTGCTCACGCTGATGATCGTCGTCAGCGACAACACCGCCACCAACGTAGTGCTGGACTACTTCGGGCACAAGGAACCCTTCAACGCCTACTACCGGGCTCAGGGCTGGCACAACACCTACAGCGCAGGAATGCTCTCCCTGCCCGACGATCGCCCCGACCCCCGACGCCTCAAGGGGGAAGCTTCGACGGTAAGCGCCGAGGATCTGGGCCTGCTGCTCAAGCGGCTGTGGCACGGCGAGTTGCTCTCGCCAGAGGCCACCCAGACCGCGCTCTCGATCCTCTCGAAGCAGCAGATGACCTTCTTCCTGCGCTACCTGCCCGCCGACCTTGACGACCTCGAGGAGGGCAAAGCCCCCTTCAGGCTCTACTCCAAGTCGGGTGAGATCCGCCAGTGCCGTCACGACGCGGGAATTCTGGCCAAGGACAACCTGGCCTACTCGCTGGTGGTGCTCACCGAAACCGAGGTTGACCCCCGCTTCCACCCCGATCACCCGGCCGTGCTGCTCATCGGCAAGATCGCCTCGGTGCTCTACCAGCACCGCCTGAGCTGAGCACCCGCCCACCGACCCTTCTGCCCCCGACTATAGACAGTAACCCCAACCTATAGTAGGCTTGTTCGCAGAAGCCACAAGATGTGGTTTCTGGGTTTGGAGACAGGGGAAGTGCGGTGTGAATCCGCCACTGTCGCGCAACGGTGATTGGGGGGAAGCCCCATCAGTCCGAATGCCTGCCCAAACCCTATCCTAGCCCCCGCGTCAGGGGCGGAAAGGATGGCCAAGGTGAATCTTCTACAGCTAAACTCCACGTAAAGCGATAAAGACGCACATAAATCCGGCGTCTTGCACTCTACGTCGTACGTTGGACGCCTTGCGTTTTGCGTACGACCGTATAGCCATCGACCATCGACCCGATTCCGAGGTGATCCTTGCTCATCGTCTATGCTTCCAAGACCGGCAATGTCGAGCGCTTCGTGCGCAAGCTACCCACGCCCAGGCTGCTGCGGATTGCTACAGGCGAGGAGGAGGTAGAAGAGCCCTGCGTGCTCCTGACCTATACCACCGGGCTGGGCCAGGTACCCCCTGAGGTCGAGCGCTTCGCCCGGCGCAACCAGGCCCACATCCGCGCGGTCGCGGCCAGCGGCAACCGCAACTGGGGTTCCAACTACGCCAAAGCCGCCGATCGACTGTCTGCGGCATTCGGCTTCGAGGTGATCCACAAGTTCGAACTCGCAGGGCGCGCAGAGGACGTCGTGCGTTTTTGGGAAGGGGTGAGGGCGCTTGCGCTACCTCGAGCTTAACAGCGAAGTCCTGCAAAAGCGGGATGGGTTTTTCCAACTCGAGAAAGACCTCGAGGCCGTATCTGCCTTCGAGGAAGAGGTAAGCCGGAAGCTCCGGCGCTTCCCCGGGCCCCTCGAGCGCCTGCAGGCCCTCATCGCCGAGGGCTACTACGAGGACTTCTTCCGGCTGTACCGGAAGGAAGACCTGCTCGAGCTCTCCGATCTGGCCTACAGCTACGGCTTCCGCTTTGCCAGCTTCATGGCCATCTCCAAGTTCTACAAGGACTACGCCTTGAAGTCCGACGACAAGGAGCAGTACCTCGAGCGCTACGAGGAGCGCGTTTTGGCGGTGGCGCTGCACTTAGCCCAGGGCGACGTAGCAAAAGCCCGCGCCTACGTGCGGGCCATGATGGAAGGGCGCTACCAGCCCGCCACCCCCACCTTCTTGAACGCGGGCCGGGCAAGGCGCGGGGAGTTGGTCTCGTGCTTCTTGCTCGAGCTCGACGACAGCCTAAACTCCATCGGCTACACCCTCAACACCGCCATGCAGCTCTCCAAGATCGGCGGAGGGGTGGCCATCAACCTCTCCAAGCTGCGGGCTCGAGGGGAGCCCATCAAGGGCGTGGCCCACGCGGCCAAGGGGGTGGTGCCGGTGGCCAAGCTGTTCGAGGACGCCTTCAACTACGCCGACCAGATGGGCCAGCGCAAGGGGGCCGGGGCGGTCTACCTCAACATCTTCCACTGGGATGTGGAGGAGTTCCTCGACACCAAGAAGATCAACGCCGACGAGAAAAGCCGCCTCCAGACCCTCTCCTTGGGGCTCGTGGTGCCAAGCAAGTTCTTTGAGCTGGCCGAGCGGGGTGAGGACTTCTTCGTCTTTGCCCCCTACTCGGTCTACCAGGCTTTTGGAGAGCACCTGGACGACATGGACCTGGACCGGCGCTACGAAGAGCTCGTCGCCCACCCCGCGGTGAAGAAGCGCCCCATTTCGGCCCGATACATGCTCACCCGCATCGCCCAGACCCAGTTCGAGTCCGGCTACCCCTACCTCATCTACAAGTCCAACGCCAACCGGGCCCACCCGCTCAAGGGTCTCGGGCAGATCAAGATGTCCAACCTCTGCACCGAGATCTTCCAGCTCCAGACCACCTCCATCATCGGCGACTACGGCCAGGGCGACCAGATCGGCTACGACATCAGCTGCAACCTGGGCTCCTTGAACATCGTGAACGTGATGGAGTCCGGGCAGTTGAGGGAAAGCGTGCACACCGCCATGGACATGCTCACCGCGGTGAGCGACCTCTCGGACGTGAGGAACGCCCCCGGGGTGCGCCAGGCCAACCGGGCCTTCCACTCGGTGGGCCTGGGGGCCATGAACCTGCACGGCTACCTGGCCAAAAACCGCATCCGCTACGAATCGGAGGAGGCCCGCGACTTCGCTAGGAGCTTCTTCGCCGCGGTGAACTTCTACTCCATAGAGCGCTCCATGCACATCGCCCGCGAGCGCAAGGTGCGCTTTGAGGGCTTCGAGCGCTCCGACTACGCCAGCGGGGCCTACTTCGAGCCCTACCTAAGCGAAGACTATAGCCCACGCAGCGAAGCCGTGCGGCGCCTCTTCGAGGGCATCGCCCTGCCCACCCCCGCCGACTGGGCCAGGCTCAAGGCCGCAGTAGCCGAACACGGCCTCTACCACGCCTACCGCCTGGCGATTGCCCCTACCGCCAGCATCAGCTACATCCAAAACGCCACCCCCTCCATCGCCCCCATTGTGGACGTGGTGGAGACCCGCACCTACGGCAACGCCACCACCTACTACCCCGTGCCGTTCCTCTCCGAGGAGACCTACTGGTACTACAAGTCGGCCTACCACATGAACATGTACCGCCTGATTGACCTGGTGGCCGAGATTCAGCCCCACGTGGACCAGGGCATCAGCACGGTGCTGTATGTGACCAGCGAGACCAGCACCCGCGAGCTGGCCCGGCTCTACGTCTACGCCTGGAAGAAAGGCCTCAAAAGCCTCTACTACACCCGCACCAAGAACCTCTCGGTGGAGGAGTGCACGAGCTGCGCGGTGTGATACCAGATTCGGTCAGTTCGTTCCCGAATGGGAACGCCGCCCCGCCAAGGCGGGGCAGCCGACCGAAGGGGTACGCTTTCTTCGCCGACCGTCAGGGAGGGGTGTGCTCTAGGATTCAAAAAGATAGCCTCTGAAGGTCTTTGGTTTGGGTGATTATCTTTTTGAATCCGGTATGATAACCGCTTTGCAAGGTAAGGACGGATTACGAGGAATCACTTCTCGGAGTTCCGGGAAAGGAGTTGTTGTGTCTGTTTTAATCGGCAATCTAGGTTTTCCAAGGATCGGTCCCAAACGCGAACTCAAGTTCGCCTTGGAGAATTTTTGGTCGGGCAAAACTTCCGAATCCACCCTGCTGGAAGTTGGGCGCGCGCTGCGTAAGGCCAACTGGGCCAGGCAACACGCCCTGGGCATCGCCCATATCCCCAGCAACGACTTCTCGTTCTACGACCATGTGCTCGACACCAGCGTTATGGTCGGGGCAATTCCAGCGGTGTATGGGTGGAAAGGCGGAGAGGTCCCGCTCGAGCTCTACTTCGCTATGGCCCGCGGCAGCGAAACCCGGGGGCTGCCCGCGCTCGAGATGACCAAGTGGTTCGACACCAACTACCACTACATGGTGCCGGAGCTCGAGGCCAACCAGACTTTCCGACTGGCCTCTACCAAGCCCATCGACGAGTACCTGGAGGCCAAAGCCTTGGGTTATGAGACCCGGCCGGTGTTGTTGGGGCCGGTAACCTACCTCAAGCTCGCCAAAAGCAAGGACAAGGCCCTAAACCCGCTCGACTGGCTCGAGGGCCTCTTGCCGGTTTACGCCGAGGTGCTGCGCCGACTGCACAGCCACGGCGCCCAGTGGGTGCAGATGGACGAGCCGGTGCTCTCGCTCGAGCTCGACGAGGCCAGCCAAGGTGCCCTCCGCAGGGCTTACACAGCTCTGGCCGAGGAGGTGCCGGGCCTTAAGCTTCTCCTGACCAACTATTTTGGCGGTTACGGGGAGAACCTCGAGCTCGCGCTTTCGCTGCCGGTAGCCGGGGTGCACCTCGATTTGGTGCGCGCTCCGGGCGAGCTCGAGCCGGTTCTTCTCAAGGCACCAAGGGAACTCACCCTCTCCCTTGGGGTGATCGATGGACGCAACGTCTGGCGGGCGAACCTATCCGCCATCCTCGAGCGGCTGGAGCCGGTGGTGGAGGCGCGGGGAGAAGAGCGGGTGATGATCGCCCCTTCTTGCTCCTTGCTGCACGTGCCGATAGACCTCTCCTTGGAAACCGCCCTCGACCCGGAGCTGAAGAGCTGGTTAGCCTTTGCGGTACAGAAGCTGGAGGAACTCTCGATCCTAGGCCGGGCCCTCAACCAGGGGCGAGCAGCGGTAAAAGACGAGCTGGCCGCCTCGGCAGCGGCGGTGGCCGCGCGCCGTAGCTCGGCCAAGATTCACGACCCTAAGGTGCAAGAGCGCCTCGCACAGGTCACGCCCGAGATGACCCGCCGCAAAAGCCCTTTCCCGCTGCGCCGCGAGGCCCAACAGGCCCACCTTGGGCTGCCCCTTTTCCCCACCACCACCATCGGCTCTTTTCCCCAGACCGGCGAGGTCCGTAAGGCCCGGGCGGCTTTCTCCAGGGGTGAGCTGAGCACCGCCGATTACACGGACTTCCTCAAAAGCAAGGTGAAGGAGGCAGTGCGCTGGCAGGAGGAGATCGGCCTGGATGTCCTCGTGCACGGGGAGTTCGAGCGCAACGATATGGTGCAGTACTTCGCCGAGCAGCTCCGTGGCTACGCCTTTACCCAGCACGGTTGGGTTCAGAGCTACGGCTCACGCTACGTCCGCCCCCCGATTCTCTTTGGCGATGTCTCGCGCCCCCGTCCGATGACCCTCGAGTGGGCGAGCTACGCCCAGTCCCTTACCTCAAAGCCGGTCAAGGGCATGCTGACCGGGCCTGTGACCATGCTGCAGTGGTCTTTTGTGCGCGATGATCTTCCGCGCGAACAGGTCTGCCGCCAGATCGCCCTGGCCCTGCGGGATGAGGTGGCCGACCTCGAGCGAGCCGGAATCCGCGTCATCCAGATTGACGAGCCGGCCCTGCGGGAAGGCCTGCCACTGCGCCGGTCTGAATGGGAGGGCTACCTGGCCTGGGCGGTGGAGTGCTTCCGGCTTTGCGCCTCGGGGGTGGCCGATGAAACGCAGATCCATACCCACATGTGCTACTCCGAGTTCAACGATATCATCGAGTCCATTGCCGATATGGACGCCGATGTGATCTCCATCGAGGCCTCGCGCTCGAAGATGGAGCTGCTCGAGGCCTTTGTCTCCTACCGGTACCCTAACCAAATCGGGCCCGGAATCTACGACATCCACTCCCCGCGGGTGCCGCCGGTGGCTGAGATGGTGGAGCTTTTGGAGAAGGCCCAAAAGCACCTGGCCCCCGATCAGATCTGGATCAACCCCGACTGCGGCTTGAAAACCCGCAAATGGGAAGAGGTTAAGCCAGCCCTGATCAACCTTGTTGAAGCCGCACGACAGCTTCGGAGGCAGGCAGAACTTTCTCTCAACCCACAGGAGTCTTTATGAACGAACTCCTCCCTAACCCACAAAGCCCCTTCAGCGCGGTCAACTGGAACCGGCCCGAAGACGGCTACACTAAGATGTTCTGGGACCAGAATGTGCGGCAGTTCTGGGTAGATGAAGAGATCCCCCTATCCGACGACAAGCTCACCTGGATGACCCTCTCTCCCCAAGAGCAGCGGCTCTACGAGCACGTGCTGGGGGCCTTGACCCTGCTGGATACCGAACAGGGCAGTGTAGGAATGCCCCTGCTCTCGCAGCACATGGGTAGCGCCCAGGTCAGGGCGGTGATGGGCTTCATGGGGGCCATGGAGCACATGCACGCTAAGAGCTACAGCAGCATCTTCTCGACGCTGTGCACCTCGGAGTGCATCGAGGAGATCTTCGAGTGGGTGAAGCACAACCGCCTCTTGCAGGAAAAGCTGGCCCTTGTACACGAGCGCTACTGCAGCGTCTGGGGCCAGAAGAGCCTCTACCTTGCCCTGTGCACGAGCGTTTTTCTCGAGTCCTACCTGTTCTACTCAGGCTTCTTCTACCCGCTGCTCCTGGCCGGACAGGGCAAGCTGGTGAACTCGGGAGAGATCATCAACCTGATCATCCGCGACGAGTCCATCCACGGGGTCTACGTGGGGCTGCTGGCCCAAGGAGTCTTCGAGCGTTTTAGCCACCGAGCTCAGCTCGAAGCGCGCCAGGAAGCACTGGGCATCCTCGAGCAACTCGATCAGCTCGAGGCACGTTACACCGCTGAGTTGTACACGCCCGTTGGGCTGGAGGAGCAGGTGACGCTCTTTTGCCGCTACAACGCTGACAAAGCCCTGATGAACCTAGGTCTGGAGCCCTATTTCGGCATTGGCGAGGAGCAAGTCAACCCGGTGGTGCTGGCCGGACTGCGCACCGAGACCAAGAACCACGACTTCTTCTCCACCAAGGGCAACGGCTACGTCAAGGCCACCCGGGTCGAGCCTCTACGTGACGAGGACTTCGTGTTCTGAAGGAGGGGCATGATTTCTTCTGATAAGGTCACCCGCGCCGTACACCTGGTGCTACCGGGCGACTCCAACCACTACGGCAACCTCTTCGGCGGCACCGCCATGGCCTGGATGGACGAGGCAGCCTTCGTGGCCGCGACCCGCCATGCCAGGAGCAAGGTGGTCACGGTGCACGCTGATGCCCTCGACTTCCGCCACCCCGTCCCCCAAGGCTCGATCGTGGAGCTGGTGGCCTGGGTGAAGTCCACCGGGCACACCTCGATGCGGCTGGAGGTAGAGATGTGGGTCGAGCCCATGGACAAGGCAGAGCGCGTGCTGGCCTGCCGGGCCGGGTTCGTGATGGTGGCGGTGGGCCCCGACGGCCGGCCTATTCCCGTGCCGCCGCTCGAGGAGGATTGCCCGCGTCGGTCGATCCCTTAGCGCAAAACCCCCCACAGCCGGAGCGAGACTCGATGGAACACCGAGCGGCGCGTGGTATGACCTGATCGCTCATAGACGCCCAGCCTCGATGATCTTGCTCAGGAAGGCGCGGGTACGCTCTTGCTGGGGATCGCCGAAGATCTGCTCGGGCGGGCCTTCTTCGTGGATGACGCCCTGGTAGAGGAAGCACACTTTGCTGGCCACCTCGCGGGCAAAGCTCATCTCGTGGGTGGCCAGCACCATGGTCATGCCCTCGGCGGCCAGCTCTCGCAGCAGGTTCAGCACCTCTGAGACCAGCTCAGGGTCTAGGGCCGAGGTGATCTCATCGAGGAGCAGGAGCTGGGGGTCCATGGCCAGCGCCCGCACGATGGCCACGCGCTGCTGCTGCCCGCCGGAGAGCTGGTCGGGGTAGGCCTTGGCCTTGGCCTCGAGCCCGATGCGCCTCAGGAGTTCCATGGCCTTGGCCTCGGCTTCGGCCTTGGGCATCCTCAACACCTGCACGGGGGCCAGGGTGACGTTCTGCAGCACGCTCATGTGGGGAAAGAGGTTGAAGCTCTGGAAGACAATCCCCACCTTGCGCCGCAAGCGGTCGAGGTCGACGCCGGGACCGCTGATGCGGTCGCCCTCGAGCCGGATCTCCCCCGCGCTGATGACCTCGAGGCCGTTGATGCAGCGCAGCAGGGTGCTCTTGCCACAGCCCGAGGCCCCGATCAAGCACACCACCTGGTGCTGTTCGACCTTGAGGTTGATGCCCTTGAGCACCTCGAGCTCGCCGTAGCGCTTGTGCACGTCGCGAATTTCCAGAAAGCTCATGTGTTCGTCCTTCGTAAGGTGCTCAGCCCCTGGTGCGTCGCTTCTCCTGCTCGAGCAGGCGGTCGACGAGGCGGGTCTGGGGAATGGTGATGATCATGAACAAGATGGCCACCGTGGTCACGGCGGAGAGGTTGAACTTGTTGGAAGCGATGATCTTGGCCTGGTTAAAGCCGTCGATAACTCCCACCACGTTGACCAGCGCGGTGTCCTTCTGTAGAGCGATGAAGTCGTTGAGGAGGGGCGGGATGATGCGCCGCACCGCCTGGGGGATGATCACGAAGCGCAGGGTCTGGGAAAAGCTCAGGCCCAGGCTGCGCGCTGCCGACCACTGGCTGGGGTGAATGCTGTCCAGGCCTGCGCGGTAGACCTCGGCCACGTAGGCCCCGTAGCTCATGGTCAGCGCCAGGATCGCCAGCCACTCCGGACGCCAGTCGCGCACGATGGGTACGTTGGCCAGCGGCAGCCCCAGGGCGATGAGGTAGATGCTGATGATGGTGGGCAGCCCCCTAAACGCATCGGTGTAGACCGTGGCCAGGAAGCGGATGGGCTGCCCAGCCCGGCCCGGGATCATGCGGGCTACCGCGATGACAAGGCCCCAGATCAGGATCAGCACCTCGGCCACACAGAACATCCAGACGTTTTTCCAGAAGGCCTTCAGCACCAGCTCGAAGGAGTCGCGGATGAGCTCGAGGCGGAAGAAGGTCGAGCCCACCGCCCCGTCGTTGGCCAGCAGGAATTGGATGGCCAGAAACACCAGCAGCACCGCCACCCCATAGCCGATGGCGTACTGGGCCCACTCACGGGCTTCAGCGGTCTTCACGCGGGTGGTGATGAGGTCTTTCACCGCCAGCGCAGCGCGAGCCTGGCCCGCATTGCTAAAGCCACGCCATACCGGCAGCAGCAACAGCAGCGGCAGCAGCCCCACCAGCACCAACAGCGCTTCCACCCCCGTCCCGGCCAAGTGGTTGCGCTCGAGGATGCGGTACAGGTTCAGCAGCACCCTCCAGGCCAGCAAGATCACCAGGAGGCATACCGCCAGCGCCCAAAGGGCCAGGGGGGTGGGATCCTTCGGAATCGAAGGGGCGCTCGAGCGCCCCTGGTTCGGATCGATTGGCTTCACGGCTCAGGTCTCAGGGCTTGAGGTAAGGGATGGCGCTGGGGTCGCCACCGAACTCCTTGGAGAGGTAGGCCTGGGAGAGCTTCTTAAAGACACCCTCGGCCTCCAGGGCCTTGAAGATGCGGTCCAGGGCGGCCTTGTTGGGCGAGTTCTTGGGGTAGATGGCCCCGTACTCCTCGCCGGTCTTGTACTGTCCGACGACCTCGAGCGCCCCACCCGACTGCCGAGCCTGCACCAGCACGATGGCGGTGTCCAGCATCACCACGTCCACCTGGCGGGCCTGGAGGGCGGTGAACATGTTGGGGGTGTCGGGGAAAACCCGCACGTTGGCGGCAGGCACCTTGAGCACGTTCTTCACGAAGTCCACCGCGGTGGTGCCCTGCTGCACACCGATGCGCAGGGTCTTGATGTTGCTGGAGTTCACCTTGGTGCCCTTGCGCACCAGCAGACCCTGGTCGGAGGAGAAGTAGGCGGGCGAGAAATCGACCACCTTGGCCCGCTCGGGGGTGATGGTGACCTGTGAGAGGGCCAGGTCAAAGGCTCTGGTCTGGCCGGCCACCAGCGCGTCGAAGGAGACGTTGACGATCTTGACCTGGCTCAACCCGGCCCGATGGGCGATGTTGGCCGCCAGGCAGTACTCGTAGCCGCTCTTGATGGTCTCGGGGGTATCGCCGTTCCACCAACCCGGAGCCGGCAAGTTGGTCTGCACGGTGAGGACGCCGGGGGTCACCGGAGTGATGGGAAACTCCCCCCTCTTACCGTAAAGCTCACAGTCGCCGATCTTGGTGGCGGATTGGGCCTGCACCCCCAAGAGGGCCACGGCCCCCACCACCGCCATGCCTACAAGCGCGTACCAGCGTTTAGCCATAGGGTTCCTCCATGTCAGAACTCGCCGCCACAATACCGAAGCTTCAGGGCAGCGTCAAGCAAGGCAGCAAGCTCAGTCCTCTCCCAAAACCCGCGCCAACAGGCGGTGGAAGTGATGGACCCCCTGCTCGCGCTTGACGCTGTAGCGCCCCCGGTCGTAAAAGCGCGACTTCACCCCTTTCTGCACGGCTTCCACCACCACCTCGTCCTCCCGCTCGACCCGGTCTAAGGCCGCACCGGCACCCTGCTCCAGCCGCGAAGCGTCCCAAACATAGGGCAGGAAGGAGACCTTGGTCAGCTCGGGCCCCAGGGGCCGCACGACATTGATCGAGAGCCCCCAGGGGTAGAAGTTGAGCATGAGGTTGGGGAAGACCCAGTAGTAGTAAGCCGCGATGCGCATGCCGTAGTCGGGGGAGTCCTTGGGCAGGTCGAAGCAACCCTCCCCGCCGCTGGCTATACCCAGTTGCAGGTTGCACCACTCGTAGATCTCGGAACTGTAGCTGCCGTAGTCGATGGCGGCGCCCAGTGAGGCGTGGATATAGGGAATGTGAAAGCCCTCGAGGTAGTTATCGCAGTACAGCGCCCAGTTGGCCCGTACCAGGTAGTCGCGGGCACGGCTGGGATCGAAGTAGAACTGGCTGAAAGGCATCCAGCCTACGCGCTCTTGGATGGGCTTTAGCAGCTGATCCAGCGACAGGAGGGGCTCGAGACAGACAAACAACCACTTGTCCTGGCCCCACAGGGCAAAGGGGATCCTGGGCAGGTTGTCCTTTTCGCTGGGGAAGTTCCGCACCCCCTCGAACTCGGGCATGGCCTGGAAGCAGCCGTCCATGCCAAAGCGCCGGCCATGGTAGCGGCAGCGCAGGTAGCGGGCGTTCTGATCGCCGCTCTCGGCCACCAGCATGCCCCGGTGGGTGCAGACGTTGGAGAGTACGTGCAGCCGGTCGTCGTAGTCGCGGGTGATCACGATGGGCTCGTCCAGGCAGCCCTCCAGCAGCGTCAGCGGCTTGACGGTGCCAGGGGCCTTGAGTTCGTCGGTGTCGCCCACCCACTGCCAGCTACGGGCGAAGATCTTCTCTTTGCTCCGTTCGTAAAACTCCGCGCTCTTGTAGAAAGCCGCGGGCAGGGTCGAGGCCTCGGAGATATCGGGATGAACGTCGAGCTTGGGCTTCATAGCCCAGAGTGTAGCGCCAGGAGAGAAGCCGTGGGAATATAACGGTTACATAACGCCCCAACGTCTACCTTTAGCCTTGCAGCCGCAACGCGGCTGTGAAGGAAAGGAGATCGAAGGTTATGCACAAAAGCATTTGGGCAACTATTTGCGGTAATGGCACTTGGTCTGGGCGCAGTAGCTGTGTGGGCGCAGAGCCAGGGCGGGGTCGTGGCCGGGCAGGAGGCCACGCTTTTTGGAGCTAAGGTCTCGAGTTGGGCTAGGCTCGACGCCAAGGGAGAGGTGCTCGAGGCGGGCATCTCCCTTCCCATGAGCGCCGTCGAAAAGGCCCCTTTGCCCGCTCCGGGTGACAAGCCCCCAGCCGAAGGTGGACCAGGCTTCGGTCCCGAGGTCACCCTCGACTTCCCCGAGGTCGTCAAGAAGCGCACCTTCCTCGATCACCTCGAGCTGTGGTGGGAGCCTTTCGGTCACCCTCCTGACCCCCCACTTCGACTTCCACTTCTTCGGCATCCCCACAAGCGAGGTGGCCGAGATCGACTGCAAGGACCTCACCCCGCCCGCCCTCGAGCTCACCCCCAAGGGCTACGCCCCCGCGGTGCCCCCCGGCGCCAACGCCGCCGAGTTCTGCGTGCCGATGATGGGCTTCCACGGCCTGCCCCTGAGCGAGTTCAACGCGCCGGGCCAGCTCAAGCCGGGGCTGTTTGAGTACGTGCTGATCTCGGGCTTCTACTGGGGCAAGTACCTCTTTAGCGAACCCATGATCACGCGGGAGTTCCTACTCAAGCAGCAGAACCTCGACCTCGAGGTCAGCCACCCGGCCACGGTGGGCCGCAAGACCCTCTACCCCACCCGCTTCAAGGTCACCTACGACGCCAGGGCCAACGCCTACCAGCTTGTCTACACCGACTTCAAAGCGG
Source organism: Calidithermus timidus DSM 17022 (assembly GCF_000373205.1). Lineage (NCBI taxonomy): Bacteria > Thermotogati > Deinococcota > Deinococci > Thermales > Thermaceae > Calidithermus > Calidithermus timidus. Next base: position 86,503 of record NZ_KB890696.1, read on the forward strand.
GCGAGTGAGGGCGCTAGGTGAAGCCGTGTTGCGCATCGCCTTAGTCCTCGCCCTGCTGGGGCTGTGCCTGGCCCTTGCCCACGGTGGGCACGCTCACTTCGGGGTGTTCCCCGGTTGGTACTCCCAGGCTCAGGCCGAGCGGGGTCGGGTCCTCGCCCTCCAGCAGTGCGCCGCCTGTCACGGGCCTAAGCTGGAGGGCCGCTACGGCCCGCCCCTGTCCGGTCCCCGTTTCCTGGCCCGGTGGGGCGGGCGCAGCGCTGAAGAACTGGGTCGCTACATCGCCACCCGCATGCCCCTGGGGCGGGCGGGAACCCTCCAGGAAGCCCAGGTGCTCGACCTACTGGCCTTCATCCTCCAGGCCAACGGCTATCCCGCGGGTATGAAGGACCTCGAGGCCGGATCGCTCAAGCAAGTTCAGTTTCTCAAGCCCTGAAGCAGCAGCCCCACCACCGACGGGGGCGTCAGGTCGTCACAGGGCTGCTTGCCATGTCGAGAAACAGGCTATGTAGGCGGCTATCCCCCGTGAGTTCGGGGTGGAAGCTCGAGGCCAGCAGCTTGCCCTGGCGCACCAGCACGCTGGCCTCAGCGTGGCGGGCCAGCACCTCGACGTCGGGGCCAACCCGCACGATGGCGGGCGCACGGATGAAAACCGCGTGGAAGGGGCTGGACAGTCCCTTGATCTGTAGCTCTTCCTCGAAGCTGTCCACCTGGCGCCCGAAGGCGTTGCGCTCGACCGCGATGTCCATCAGGCCCAGGCGGGGCTGTTCGGGGTAGCGGGGAATTTCCCTGGCCAGCCAGATGGCCCCGGCACAGGTGCCCCAAACCGCCAGGCTCCCCTCCTCTACCCGCTGGCGCACCGCCTCGTCAATCCCGTACTCCCGCGCTAGCTTACCGATGGTGGTGGACTCCCCCCCCGGTACCACCAGCCCCTGGAGGTCCTCGAGCTGCTCAGGCTTGCGCACCTCCACCACCTCGGCTCCCAGCCGCTCGAGCATCCGCTTGTGCTCCCTGAACGCCCCTTGCAGGGCCAAAACCCCGACTCTCACACCTCAATGCTGGGACGTAAAGCCAAGCGGGTCAAGGGCCAATGGCACGACCCGCAGGGCATACCAATCGGGGCAGATGGCGCTCGGCGGTTACCACCCACGCTTGGCGAGCCGCTCCTCCTCGTGCAGCTCGTCGAGGTTGATGCCCACCATCGGCTCGCCCAGATCCTCGGAGACCTCGGCCAAGATGGCCGGGTCGTTGTAGTGGGTCACCGCGCGCACGATGGCGCGGGCACGCTTCTTGGGGTCACCCGACTTGAAGATGCCGCTACCCACGAAGACCCCGTCCATGCCCAGTTGCATCATCAGCGCGGCGTCGGCGGGGGTAGCCACGCCACCGGCGGCAAAGTTGACCACCGGGAGCTTGCCGTTGTCGTGGACCCAGCGCACCAGCTCATAGGGGGCTCCGTGCTCCTTGGCAAAGGTCATGAGCTCCTCGACAGGCATGGCCTGGATCTGGCGGATGCTGCCCAGCACGCTGCGGGCGTGGCGCACGGCCTCGACGACGTTGCCGGTGCCGGCCTCGCCCTTGGTGCGGATCATGGCCGCCCCCTCCCCGATGCGGCGCAGGGCCTCGCCGATGTTGGTCGCACCGCACACAAAGGGCACCTTGAAGGCGTGCTTGTCGATGTGGAAGGACTCATCGGCGGGGGTGAGCACCTCCGACTCGTCGATGAAATCTACGCCGAGGGCCTCGAGGATCTGCGCCTCCACGAAGTGCCCAATGCGGACCTTGGCCATCACGGGGATAGAGACCGCAGCCATGATCTCCTTGATGATCTTGGGGTCGGACATGCGGGCTACTCCGCCCTGGGCCCGGATGTCGGCGGGGACGCGCTCGAGGGCCATCACCGCGCAGGCGCCGGCCTCCTCGGCGATCTCCGCTTGCTGGGCGTTGGTCACGTCCATGATCACGCCACCCTTGAACATCTCGGCAAAGCCAGTCTTGACACGAAGGGTCCCAATCTGCATAGCAAGACGAGTCTAGCCTCCCCTCTGGCCCGAAAAAAGCACCAATGAACACTAAAAAAACCCAGACCAATGGGCCTGGGCCAATCTATGGGCTAAGGATCAGGGCAGATAGGCCAGCGGGTTGCGGGGCGTGCCACCGACGCGCACCTCGAAGTGCAGGTGAGGGCCGGTGGACCAGCCCGTCGAGCCCACGTAACCGATGAGCTGGCCACGCTCGACCCACTCGCCCGCGCTCACCACGAAACGCGACATGTGGCCGTAGAGGGTCTCCACCCCGTCGCCGTGGTCGATGATCACATGGTAGCCGTAGCCCCACGCACTCCAGCCCGCCACCTCCACCTGCCCGCTGCGGGCGGCATAGATGGGGGTACCGTAGGGAGCAGCCATGTCCACGCCGGTGTGGTAGCGCTGGAAGGCTCCGCGGCGACCGAAGTAAGTGGTGATGACGAAACTCTTGACCGGGTAGGTATAGCCGCCCTCGCTCACGAAGTTGGAGCGCCGCACCGTAGCCGGTGCGGCAGCCTGTCGCCGAAGCTGGGTCTGAGCCTTGCGCTGGGCGGCGAGTTGGGCCTGGCGCCTGGCCTCAGCCTCCCGGCGGGCAGCCTCTTCCCTGGCCTTGCGCTCAGCTTCCAGGCGGGCCTGGCGTTCGGCTTCGCGTTTGGCGAGGAGATTGTCATAGGTGGTGCGGGCGGTGATGCCGGGGATCAAGATCAGATCGCCCTCGGCCACCTCGGTAGGATCGCTGATGCCGTTGACCTTGGCCAGCTTGAGCAGCGAGATGCCAAAGCGGCTGGAGAGGTCGAGCAGGGTCTGGCCTTTGCTCAGGCGCACCAGAAGGCCCTTTTGCCCGGAGGGGATATGAAGGGTGGCCCCTTGGGCCAGCCGGTCTAGGCTGGGAATCCAAGGGTTGGCGGTGATCAGGTCCAACTCGCTCAGAGCAAAGCGCGAGGCGATCCCCTGAAGGGTATCGCCACTGCGGACGGTGTATTCCCGCACCCCCGGAGGAACCCTGGGCTCGCGGTCGGGCTTGCCGCCGGTGAGGGGAATACGAAGCTCCTGACCTGGCTTTAAGACGATGCTCTCGAGCCCGCTCGACCACATGATGGCCTTGGGGTCTACCTGGTAGCGGCTGGCGATGCCGCTCAAGGTGTCGCCGCTTTGCACGGTGTAGAGCACCCAGCCTTTGTTGGCAGGAGACTCCAATACCACCTCGGTCCCGCTGGTTTGGACTAGCGTCGTTAGGGGCGAGTGCAGGGCAGCGCCAGCGATGGCAGCTTTGAACAACGCTTCCAAAGGCGATTCCTCCTCGGCGGGGGACACCGCCGCCAAAAACTCTCCGCGGGATTATAACTACTTAGCCGCCAAAGTTGCAAGGAACTCCTTGTTGGTTTTGGTACGGGAGAGCCTCGCCAACAGCATTTCCATGGCTTCGGCGGGGTCCATGTCGGCCAATACCTTGCGAAGCAGCCACATCTTGTGGATGACCTCCTCGCCCAGCAGCAGCTCCTCGCGGCGGGTGCCCGACTTGAGGATGTCGATCGCGGGGAAGATGCGTCGCTCTTCCAAACGGCGCGATAGGTGCAGCTCCATGTTGCCCGTTCCCTTGAACTCCTCGAAGATCACGTCGTCCATGCGGCTGCCGGTCTCGACCAGGGCGGTGGCCAAGATGGTCAGCGAACCCCCACCCCGGATGTTGCGGGCGGCGCCCAAAAAGCGCTTGGGGAAGTGCAAGGCCGCCGAGTCCAGTCCGCCCGAGAGGGTGCGGCCCGTCGGCGGCGTGACCAGGTTGTTGGCCCGCGCCAAGCGGGTGATGGAGTCGAGGAGGATCAGCACGTGGCCACCCTCTTCGACGATGCGGCGGCTGCGCTCGTGTACGAACTCGGCCACGCGAATGTGGTTCTGGGGGGGTTCGTCGAAGGTGGAAGCGATGACCTCGGCTCCCTCGACCGATTCGCGGAAGTCGGTGACCTCTTCGGGGCGCTCATCGATGAGCAGCACGATCACCTTGATGTCGGGCTCATTGTGCAGCACGGCACGAGCCACCTTCTTGAGCAGGGTGGTCTTGCCGGCCTTGGGCGGGGCGACGATCAGCCCGCGCTGGCCGCGGCCTATAGGGGCCAGCAGGTCGATGACCCGACAGGAGGCCTCGTCACTGGTGGTCTCGAGGATGATCTGCCGGTCGGGGAACTGCGGGATGAGGTCGTCGAACCTGGGGCGCTTGGCGGCAGCCTCAGGGTCGAGGTTGTTGACCGCCTCGACCTTCATCAGGGTGCCGTAGCGCTCGTTTTCGCGGGGCGGACGGGCTTTGCCGACGATGTAGTCCCCGGTGCGAAGCTGGTATTGCTTGATCAGGCCCGCGCTGACGATGACCGAGCGCGACTCGAGGGCGTAGAGGTTTTCCTGCAGGAATCCGTAGCCGTCGGAGCTGATCTCGAGGTAGCCCTTGGCCAGGTTCAATCCCTCTTCGCTGGCTTCCTGGCCCAGCAGGGCCATCACCAGCTCGTCCTTGCGCATCTTCTTGTAGTCCTCAATCCCCGCCTTGGCTGCCAGGAGGTGCAGCTCGGGCAAAATCTTGGCCGACAACTCCTGGAAACCCAGCGGGGTTTCGGTGGCGGTGCCCTTTTTTCTCATTACTGATTCACCTTAGCCCAGTCTTCCATGAATTTCTTCAGACCGATGTCGGTCAAGGGGTGCTGGATGAGCATCTTGAACACGCTCAGCGGCATGGTGGCGATGTCGGCCCCGGCCAGCGCGGCGTCGGTGACGTGGCGGGGGTGGCGGATGGAGGCGGCCAGCACCTTGGTGGGAAGGTTCTGCACGGCGAAGAGCTCGGCGATCTCACGCACCAAGTCCATCCCCTCCCAGGAGATGTCGTCCACGCGACCCAGGAAGGGCGAGACGCACCAGGCCCCGGCCCTGGCCGCCAGCAGAGCCTGGTTGGCAGAGAAGATGAGGGTCATGTTGATGCGGATGCCTTCGGAGCTGAGCACCTTGCAGGCCTTGAGCCCTTCGACGGTGGTGGGTAGCTTGACCACGACGTGATCGTCGATCTTGGCCAGGCGGCGGCCCTCGGCGATCATGTCGGTGTGCAGCAGGCTGGTGACCTCGGCGGAAACCGGCCCCTTCACCACTTCACAGATCTCTTTGATGGTTGGCTCGAAGGGTCGGCCCGACTTGAGGATGAGGCTAGGGTTGGTGGTCACCCCGGACAGCACCCCCCAGGACGCAATTTCCTTGATTTCTTCGATCACAGCAGTATCCAGGTACAGTTCCATACAAGGGGCCTCCCTCAGGTTGTAAACGCTTTGGGCTTAGGTTCAAGTCTAACCCCCAGCACACAGCCATGCAAGGTTTAGCGTTTGACATCCTGTTTGGGGGTAGCTAGCATAAGTTTTACCCTATGGCAGCCGCATAGGAGTATAGGTCAGGCTGCTCGGGTTGTAAAGTAAAAGACGGGGACGAGTAAGCGCCAATGCCCACGCAGCGAGTTGGGGGTAGTGCGAGCCTGACGGCAACTTTGGCGCCGAAGATCACCCCGCTCAATCTGGGAAGAACCGATGGCCCGAAGCCTTAATCCAGGCTTGAACCATCCCAGTAGACCCCAGCGGGTGCGCCCGAGATCGCGCAGAAGAGTGCCGTTGGTGCGTCCAGAGTCTGGAGTCTAGCGCCCAAAGTTATAAGGCTCTCGACCCTTGACCTCCACCGGAAGTGCGGTGGTACCGCGAGAGAAGCCAGATAGGCGACTTTCGTCCGCACCTGAGCTGTTTCTAAGCGGCCCGGTGCGGACGCTGCTTTTGGAACAGCCAGAAGGAGACCAGATGGTAGAGGAAAAAAAGCTATTCAAAGAGGTGGGTGAGCCCGACTTCCCCCGCCTCGAGGCCGAGGTGCTGGAGTTCTGGAAGAAGCAGGAGATCTTCGAGAAGTCCGACCGCAAGCCCGCGCCCAGGGGTAAGTTCGTCTTCTATGAAGGACCACCCACCGCCAACGGGCAGCCGGCCATGCACCACGTGCTCGCGCGCAGCTTCAAAGACCTGTTCCCCCGCTACAAGACCATGCAGGGCTTCCACGTCACGCGCAAGGGCGGCTGGGACACCCACGGCCTGCCCGTCGAGATCGCGGTGGAGAAGCGGCTGGGCGTGCTGGGGCGCAAGGCGCTCTCGCGCGAGGAGATCGCCGAGTTCAACGCCACGTGCAAGAAGTACGTCTTCGAGAACATCCAAGACTGGAACTACTTCACCGAGCGGCTGGGCTTCTGGGTGGACCTGGATAGCGCCTACATCACCTACACCAACGAGTACATCGAGTCGGTGTGGAACCTCTTGAAACGGCTGTGGGACAAGGGCCTCATCACCCAGGACTACAAGGTAGTACCCCTTTCCCCGCGCATTTCCACCACCCTCTCGCAAAACGAGATCGCCGACGGCTACCGCGAGGTGGACGACCCCAGCGTCTACGTGCGCTTCCCGCTCAAGCTCGAGACCACACCAAACGCCGTACGGCGAGCGTTGGAGGCCCAGGGGGTGCGGCTCGAGGAGCTGCGCGACCTTGCCATCCTGGTCTGGACCACCACGCCCTGGACCCTCCCCTCCAACACGATGGCGGCTGTGAACCCCCAGATGGACTACGCCCTGGTGCGCTCGCCCTCGGCAGGTCACCTGATCTTCGCGGTGGAGGCGGTCGAGCGGCTGAAGGAGCTGCACAAGGAGGAGCTCGAGGTCCTCGCGCAGCTCAAGGGCACCGACCTGGAGTGGTGGGAGTACATCCCCCCCTTCCCCGAAGTCTGCGTCGAATTGGGCGTGGTGAAGGCGCAGGGTGAGCGGCGGGAGGACGGCAGGCCGGTCATGCACTTCGTGGCCCTGGCCGACTTCGTCAGCGCCGAGGACGGCTCAGGAGTAGCCCACGAGGCCCCGGTCTACGGCGCGGAGGACCTCGAGCTCTCCCGCAAGTACGGCACGCCGCTGCTCTTCGGCACCGACGAGTACGGCGTGATGCGGGTCACCGGCGAGCAGGGCAAGTTCTTCAAGGATGCCGACAAGGGGCTCATCCGCTCCATGAAAGAGCGCGGAGTGCTCTACCACGCGGGCACCATCCGTCACCGCTATCCCTTCCACGACCGCACCGGCGATCCCATCCTCTACTTCGCCAAACCCTCCTGGTACATCAAGACCTCGCTCTTCCGCGAGCAGCTTTACGCGCGCAACGAGGAGATCAACTGGGTGCCCGAGCACATCAAGTACGGGCGCTTTGGCAACTGGCTGAAGGACAACGTGGACTGGGCCATCAGCCGCGAGCGCTACTGGGGCACGCCGCTGCCGTTCTGGGTGGCGGAGGACGGCTCGGAGAAGATCTGCGTGGGAAGCGTCAGGGAGCTCTCCGAGCTGGCCGGGCGCGACCTGTCGGGGCTCGACCTGCACCGCCCCTACGTCGACGACGTCACCTTCGTCAAGGACGGCAAGACCTTCCGCCGGGTGCCGGAGGTGCTCGACGTGTGGTTCGACTCCGGGGCCATGCCCTACGCCCAGTGGCACCTGATGCTCGGCGAAGACGGCAGGCCGCTGCCCGGAACCGAGGCCAACTACGAGCTGTTCGAGCAGCACTTCAACGCCGACTTCATCTGCGAGGCCATCGACCAGACGAGGGGCTGGTTTTACTCCCTGCACGCCATCGCCACGCTGCTCTACGACCGGCCCGCTTTCAAGAATGTCATCTGCCTGGGACACCTGGTCGACGAAAAGGGCCAGAAGATGTCGAAGAGCAAGGGCAACGTGGTCGAGCCCCTGCCCGCCTTCGACAAGTACGGGGCCGATGCGGTGCGCTGGTACATGTTCACCGCCAGCGAGCCGGGCGACACCAAGCGCTTCAGCGAGCGACTGGTGGCCGAGGCCATGCGCGGCTTTTTGGGCACGCTGTGGAACGTCTACAGCTTCTTCGTGCTCTACGCCAACCTCGACCGCCCCAAGCTCAAAGAGCGCCCCCCCGTCGAAGCGCGGCCCGAGATCGACCGCTGGCTCTACAGCCGCACCCAAGAACTCGTGCAGGAGGTGAGTGAGGCCCTCGAGCGCTACGACGCGCGCGGCGGAGCCCGGGCTCTGGAAAGGTTCGTGGAAGAGCTTTCCAACTGGTACGTGCGCCGTAACCGACGCCGCTTCTGGAAGAACGACGACCCCGCCGACCGCGAAGCCGCCTACGCCACGCTGTGGGAAGCCCTGGTGGCGGTGAGCCAGCTCTGCGCCCCCTTCACCCCCTTCGTGGCCGAGGCGCTGTGGCAGAACCTGGTGCGCTCGGTGGACCAAAGCGCGCCCGAGTCGGTGCACCTATCGCAGTGGCCGCAGGCCCAGGCCATGGACCAGAGCCTGCTCGAGTCCATGCACGCCGTACTCGAGGTGGTGCGTCTGGCCCGCGCCGCCCGCGCCAGGAGCGGGGTCAAGACCCGCATCCCCCTGCCTCTGATGCTGGTCACGGCCCCCACCGCCGAGGAGCGGGCGGGCCTGCAGCACTTTGCCGCTGAGATCGCCGACGAGCTCAACGTCAAGGAGCTGCGAGTGCTGGGACCGGAGGAGGAGGTGCTCTCCTACCGGGTGCTGCCCAACCTGCCGGTGCTGGGCAGGAAGTACGGCAAGAGGGTGCCCGCCATCCGGCAGCTGCTTGCAGAGCTGGACGGGAAGTACGTGTCCCAGACCCTCAAGGCCAAGCAGGCGCTGCACCTGGAGGTCGAGGGCGAAACCATCGCCCTCTCCCCCGACGAGCTGCTGCTCGAGGCCCTCTCCCCTGCCGGCTACGAGGCGCTCGAAGACCGGGGCTATGTGGCGGCCCTGGAGGTACGCGTGGACGACGAGCTCTTCCTCGAAGGGCTCGCACGCGAGCTCATCCGGCTGGTGCAGCAGGCCCGCAAAGACATGGGATTGCAGGTCTCCGACCGCATCCACCTCAGCTACCAGGCCGAGGGCAAATACGCCGAGGCACTGCGCAACTTCGGTAGCCGCCTTCAAGAGGAGACCCTGGCCCTGAGCTTGAGCGAGGCTCCCATCACGGGCTTCGAGACCGGTCTCGAGGACGAGGAGGGCCGGGTGCGCTTCGGGTTGAGCAAAGCTTAAGAGCTTATATTCGGTCAAGATAAGCGGGCCAAAGCGGGATCTTCATCAGGTCGGGCTCTGGGGCTATCCCTCCCGTTTGGTCGGGGAGGGATAGCCCCAAGCGCTCGTTAGAGCGCGATACCCGCTCACCTCCTTTCTCGTATACTGCGGACATGGTTCTGCCGAGGCCGCAAGGCACTCCAAAGGGAGCAAACGGCTATTGGCCGTTGACGCAGGGCCATCTCGCAGCAGGAGAAATCCTGCTGTGCAGCCGTCAACCCGCCGAACGTGGGGGAGGCGAACTGTGTTCTGCATGGTTCTGTCCCTTGAGTACCGGCATCGCCGGGGGCCGGATGGCCCTTCACTGCAAGCTCTGACCAGAACCCGTTAGGGTTTGGTCGGGGTAGTTAACTATACGCAACCTCCCTGCTCCTCTAGGAGAGGTTGCATTTTCTCTTAATCATAGCTATATCCCAGTATTATCTTCAGAGGGCAGTTATACTAAACTTCTGTTTAGTTGGACTAGTTTGGAGGAATATCGTGTTGAATGTTCATCCCAAGCTTCCCGAGGCTGAGCTACTGGCAGGGGTACTTGAGCCAATGGCGATGCTGGATGAACGAGGCCGGGTGCTGGCCTGGAACCCGGCGGCCGAGAATGTGTTTGGCTACAACCAAATAGAAGCCTTATACCAACCACTGAGCAAACTGACGGCAGTCCCCCTCCTTGCGCAGCAGCTGGCCGAGCTGACAGGAAGCATTCACCAGGTAAAAGGGCGTGCTAGGGATGGCCACCCCCTTGTGCTCGAGCTTTCCCTGCGCCCCTACCGCAAGAATGGCCTCACGTTCTACCTCGCCTGCTTACGCGACCGCACGGCCCTGCACCAGGCCCAGCAGCAGGTGCAGGCCCTGCAGGCAGAAACCGAGCGACTGGCCGCCCAGCGCACCACCCTCGAGGCCAGCCTGCGGGAGAGCGCGTACCTGGCGGCGCTCACGGGGGCGCTCGAGCGCTACGAGGACTTACAGCCGCTGGCCGGGGAAGTAATACGCCGCCTGCGGCCTCTGGTGGGAGCCGACTGGATGGCGGTGCTGCTGGGAAGCGTTAAGGAAGGCTTTCAACCTATCGCCTTCGACGGTCAGGCCCCGCAGCTCCTACGCTTCCTCACCGAGCAGCCCCTGACGCTGGGCCTGGATGACTCCCTCCCCTCCGAACTCGCCCATTCCCAACCTCGCTTCGTGGACGACTACCGTAGCCTGCTCATCACCCATCCGGCCCGGCCGCCTTGCAAAGCGGCGTGGCCTCGGTAGCCTGGATTCCCTTCGGCACCCCCGAGCAGGAATTCGGGCTGCTGGGGGCCTTCCGCCTGCAAACCCCTCGTCCGTGGCGCCTGGAGGAGCAGGGACTGCTCGAGGTCACCGCCGACGCCCTTTCGATCTCAGCCCAGCGGGTCACGCGGGCGAGGCAGTTGCGCGAAGCGGCGCAGTACTCCGAAGTGCTGCTGCAGATCTCACGCCTGACCGAGAGGGCGCTCGAGGTCGAGGAGGCAGCCGCAGAGGTCATCCGTACCATCGCCAACGTAGCTGACGTAGACTGGATAGGCCTGGCGGTAGTGCGGGGCAACTCGGTGAGACTGCGCAAGGTGTGGGACAGCCCCATGTCGATCCCCACCTCCGACACGCACAAGGAGTCCAGCCCGGTGTGGAAGGCCATCGAAGCGGGAAGCCCGGTCTACATCGACGACTATCCCAATCACCCTCAGGCCATGAAAGCCCTGCTCGAGGTGGGCGTCCAGTCGGTAGCGATTATCCCCCTGACGCTGGGCGAACGGGGCACGGCCATCTTTGCGGCCAAGTTCGCTTCCGATCGCCCCTGGACCCACAAGGACCGCAGCCTCTTCGAGGCCGCAGCCCGCAGCGTACGCGCTGCTCAGGAACACCGCGATTACCTGCGGGCCATGGAAGCTGCCGCCTTCACCGATCCCCTCACCGGACTGGGCAATCGGCGGGCCTTCGAGCGCGACCTCGAGGCCTCGCTCAACAGCGCCCGGCGTCACGGCTACCCGGTGAGTGTACTCATGCTCGACCTCGATGGGCTCAAGCAGGTCAACGACACCCATGGCCACGAGCGCGGCGACGCGTTGCTGCAGGGCTTCGCGCATGCTCTGCACGCCAACCTGCGCCGTGAAAATCGCCTTTACCGCCTGGGCGGCGACGAATACGCGGCCATCCTCGAGCACACCCCTTCCAGCAAGAGCATGTTCGCTGCTATTCGCAATAGGGTAGCACGGGCTATCGCGGAACTTAGGAGGAGCGGTTTCCCCGAAGCCGGCGTGAGCGCAGGGCTGGCCTCCTTCCCTCAAGAAGCCGATAGTGCTCAAAGCCTCGTGCGCCTGGCCGATGAGCGGATGTACAAAGAGAAAGCCGCCCACAAGGCCCACTGGATTCGCCCCAACGAGGGTGAAGAATAGCTGTGATTATTTTCACTATATTCCTCGATTGTGATCGTTTTCCCTGCTTATATGTGCTAGACTCTCGTCCGATGCATCCCCTAAGCAGCATGCTCGAGGACGCCGGTCTGGACGCTTTGCTGATCACCCAGCCGGAGAACGTCCGATATTTATCGGGTTTTACCAGTCCGAAGGATGGCTGGGTAGCGGTCTGGCGCGAGGGAGCGACCCTGGTCACCGACCCCCGCTATACGGTGCAAGCTCAGCAGGAATCGCGCATCCCCCACCGTATCGTGCCGCGCGAGCACAGCACCGAGGTGGCGGCTGAACTGTTGCAAGGACGGGTGGGCTTCGAGGCCAACCATCTGGCCTTCGGGCGCTTGGAAGCGCTAAGGGAACAGGTTTCAGCGGAGTGGGTCCCCACCCACGACCTGGTGGAAAGGCTGCGCCTACGGAAGGCCCCCGAGGAACTCGAGCGCATCCGCGCCGCCGCCAAGCTAGCCGATGAGGGCTACGAGCACATCCTGCCCTTCCTCAAGCCCGGCGTTAGCGAGCTCGACATCGCGCTGGAGCTCGAGTTCTTCCTGCGCAAGCGCGGCTCGGAGGGCGTGGCCTTCGAGATCATCGTAGCCTCAGGCGAGCGCAGCGCCATGCCCCACGGGGTTGCCAGCTCAAAGAAGCTGCTGCCGGGCGAGCTGGTCACGCTGGATTTCGGCGCAGTGGTAGAGGGCTACCACTCCGACATGACCCGCACGGTAGCCCTGGGAGAAGTCTCGTGCGAGCTGCGGGAGATCTACGACGCGGTCCTCGAGGCCCAGCAGGCCGCGCTCGAGGCCGTGCGTCCTGGCAAGACGGGCAAGGAACTCGACGCCATCGCCCGGCAGGTGCTGAGCGAGCGGGGTTATGGCGAGTACTTCGCCCACGGCCTGGGCCACGGGGTGGGCTTGGCCATCCACGAAGGGCCTCGCCTGAGCAAGCTCTCCGACGATGTGCTCGAGGCCGGCATGGTGCTGACGATTGAGCCAGGGGTGTACATCCCCGGCGTGGGGGGTTGCCGCATCGAGGACCTGGTGCTGGTGACCGAACTCGGCTGCGAGGTGCTCTCGCGCAGCCCCAAGGGGTTTAGCCCCCTATGAAGCTGCTGAGCTTGCTGGTATTCCTGAGCCTGAGCCTCTCTCTGGCTCAGGAATATCGCGTGCAGAAGGGGGATACCCTCTACTCCATCGCCCGAAGGCACGGCACAACCGTCGAGGCGCTCAAGGCGCTCAACGGCCTGAGGAGCGACGTAATCAAGGTGGGGCAGGTGCTCCTGGTCTCCCGTAGTCCCCGCGCCCCTGGCGTCGAATGGCGCTTTTTACAGCAGGGCAAGGCAGCCTGGTACGGTCCTCGCTTCCAAGGCAGGCGCACCGCCAGCGGCGAACGCTTCAACACCTACGACCTCACCGCCGCACACCCCACGCTGCCCTTTGGCACGCGGGTGCGGGTGACCAACCTGCGCAACGGGCGCAGGGTGATCGTGCGGGTCAACGACCGGGGGCCCTACATCCGGGGCTACGTGATCGACCTCTCCTATGCCGCCGCCCAGGCCATCGGCATGTCGGGAACGGCCACAGTGCGTCTGGAAGTCCTCAGATGATCCGCCACGGCCTGCACCTTTCGATCGCGAGCAAGGAGGGTGTGGCGGGTGCGGTGCGGGAAGCCGAGCTACTGGGCCTGAGCGCTTTCCAGATCTTCGCCAAGAGCCCCCGGGCCTGGAAGACCCGCCCCCTCTCTCCCGCTCAGATCGAGCGCTTCCGGGCCAGGCGCGAAAACCTAGGGGCCATCCCGGCGGTGATCCACGCCTCGTACCTGGTCAATCTGGGGGCTTCGGGCGTGCTGTGGGAGAAGAGCGTGTTCAGCCTGGCCGACGACCTGATGAAAGCCCAGGCCCTGGGCGTGGGGCACGTGGTGGTGCATCCGGGTTCGGGCGACGCCGAGCGGGTGCGGGAAGGCGCGCTGAAGGCCCGCGAGCTGGCGGCTTTAGGGAAGAACGGCCCCAAACTGCTGCTGGAGAACAGCGCGGGAGGGGGCAGGGAGCTGGGTTCCGACCTGTACGATCTGGCCCGGCTCATCGAGGGCACACCGCTTGGGGTGTGCTTCGACACCTGCCACGCCTTTGCCGCCGGATACCGCATCCACGAAGACCCCGCCGGCGTGCTGAGCGTGCTGGAGGAGATAATCGGCCTGGGGCGCGTGCCGGTGATCCACCTCAACGACTCGCAGCACGCGTTCGCCAGCCATAAAGACCTCCATGCCAACCTGCTCGAGGGCTACATCGGCCCGGCGCTGGCCGAGTTCGTCACCGACAGCCGCCTAAGCGGGAAAGTGGTGATCCTCGAGACCCCCAGAAGCCTGCAGGAGGACGCGCACAACCTGCGGGTGTTGCGGGAGTGGCTGAGGGGGTGAAGCTACAGAGCTTCCTTCACCCCAAGGTAAACTTGAAAAACTCGTTCTGCACCAAGCGAATGAGCTGCACCACCGGTCCGCGCAACACGGTGAGGAACAACAGCAACGCGATGATGGCGTAGTTGGGGTTGGCCTCGAGGCGCCAGATGAAGGGGTGCCAGCGCAGCGGGAGTGCGCTCTGCACGATCTTGGAGCCGTCGAGGGGAGGCACCGGCAGCAGGTTGAACACCGCCAGGGTGATATTGATGGCCGCAGCGTATAGCAAAGCCTTGGTGAGGGTACCGTCGGGCGTGGCCATACCCAGCGCGTCGAGGCTCCTCAGCAGCAGTACGCACGCCAGGGCGATGAGCACATTGACCACGATGCCGGCGACGGAGACCGCGAAGAGGCCGAGCCGGTAGTGCCGGAAATTGCGCGGGTCGATGGGCACCGGCTTGGCCCAGCCAAAGCCGGCGAAGAGCAGCAGCAAGGTTCCCCAGGGGTCGAGGTGTCGGAAGGGGTTGAGGCTGAGGCGCCCCATCAGGCGGGCAGTCTGGTCGCCCGACCAGGAGGCGCTCAGCGCGTGTCCCAGCTCGTGAAGGGTCAAGGAGAACAGCAAGATGCCCACCACCAAGAAAAAGGTAAGCGGTTCATCGCGCAAGAGCTCGATCAACATGATTACAGACCAATCAAGCGGAACAGGCCGTTGAGGAAGCTGCCCAGCACCAGCCGGACCGCCGTAGTGACGCCGGTGAAGTTGAGGACCAGGAAGATCACGAAAAATCCGATAGGACCATAGCTGGCTAGCTGATCCATAAAGCGGCGGGCCTCACTGCCGCCCAGGGCATAGACCACCTTGGCCCCGTCGAGCGGGGGCACGGGAAAGAGGTAGATGGCCGCGTGAATCAGCATCAGGTCCGAAGCTACGCCCAACCCACCCGCGATACCGAGCGCGCTGTCGCCCACCCTGGACAGCAAGCGGGCCAGCAGGCCGAACAGCAGTGCGGCGACGAAAAAGCCCAGCGGTCCCATCAGCGCCACCTGGGCATCCTTGCGGCCAAAGAGCCGGTAGGGTACCGGGCGAGGAAAGCCAAAGCCGATGAGGGCCAGGAAGATCAGGCCGATGAGGTCAAGGTGAACCCTGGGCTCCACGCTGAGAAAGCCGAATCGGCGGGGAGAGGTATCCTTGTAGCGGTCGGCCAGCCAGGCCTGGAAGAGGTTGTGCATTACCAGGCCAAAAGCGGCGGCGGCAAAAGCCACCAAATAGGCAAGGGGGTCGGTTGCGAGCAGCGAGAAGAAGAACATCGCTCACCAGTTTACGGGTAAATGCCAAGCCGATTGCATCTTCGAACCGGCTTCACCACCGGCCCTGCTCTAGCAGCAGCAACTTCGCCCGCAACACCGCCGCTATGGTGAGCGAGTCGGTGATCTCACCCTCCAACACCCGGCGATAAACCTCCTCCAGCGGCACCTTGCGCACGCGCAGTTGCTCGGTCTCTTCCGGGCTGGCTTCGCCCTGCTGCAGCCCCCGCGCCAGGTACACCATCCCGATTTCATCGGTGACGGAGTTGGAGAGGTGCAGCGTCAGCAGCAGTTCCCAGCGATCGGCGCGTAGGCCGGTCTCCTCGAGCAATTCGCGCTTGGCGGCCTCGAGGGGTTCTTCGTCGAAGGGGCCGCCGCCTTCGGGGATTTCCCAGGAGTAGCGGCCCAGGGTGTAGCGGTACTGGCCCACCAGATAGGTGTTGCCCTCCTCGTCGAGGGGCAGCACCCCGATGGCTCGGTTCTTGAAGTGCACCACCCCGTAGACGCCGGGGTTGCCGCTGGGGTTGATCACCTCGCGGTGGGTGACGGAGATCCAGCGGTTGTCGTAGACCAGCTCGGAGGAGAGGGTTCGCCAGGGGGAGTCTTCGGGGTCGGTCATCGGTCGTTCATCCGCGTGGTGACGAAGTTGGTGAAGATGGCCCCCCGGCGGTAGAAGGCATTGTCCATGACCTTGAGGTGGAAGGGCACGGTGGTCTTGACGCCCGGCCCTTCGATGACGGTCTCACCCAAGGCCCGCTTCATGCGGTCGATGGCCTCCTCGCGGGTAGGGGCGTGGACGATGAGCTTGGCGACGAGCGAGTCGTAGTGGGGCGGGATGCTGTAACCGGCGTAGAGGTGCGAGTCGATGCGCACGCCGGGGCCGCCGGGGAAGTGCAGGGTCTCGACCTTGCCGATGCTGGGGCGGAAGTCTTTTTCGTAGTCCTCGGCGTTGATGCGGCACTCGATGGCGTGACCCTTGAGCTCGACGTCCTCCTGCTGGAGGTCGAGAGGCTCGCCCGCAGCGATGCGGATCTGCATCTTCACAAAGTCCAGGCCCGAGATCATCTCAGAGACGCAGTGCTCGACCTGGATGCGGGTGTTCATCTCCATGAAGTAGTAATTGCCCTCGGGATCGACGATGAACTCTAAGGTTCCCGCCCCCTGGTAATTGACGTACTTGGCTAAGCGGACCCCCGCGGCCAGGATTTCCTGGCGCAGCTCCTCGGGCAGGCGGCTGGGAGCTTCCTCGATGAGCTTTTGGTTGCGCCGCTGGATCGAGCAGTCGCGCTCGCCGATGTGGATGACGTGACCCTTACCGTCACCCATCACCTGCACCTCGACGTGGCGGAAGAGCTCGATGAATTTCTCGAGGATCAGCGCGGGGTCGCCAAAGTAGTTCTGGGCCTCCTGCTGGGCCTGCACGAAGGCGGTCTTCATCTCGTCGGAGGAGCGCACGACCTTCTGACCGCGTCCGCCCCCGCCCGCGCTGGCTTTGAGCAGCACCGGGTAGCCGATCTGCTCGGCGGCGGCGATGGCCTCCTCGACGCTCTCGAGCACGCCCGTCCCCGGAACGGTGGGCACGTTGGACTTCGCCGCGATCTCGCGCCCGCCGGCCTTGGAGCCCAGGCTGTACATGTTCTCGGGCGTCGGGCCGATGAAGACGATGCCGTACTCCCGGCACATCTCGGCGAACTGAGGGTTCTCGGCCAGGAAGCCGTAGCCGGGGTGGATGGCGTCGGCCCCGCTGATGATGGCCGCCGAGAGCAGGTTGGGGATGTTGAGGTAGCTCTGGGTCGAGGGTGGCGCCCCGATGCAGATGGCCTCGTCGGCCAGCAGGACAGGCAGGGACTGGGTATCGGCCTCGGAATGGGCCACCACCACCTTGATGCCCATCTCGCGAGCCGCGCGCAGCACCCGCAGGGCGATTTCCCCCCGGTTGGCGATGAGGATCTTGTTAAACATGACACTCTCCAGGCATGCTCATGGCTCACAACCAGAAGAGCGCTCAAGCAGGTTCGATGATGAAGAGGGCTTGCCCGTACTCGACCGGTTCACCGTTGCTCACCAGGATTTTGCGCACGATCCCGGAGACGTCGGATTCGATCTCGTTCATCAACTTCATGGCCTCGATGATGCACAGCACCTGGCCCTTCTTCACCACATCGCCCTCCTTGACAAAGGGCTCGGCGTCGGGAGAGGGGGCTCGGTAGAAGGTGCCCACGATGGGGGCCTTGACCTCCACTCCCCTGACGGCAGGCTCTTCAGGCTTTGGTTCAGGAGTGGGAGCTGGAGCCGGGTTGGCAGGGGCTGGCTCCGGCGCGGGCGAGGGCGGGATGGGCACCGGGGTAGGAACCGGGGCCGGAATAACCGGGGCGGGTGCCGAAGCAGGTGTCACATAGGTCACAGCGGGGGCCGTGCCCCCACGTTTGACGGTGAGTTTGTAGTCAGGGGTCTCGAGGCTGAGTTCGGAAACCTCGTTTTCAACCAAGGCTTGCAGGATGAGCTTCAGTTCCTTCGCGTTCATATTCACCTCAGGCGATCCGAACGCCCCAAGTATACCCATGTAACCCGCCTAGGTCGCTCGAGCTTCGGTGGCGCCAGCATCCGGCAACAAGCCGGGGGCAACCTCCACGCCGCCCCCGACGATCAAAGCGCTTCAAGCCCGGCTGATGTAGCTGCCCGTGCGGGTATCGACCTTGATAACCTCGCCCACTTCCACGAACAGGGGAACCTGCACCACCGCGCCGGTCTCGAGCGTCGCCGGCTTGGTGCCCCCCGAAACGGTGTCACCGCGCACACCGGGCGGCGTATCGACGATCTTGAGCTCGACCGTGAAGGGCGGGGTGATGTCGAGCGGGCGCCCGTTGTACATCGAGCCCTGCACGGTCATGCCCTCCTTGAGGAACTTGGCCGCCTCGGTGATGTCCTTGGGTACGTGAAATTGCTCGTAGGTCTCGAGGTCCATCAGCACCAGCTCGTCACCTTCGGCGTAGAGGTACTGTAGGTCCTTGGTCTCGACGTAGATGTCCTCGAGCTTCTCCCCTGAGTTGAAGGAGCGCTCCACGGTGACGCCGGTCTCGAGGTTCTTGAACTTGGCGACCACCTTGGCCCCACCGCGCCCGATCTTCTGGTGCTGGTAGTCCACACACATCCACAGGCCGCCGTCCATCTTGACTTTTGTGCCGTTGCGCAAGTCGGTCACGCTGATCATGCAAAGCTCCTCTGGCCCTGCCGGGCCTTTCCAAAGCGTGATTGTACATGGCGCGGGCGCTTTGCTCAATTTCGCAGCGCGCACCCCTACAAAAGCTCGGTGATCTGCGGCTTGAGGCCGAGCTTTTCGATGTACTCGAGGTACTCCTGCTCGCTCAGCGGGTATTTCCCGGCCAGGGCCACGATGAAGGCTTCCATCACGTTGGTGCCAAAGCTGCGGCCCGCGATGCGCGGGGTGGTGGTGATGAGGGTCTTGACACCCCTGGCGCGCATGAACTCGAGGTCTTCTTCGGTGGTGGTGTTGGTGAGGATGACCTTGCCCTGCATGTCCGGGGGCATGTAACGGCGCATGAAGTGCCAGTCCCCCGCGATCACATCGGCCCAGCGAAAATACTTCTGCCGCCAGTCGAGCACCTGCTTTTCCTGCTTCTCGCCCGTGGGGTAGAGCCACTGGAAGGGCAGCTGGGTGATGATAGGCATGAGGATGTAGGCCCACAGGCGCAGCACCGGGAGCTGCCGGATGGGAAGGGGTAACCCCAGCCCATAGATGAAGTCCCCGTGGATCACCTCGGCTCCGGCTTCGTTCATGGCCTCGGCCAGACCGAAGCGGTCGAGGGCACTGGGGATGAGCACCTTCTTGCCCTTCCAGTGAATTTGCGGCTCCAGCAAGCGCACGGCGTTGCGCTCGAGGGTGTGCTTGAGCCCCGAGCCATCGACCATGGGGCTTCTCTTTGCGGCGGCAGCCATGCGGGCCGAGTCGCGGAAGGTGTAGCGGCGCTTCCCGGCCCACACGTACAGGTCGGCCCCGCCCAGGCCAAAGGCATCGACCTTGCCGTCGAGCTCCTTGACCAGCTCAATGGCCTTCTCCCAGCTCCCATCGGTGCCGATGCGCTCGAGCACAAAAGTATCGGGGAGGCCTTCGATGTTGACCTCGGCCTTGGAGTTGCGCTTGGAAGAGCCAATCGAGACGCTGACGATGTGTTTGGGCATGCCCTCAATCTTACCGCGTCAACCCGAGGGCGATCAGCAAGGTAGCGGCGAGCCAAAAAATATAAGCCAGCCAGCGGGGAGCGGCCTTCTGGGCAGAAAAAGCCATCACCAAGCCACCGACCAAGGCCGCCCCCAGGGCCAGGGTAAACAGCAGCGGACGCGGATTTCCCAAAACCTCTTCCATAGCAAAGCATTATCGCGTACAAACGCGAGGCGCCAAAGGCAATGCCTCAAAGCAGCGACTTCACCGCTTCCACGACGCGCTCAGGGGTGAAGCCGAGCTCCTTGTAGACCACGGCGTAGGGAGCGCTGGCCCCAAAACGATCGAGGCCGATGCACCTGTCGGCGTAGCGCTCCCAACCCAGGGTGGTCCCGGCTTCCACCGAGACCGTGGGGAGATGAGGGGGCAGCACGGCGTCGCGATACTCAGCGCCCTGGGCCTCAAAGGCCTCCCAGCAGGGCAGGCTCACCACCCGTACCCGCAAGCCCTCTTTGGCCAGTGCGGCCTGAGCCTCGAGGGCCAGGCCAACTTCGCTCCCGGTGGCGACGATGACCGCCTGAGGATTCTCCACCTCCGAGAGGACGTATCCGCCTTTTAGTGCCTCTTCAGCAGGGGCCAGCTTGCCGCGATCGAGGACCGGAACGGCCTGGCGGGTGAGGGCCAAGGCGGTGGGGCCGCTCTTGCGCTCGAGGGCCATCCTCCAAGCCATCGCGGTCTCGTCGGCGTCCGCCGGGCGAATGACCCAGAGGTTGGGGATGGCCCGCAAGCTCATGAGGTGCTCGACGGGCTGGTGGGTGGGACCGTCCTCGCCCAACGCGATGGAGTCGTGGGTGTAGACGAAGATGGTGGGAACCCCCATGAGCGCGGCTATGCGGACGGCCGGGCGCATGTAGTCGGAGAACACCAGGAAGGTGCCGCCGTAGGCCCGGTGGCCGCCGTGCAGGTTAATCCCATTCAGAATGGCCCCCATACCGTGCTCGCGCACCCCGTAGCGGATGTAGCGACCGGTGGGGTTGGAAGCAGAAAAGTCCTCCATGCCCACCGCCTTGGTGTTGTTGGAGGGGGTGAGGTCGGCGCTACCCCCCAGGAGCTCGGGCATGCGCGCCGCCAGGGCATCGAGCACCTTGCCGCTGGCGGCGCGGGTAGCGAGCTTGGAGCCCGGCTCGAAGCTGGGCAGGGCCTGCTCCCAGCCAGCCTCGCTGCTGGCAAAACCGTTGGGCAGCTCGCCGGCCATGCGGCGGTGGAACTCGGCGGCCAGCTCGGGGAAAGCGTGGCGGTAGGCTTCCAGGCGGCGGTTCCACTCGGCCTGGGCGGCTTCGCCCTTGGAAAGAGTCCGACGGTAGTCGTCGTAGACCTCCTGCGGGATTTCAAACGGGGCGTACGGCCATCCCAACGCCTCGCGGGTGGCCGCCACTTTCTCGGGCCCCATCGCGTCGGAGTGGGCCTTGTGGTGCCCAGCCAGGGGCGAGCCGAAGCCGATGATGCTCTTGATGGAGATGATGCTGGGGCGGGGGTCGGCCTGGGCTTCCCGGATGGCCCGGCGGATGGCCTCGAGGTCCTCGCCGTGGACTCCGCCCACCGTATGCCAGCCGTAGGCCCTGTAACGCCCCAACACGTCCTCGGTGAAGGCCAGATCGGTGGATCCGTCGATGGAGATGTTGTTGTCGTCGTAAAGGACGATCAGCTTGCCCAGCTTGAGGTGCCCAGCCAGCGAGCTGGCCTCGCTCGAGACCCCCTCCATCAGGTCGCCGTCGGAGGCCAGCACGTAGGTGTAGTGGTCGACGATGGTGTGGCCCTCGCGGTTGAACTCTGCCGCCAGCCTGCGCTCGGCCAGGGCCATCCCCACCGCGGTGCTGATCCCCTGCCCCAGCGGGCCGGTGGTGGTCTCGACACCCACGGTGTGACCGTACTCGGGGTGGCCGGGGGTGCGTGAGCCCCACTGGCGGAAGCGCTTGAGCTCCTCCAGCGGCAGGTCGTAGCCGCTGAGGTGCAGCAGCGCGTAGATCAGCATGCTGCCGTGGCCCGCCGAGAGTACAAAGCGGTCGCGGTCGAACCAGCGGGGATCGCGCGGGTTGTGCTTGAGGAATTCGGTCCACAGCACGTAAGCCGCCGGGGCCATGCCCATGGGCATCCCAGGGTGCCCGCTCTTGGCCTGCTCTACGGCATCGAGGGCCAGCATGCGGACGGCATTGATCGAGAGGGTCTGAACTCTGGCGGACTCTACCATAAGCGCCATATTACCCCACCCCTCCATTCATTTCGTCACTCGCACAAAATTTAGGCTCGAGCGCCCAGGCAGGAAAAGCCATAGCCGTAGCCTGGCTTGCTCTACGGCAGTACCACTCCCCGGGACACCTGTACTTACCAACTCCTATAGACTCTGCAACCGAGGAGGGCTCATGGAGAAGCCAAAAGATCACCGGCCCTGGGGGGCAGTCTTGGTGGTGGCGGTGGTAACCGTCTTTATTCTCACCTTCTGGCTGTTCTACTTCTTCACTTTCCTGGGGAGGAGCTAGGGCATGAATCACGAGGAACACGCGGTAATCGAGCGCTTCGAGCGCGGCTGGCTGGCGTTCGGAATCGGGATGATCGTGGTTTTCGTGGTGCTCATCGCCTATACCATGGCCAACTTCGGCGGCAGTATCCCGGTGGGCACCCAGCGCATCGATCCGACCAAGGTACGCAGCGAGGGCGAGTTCGCCAATCCACGCCTCGAGCAGGTCGGCAACGAGTACGTCGCCTACGTCCAGGCCTTCGCTTTCGGCTACCTGCCTGCTGAAATGCGGGTCAAAAAGGGCCACAAAGTGACCTTCTATGTCACCAGTCCCGACGTGCAGCACGGCTTCATGATCGAGCGCACCAACATCAACGTGCAGGTCATTCCCGGCGAGGTGGCCAGGGTAAGCCATACCTTCAGAAAAGCCGGCGAGTACCGGATCATCTGCAACGAGTACTGCGGCCTGGGTCACGCGAGCATGATCAGCAAGATCGTGGTGGAGGAATAAGGCACCCTAATCCCAGACCCCCAACCCAACACAAGGAGAATCAATGGCCGTAATTACCTTCTCCAAAGTGGATGCCTATGCGGGCCATCCCGAAAAGAAGCTGACGCTGTACATGCTCATGCTGGGCTTTATGGCCCTGATGTTGGGCACTTTCTTCGGCCCACTGCAATCGTTGAACTATGGCGGCCTCGACCTCTACCCCTACCTCAAGCCCCTCATCCAGTCGTATTACCAGGGGCTGAGCCTGCATGGGGTCCTCAATGCCATCGTCTTCACCCAGCTCATGGCCCAGGCCCTGCTGGTCTATTTCCCAGCCAGAGAGCTCGGCTACAGGCCCAACATGACCCTGGCCTGGGTGTCGTGGTGGATGGCTCTGGTGGGGCTCCTGATCGCCGCGATCCCGCTGCTGCTCAACGCGGCATCGGTGCTCTACACCTTCTATGCCCCGCTCAAGGCCCACTGGGCCTTCTACGTCGGAGCGGCGATCTTCGTGCTCTCGAGTTGGGTCAGCGCGTACATCGTGCTGCAGATGTGGCTGCGCTTCAAGCGGGAGAATCCCGGCAAGATCACCCCACTGGTGACTTACCTGAGCCTGATCCACTGGCTGATGTGGTTCTTAGCCTCACTGGGCCTGGTGGTCGAGGTGGCCTTCTTCCTCATCCCCTGGTCCTTCGGCTGGATTGAAGGCGTGGATCCTCTGCTCATGCGCACGCTGTTCTGGTACACCGGGCACCCCATCGTGTACTTCTGGCTGCTGCCGGCCTACGTGGTGGCCTATACCATCTTGCCCAAGCTGGCCGGGGGCAAGCTGATCTCCGACCCGCTGGCCCGCCTGGCCTTCCTGCTGTTTTTGCTCTTCTCGATCCCCGTGGGCTTCCATCACCAGTTCGCCGACCCCGGCATCGCACCGGGCTGGAAGTTCGTCCACACCGTGCTGACCATGATGGTCGCCGTGCCCAGCCTGATGACCGCCTTCACCCTGGCGGCCAGCCTCGAGAACGCCGGGCGGGCCAGGGGCGGCAAGGGCCTGCTGGGTTGGATCCGGGCGCTGCCCTGGGATAACCCCAGCGTGCTGGCGCTGTTGCTGGGCCTCCTCGCCTTCATCCCCGGCGGGGCCGGCGGCATCGTCAACGCCAGCTTCACCCTCAACCAGGCCGTGCACAACACCACCTGGATCCCCGGCCACTTCCACCTGCAAGTCGCCACGCTGGTCACCATGGCCGTCATGGGTACTGCCTTCTGGCTGATCCCCCACCTCACCGGCAAACCCCTGCTCAGGCCGGGCCTGGCCTGGGCCTCGATGTGGCTGTGGTTCATCGGCATGTTCCTCATGACCTTTGCCCTTCACTGGATGGGCTTCCTGTGGGGCATCCCCCGCCGCGCTCACATCGCCGAGAGCCCCGCCGCCATGGAGGCGTACCGGGAATCGGCAGCCTGGATGACCATTAACATCGTCTCGGGGATCATCCTGTTCGTGGCCGCGGTGATGTTCTTCTACGTGATCTTCGCCACCGCCCTGCAAGCGCGGCGCGACTTCTCCGAGTACCAGGAAATTCCCTTTGCTGAAGTAATTTCCAAGCCCGAAGGCAGCAGCCTGGCCCTGATGACCGACCGGGTGGGGTTCTGGTTTGGCGTGGCGGTGGTGCTGATCCTGGTGGCTTATGGGCCGGTACTGTTCCAGATGTTCACGCACATGAACCCGGTCCCCGGCATGCGGCTGTGGTGAGGAAGCCATAGCCAGCGGTGCGGGATAGAATCTCTCCATGCCCCGCCTACCTCGAGCCATCTACGCACTGGGTTGGGTCAGCTTGCTCATGGACATCGCCTCGGAGATGGTCTACCCGCTGTTGCCGCTGTTCATGACCGGCAGCCTGGGGCTGGGCAAGGAGGTGGTGGGGCTAGTGGAGGGGGTGGCCGAGGCCACCTCGAGCCTATTCAAGGTGGCCGGGGGCCGCATCTCCGACCGCATCGCCGCCCGCAAGCCGCTGCTGCTGGTGGGCTACGGTTCCCCGGCCCTGTTGCGCCCCATTCTGGCCCTGGCGACGGCACCCTGGCACGTGCTGGCCTACCGCTTCTTGGACCGGGTGGGCAAGGGGCTGCGCACGGCACCTCGAGACGCCCTGCTGGCCGAGGTCACCCCTAAGGAGCAGTACGGGCGGGCCTATGGCCTGCACCGGGCGATGGACTCGGTGGGGGCCACCATCGGCCCCCTCCTGGCCTTCGCGCTGCTGCCGCTGGTAGGCTTTCGCGGGGTGTTCTGGCTTTCGGCCATCCCGGCTGCGCTGGCGGTGCTGGTCATCGTATTCGCGCTCAGGGAGCAGCGGGGGATCGCCAAGCCCCTGTCCCCTCTGCGCTTCTCGAGCTTCTCCCCCCAGTACCGCCGCTTCCTGCTGGTGACGGGGGTGTTCACCCTGGGGCTCTCCTCCAACGCCTTCCTGATCCTCCGCCTCACCGACTTGGGTCTGAGCGACGCCCAAGCTACGCTGGCCTATACCGGCTACAACCTGCTCTACGCCCTGGGCTCCTACCCGCTGGGCCTGCTGGCCGACCGCTTCGGGCTGCGGCGGATGGTGGCAGCGGGCTTCGCGGTGTACGCGCTGGTGTACCTGGGCTTCGGGCTCTCGAGCCAAGCCTGGCATGGGATCGCCCTCTTTGGCCTGTACGCGCTGTACAGCGCCGCCTTCGAGGGCAGCAGCCGCGCCTACTTGGCGACTTTGATCCCATCCACCGAGAAGGCCAGCGCCATCGGCCTCTACCACACCCTGGTGGGCCTGCTGCTCTTCCCTGCTAGCTTGCTGTTTGGCCTGCTGTGGGAGAACTTCGGAGCCTCTGTCGCCTTCTTCTTCAGCAGCAGCACGGCGGCTTTCGCACTGCTGCTTTTCCTGCAAGGTTCGGCAAAGCACAAATTGCCCGCGGCTGTGTCTTAGACTGACTCGAGTCTATGCTGCGCCAGCGTCTGAGTTGGGATCACTTGGCTATGGGGCTGGGTGGGCTGTGCTTTGCCCACTGCCTGCTGACACCGGTGTTGCTGGCGTTGTTTCCCCTGCTAGCCCAGGGTGTGCTGGGCAGCGAGTCCATACACAGCCTGCTGCTGTGGCTAACCATCCCGGTCAGCGGGCTGGGGCTGTGGCTGGGGTGCCGCGAGCACAAGGACCGGGGGGTGATCGCCTTTGGGGCGCTGGGCATGGCCTTTTTGGTCGCGGCCCGCGGCTTCGAGGAGTCGCCGCTAGAAACCTGGCTCACCATGGCCGGAAGCCTCACGCTCATCGGTGCCCACTTGCGTAATTTCCGCCTGTGCCGCGCGGATCACTGCAAACGCTGAGCGCACGCCTCCAGCCCTATATATTGACTCAGCAGGCGCTAGCCGCTACACTCACAAAGGTTTGGCCGGGCTCACCCGGCCTGCGAGGGGGGAGAGGCCCCGTCACACGAGCGTCTCCCTGCCTGACGGAGGAAAGCATGGCTCTTACAAAGGAAGTCAAGTCCAGCATCATCGCCGCCCACGCCAGGAGCGCCGGCGACACCGGCTCCACCGAAGTGCAGGTGGCCCTGCTCACCGAGCGCATCAACCGCCTCTCGGAGCACCTGACCAAGAACCGCCACGACCACCACTCCCACCGGGGGCTGCTGGTGCTCGTGGGCAAGCGTCGCCGCCTGCTGAAGTACCTCGAGCAATCGAACAAGGATGCCTACAAGGCGCTCATCGAAAAGCTTGGCCTGCGCAAGTAACTTCAGATTCGGGCTGCGCGGCCCGGTTTCGCTTGGGCCAGGGCTCGAGCCGCCATTCGACCTCAGAATGAGACACGGAACCGGTAACCCCGGTTCCGTTGTCCGTTAAGCTAAAGGTAGAGATTATGGGATCAAGTGCCAATACCCCCTCTGGAAAGGTCTACAGCCTCGAGCTCGCCGGTCGTACCCTGAGCATCGAGACCGGCAAGTACGCCAAGCAGGTCTCGGGCTCGGTGTGGGTGCGCTACGGCCAGACCATCGTCATGGCGACCGCCCAGGCCTCACAAGAGCCCATCGAGGCCGACTTCCTGCCGCTGACGGTCGAATTCGAGGAGCGCCACTACGCCGTGGGCAAGATCCCCGGCTCCTTCATGCGGCGCGAGGGCAGGCCGGGTGAGAAGGCCATCCTCTCGGCCCGCCTCACCGACCGCCCCATCCGACCCCTGTTCCCCAAGGGCTTCCGCCACGAGGTCCAGGTCATTCTCACCGTGCTCTCCGCCGACCAGGAGAACACCCCCGACATCCTCGGCCCCATCGCCGCCAGCGCCGCGCTCACCCTCTCCGACATCCCCTGGGCCGGGCCCATCGCCTGCGTGCGGGTGGGGATGCAGAACGGGCGCTTCGTGCTCAACCCCACCGCCACCGAGGACAACCAGCTCGAGCTGGTGGTAGCGGGCTCCAAGGAGGCGATCATCATGGTCGAAGCCGGGGCCGAGGAGATCCCCGACGAGCAGATGGTGCAAGCCCTCGAGTTCGCTCATCGCGCCATGCAGCCCATCATCGCCCTGCAGGAGCAGATGCGGGCCGAGCTGGGCAAGGAGAAGTTCAGCGTAGCCGAGCCGGAGAAGCTCAGCGACGAAGAGGCTGCCGCCCTCAGGGCCCTGGCCCTGGAGCGGGGGCTCTCGAGCGTGCTGCAGACGGCCTCCAAAGGTGAGCGCAGCGCGGCGCTGGAAGCCTTCGAGAAGGAGCTGGTGGAAGCTTTCGTGCCCGCCTCGCCCGACGGAGCGGTGGATGAAGCCCGGCGCAAGCTGGCCCACAAAGCCTTCGAGGACGTGGTCAAGAAGGAGCTGCGCCGCCTGATCCTGGAGGAGGGCCGGCGAGCCGACGGGCGCGGGCCCAAGGACGTGCGCCCCATCTGGATCGAGGTCGACGTGCTGCCCAGGGCGCACGGCTCGGCGGTGTTCACGCGGGGCGAGACCCAGGTGCTGGGCACCGTCACCCTGGGCACCGGGCGCGACGCCCAGCTCGTCGATGACCTGGGCCTCGACACCGAGGACCCCTTCCTGGTGCACTACAACTTTCCGCCCTACTCCACCGGCGAGGTCAAGCGCCTGCGTGGGGTGAGCCGCCGCGAGGTGGGCCACGGCAACCTGGCCAAGCGGGCCCTCAAAGCCGTGCTGCCCAGCCAGGAGGAGTTTCCCTACACCATCCGCGTGGTGGGGGACGTGCTGGAGTCCAACGGCTCGAGCTCGATGGCCACGGTCTGTGCGGGCTGCCTGGCCCTGATGGACGCGGGTGTGCCCATCAAGCGCCCCGTGGCGGGGGTGGCGATGGGCCTGGTGAAGGAGGGTGAGCAGGCCGTAGTGCTCACCGACATCCTGGGCCTCGAAGACGCGCTGGGCGACATGGACTTCAAGGTGACCGGCACCGCCGCGGGCATCACCGCCTTGCAGATGGACATCAAGATCGCCGGGATCTCCCCCGAGCTCATGCGCGCCGCCCTACAGCAAGCCCGCGAAGCCCGCTTGCACATCCTGAGCAAGATGGCCGAAGTGCTGCCGGCCCCCCGCCGCGAACTCAAGCCCCAGGTACCGCGCATCCTGAGCATCAAGATCTCGCCGGAGAAGATCGGTGCGGTGATTGGCCCCGGCGGCAAGAACGTGCGGGCGTTGGAAGAGCTCGGGGTCGAGATCGACATCGAACAAGACGGCACCGTGCGCATCTTCTCGGCCAACGCCGCGGCAGCCCAGGAAGCCCTGCGGCGCATCCAGGGTGTGACCCAAGAGGTCAAAGTCGGCGAGATTTACGACGCCACCGTCAGCCGCATCACCCCTTTCGGGGCCTTCGTCACCCTCTTCCCCGGCACCGACGGCCTGCTGCACATCAGCCAGATCGCCGAGGGCCGCGTGGATCGCGTTGAAGACTACCTCAAGATGGGCGACACCATCCGCGTCAAGGTCCACACCATCGACGAGAAGGGTCGCGTAGACGTGATCCGGCCCGAGCTCGAGGGCAAGATCCCCCCGCGCAAGCCCCCGGTCAAGCGCTGAGGGCACGGCGTGGAGTGTCAGGCCCTGTTGTGGGTAGCGCCCCACGCCAAGTTCAACCGCTGCCACGTCGTCTACCTCAGCGAGTAGCTCACGCCAGCATGCGGGAACTCAGCCAACCCGTACCTCGGAGCCGGATGGGGGTATCCCCCTGCCCTCTCGCGTTTTGCGTATGGACTATCGACCGCCACCCCGCTATTTCATATCGCCATCAAATCTGCTAATCTCTCACTTGGGAGCCTCGGTCATGAGGCACATTTGAACTTGGATACGACGTGGCCGGCTGCGACAATGGCCTGTCACGCGGAATAAATGGAGTTTTTCATGGACCACAACAAGACGACTTCGTATACCCCTGGCCGCCCGCGCAAGCGCAGGCCCAAACCCAAGCCCAGCGGGCCGGTGCTGCTGGCCCCGGCGGGGGGGCACCTCGAGATCATCCCCCTGGGCGGCATGGGCGAGATCGGCAAGAACATGTTCGTCTTCCGCTTCCAGGACGAGATCCTGGTCATCGACGGCGGCCTGGCCTTCCCCGATGAGCACATGCTGGGCGTGGACCTGCTGATCCCGCGCATCGACTACCTCATCCAGAACGCCGACAAGATCAAGGGCTGGGTGCTGACCCACGGCCACGAAGACCACATCGGGGCTCTGCCTTACCTCTTCTCCCAGCTGCCCAAGGTCCCGGTCTATGGAGCGCGGCTGACGTTGGGGCTGGTCAAGGGTAAGCTCGAGGAGTTCGGCTTCAGGATAGGGGATTTCAATTTCCGCGAGGTCTCCCCCGACGACCGTATCCAAATCGGGCGCTATTTCACCGTTGACCTCTTCCGCATGACCCATTCCATCCCCGACAACTCGGGCATGGTCATCCACACGCCCGTGGGGAAGGTGGTACATACCGGCGACTTCAAGCTCGACCCCACCCCGGTCGACGGCAAACCCAGCCACCTGGCCAAGCTGGCTCAGGCCGGGGCCGAGGGCGTGCTGTTGCTCATCGCCGACTCCACCAACGCCGAGCGCCCCGGCTTCACCCCCAGCGAGGCCGAGGTGGCTAAGGGCCTCGACGCGATCATCGGCAAGGCCAAGGGCCGGGTCTTCGTGACCACCTTTGCCTCGCACATCCACCGCATCCAGAGCGTGATCAAGGCCGCCGAGCACTACGGGCGCAAGGTGGCGGTGGAGGGGCGCAGCATGGTCAAGTTCGCCCGCATCGCCCTGGATCTGGGCTACCTCAGCGTGCGCGACCGGCTCTACAGCCTCGAGGAGCTCGACAACCTCGACGACTCACAGGTCCTGGTCATCACCACCGGCTCGCAGGGTCAGCCCGAAGCCGTGCTGGCGCGCTTGGCCTCGGGCACGCACCAGAAGATGGCCATCAAGCCCGGCGACACGGTGATCCTCTCCTCCAGCCCCATCCCCGGCAACGAGGAGGCGGTGAACACGGTGATCAACCGGCTTTACGCGCTGGGGGCTCAGGTCTTCTTCCCCCCCACCTACCGCGTTCACGCCTCGGGGCACGGCTCGCAGGAAGAGCTCAAGATCATCCTCAACCTGGCGCAGCCCAAATTCTTCCTGCCCTGGCACGGCGAGGTGCGCCAGCAGACCAACTTCAAGTGGCTGGCCGAGGCCATGGGCCAGCCCCCGGAAAAGGTCCTCATCGCCGAGAACGGCGACGTGGTCAGGCTCACCCCCGAGACCTTCGAGATCAGCGGCAAGGTGCCCAGCGGGGCGCTCTATGTCGATGGGCTGGGTGTGGGCGACATCACCGACGAAATCCTGGCCGACCGCAACCACATGGCCGCCGAGGGCGTGGTGGTGATCACCGCGCTGGTCAACCACCGCGAGCCCCACGTGGAGGTGGTCTCCAAGGGCTTCGTCAAGGCCGGGGAGAGGCTCTTGGGCGAGGTGCGCAAGATCGCCTTCGACGCCATCTACCAGGGCGTGCGGGAGAAGAAGCCGCTCGAGGTCATCCGCGACGACATCTACTACCCCACCAAGAAGTTCCTGCGCAAGGCCACGGGCCGCGACCCGGTGATCATCCCGATGGTGATCGAGGGCTGAAGCATAGGGTATCGTAGGGGCGCACTGACGTGCGCCCCTCGCGTTTATGAGTGCCCTCCTCAACACCGTTCTCCCCGTCGCCCTGATCGTGGTGATGGGCTACGTGGTGGGACGGCGCTTCGAAATCGACGCGCCCACCCTCTCGCGCATCATCCTGCACCTGTTGGTCCCCGCGCTGATCTTCGACGCCATGTACAACGCGCGCCTGGGTAGCGGCAGCGTGGTGGGGCTCACGCTGGGCTTCGCGCTGGCCTACGCGGCTGTGGGCCTGCTGTCCTGGCTGATCGCAGCGGCGACCCGGCTCCCCAAGCCCACGGCCAAAACCCTCGTCACCGCCGCGCTCTCCCCCAACTCGGGCAACATGGGGCTCTCGATGGCGCTGTTCGCGCTGGGGCAGGAGGGCTTGGAGCGGGCGGTAGTCTACTTCATCGCCTCCAGCGTGCTGATGTTTGGCGTCATCCCGGCCTTCCTGCGCGGGGGCAACCCGGCGCAGAGCCTGCTCTTCACCCTCAAGCTGCCGATGTTCTGGGCGCTGGCCGGGGGGTTGGCCTTCAAGGCGCTGGGGCTCGACTTCCCCTTCAACCTTGAAGCCGGAATTCACCTGGTGGGACAGGCTTGCATTCCCCTGATGCTGCTCACCCTGGGCATACAAATCGCCAAAAACCCCGTCCAAATCGGTGGCTTTGAGCTGCTGGCCTCCGGACTGCGACTGTTGGTGGCCCCGGCGCTGGCGGTGGGGGCGGGGTATCTGCTGGGGCTCGAGCGCATCGACATTCAGGTGTTGGCGCTGCAAAGCGCTATGCCCATCGCGGTCAACGCCTTCATGGTGGTGGCCGAGTTCGGCGGGGACGCGCCCAGGGCCGCCCGCAGCGTGGTGCTCTCGAGCGTGCTGGCCTTTCTCACGATCCCTCTGGTTCTTCTGGCGGTAGGGGTGGGCTAGGCAGGCTGGGTGTGCCCAGGTCGAGTTGCAGCAGTGGGGCGTTTTCGATCAGCACGATCAGCCGGTAGTAGCCCTCCTGGGGCCGGGGTAGCTCGAGCCGGTACTTCCTGGGACCCTCCGCCCACAGCGAGCGCTCGGCTAAAACGGTTTCCTCCAGGTACCACTTGACCTCGACGTAGCCCGGCTTAGGCATCCGGCGCACCTCGAGTTGGGCGATCACGGTTTTACCACTCTCCGTCAGCGTCCCCGTGAGGCTGGGGCGTTGGGGAAAGGGCACGCGCTCGGGCTCGAGGGGCAAAAAGGTATACGTACAGCCGCTCAGCACAAAAACCAACAACAGCAGCCAGGGCATGGCTCTGAGTTTAGGGGGCGAAGTTAGGAGGGCCATGAGCCAGGAGACCAGCACGCGCGCCGGTCAAGCCCGCATCGCTTTGAAGTCACGCCAAAGCCGAGCGCTGTGGGCATAGGCGATGGGCCAGCGGGGGTCGTGGCGTCCGAGGCTATGGAGGGTCTTCTCCCACAGCTCGAGCGGGGCAGCCCACCGAATCTGGTATAACTTCCTGTCATCCCACCCGCCGTGCCAGGTAGACGAAGAAAGGGGCCCCCAAGGCTACCACCAAGATGCCCACCGGGGTCTCGAGGGGCCGGTCTATAAGCCTGGCGGCCACATCGGCTAAGGAGAGCAGGCTAGCCCCCAGCAGGGCCGAGAAGGGAATCACCCGCCGGTAGTCGACGCCCACAAGCCACCGGGCCAGATGGGGCACCACCAAGCCCAAAAACCCAATGGGCCCGGCCACGCTTACCGCGGCCCCGGCCAGCAGTACCGCCAACCCCACGGCCGCCAGGCGTACCAGACCCACCCGTGCCCCTAGGCTTTGGGCTACCTCCTCGCCCAAGGCGAGTAGGTTAACCTGCTGCGATAGGGCGACGGCCAGCAAGAGCGCGGGCAGGGCCCAGGGCAGAATGACCCAGAAGTGCTCCCAGGTGCGCCCGGCTAAGCTGCCCGAAAGGTTGATGAAGGCGCCGCGGGTGCGCTCCTCAAACATGATCAGCAGAAAGCTAGTCGCCGCCCCCAGCATAGCCCCCACCGCGATGCCCGCCAAGGCCAGCCGCACCGGGGTCAGACCCACCGCCGCGGTGATGCTATAGACCAGCGCCGCCGCCCCCACCCCACCCAAAGCGGCCAGCAGCACCGTGGCCCAGGCGGGCAGGCCGGGGCAGAAAACCACCCCCAACAACAGGGCCAGCGCGGCCCCCGCGTTGACCCCCAAGATGCCCGGCTCGGTGAGGGGGTTGCGGGTGACGCCCTGCATCATGGCCCCCGAGACCCCCAGCGCGGCTCCCACCAGCAAAGCCACCAAAGCCCGGGGCAGGCGCAGGGTGTGGACGATGAGGCTCGAGTTGGAGTCATCGGGCCAGAAAAGCAACCGCCACACCTCACCCAAGGGGATGTCCACCGCTCCCACTGAGATGGCGAGCAGCAGGGAGAAAGCCATGAGTCCTGCGGCTAGCACGAATAGCGGTAGGGTCTGGGTAAGGCGGAGCGAGCGGGTCATATTCAAGGCTTGAAGGCGTAGCGGCCTGCTGCGGGCCGGTCGGCCAGGAGGCCGCTGTCGATCAGCTCGGCCAGGATGAGCCGGGTGGCCAGAGGGCCCCGGCCCCGGGTCCAGTTGTCGCGGTCGAACTCGTATATTCGGCCTCGCTTCACCGCCTCGAGCCTCTGCCAAAGCGGGTTCTTAGCCCAGCCGCGCACGATTGGGGTTTCGTCGGGGGCAGTGAAGAACACCAAGGTAGCGGGGTTCAGCGCTAAGAGGCCCTCTAGGCCCAGCTCGTACTGGGTCTGGTTGTTTTGTGGCTTGGCCAGGCTTTTGCGGCCCAGACGTTCCAACAGGGAGCCGATGAAACTTTCGCTGGAGTGGACGGTGAAGCTACTCGGGGTGGCTACCCCTAGCAAAACCGGGGGAGCTTTGGGGTTGGTGAAGGCCCGGGCCTTTTGCAAAAGCCGTTCCTGGTCTTCCAAAATCTGGCGGGCCCGGGCCTCTTTGCCCACCAGGCGCCCGAGTTCTAGCACTTGCTGATTCAAGTCGTCGAAGCTACCCCGCCGCGACTGGAAGGCCAGCACCGGGGCGATTCGCTCGAGCTGGGGGATTAGGTCTTTGTGCACAAAGGCGTCGGCCACGATGACCTCGGGCTTTAGCGCCAGGATGGCCTCGAGGCTGGGCTGGGCCCGTGAGCCAATCGAGGCTACACCTGCAGCACGGGCCTTGAGGTAGGGCGGCAGCCCCCGGTCGCCGCCTTGGGTGCCGGTGGCCGCCCCTACCGGGCTCACCCCCAAGGCCAGCAGGGTGTCCAGGAAGCTGTATTCCAGCACCACCACCCGCTTTGCTGGGGCGTTCAGGGTGAGGGTGCCCAGCTCGTGCTTGATCTGAAGCTGGGCCGAAGCCAGGCCGAAGAGGGCCAAAAGGCCCGCCAGAATTCGTTTCATGGTTTTTCCTCCACCAGTTCAAGGGCTTCTCTACGCGCCAGGGCGTAGGGGATGCAGTGCGGCGTGCCGGTCTCGGGGTCGCGCAGGAAGTGGGCCTTAAGGCCAAAGACCTCCCGCAGAATGCGCTCGTTGAGCACCGCCTCGGGCGCCCCCTCCGCCACCACCCGTCCCCCACTCACCGCCACCAGGTGGTGGGCGTAGCGGGCGGCTTGGTTGAGGTCGTGCAGTACCATCACGACGGTCTTGCCCTCGTGGCGGTTGAGCCTTTGCAAAAGCTGCAAGACCTCGAGCTGGTGGCTCAGGTCCAGGTAGGTGGTGGGCTCGTCCAGGAGCAGAATCGAAGTCTCCTGGGCTAGGGCCATGGCGATCCAGGCCCGCTGGCGTTGCCCGCCCGAAAGGGTCTCCAAGGGCCTCTTGGCGAAGACCCGCATGCCGGTCTGGTCGAGGGCCCACTCCACCGCCTTCTGGTCATGTTCACTCCGCCCTCCAAAGGCGCTTTGGTAGGGGTAGCGGCCAAACCAGACCAGCTCCTCCACGCTAAGCCCCTCAGGGGCCTGGGGCATCTGGGGCAAGAGGGCCAGTTGGCGGGCCACGGCCTTGGTGGGCAGGGCGTGGATGGCCTTGCCGTCGAGCAGCACCGCCCCTTCCTGGGGCTTCAAAAGCCGGGCCAAAGCCCGCAGCAAGGTAGACTTACCGCAGCCGTTGGGGCCGATGAGGGCGGTAATCTTTCCCTTGGGCAAGGAAAGGTTGAGGCCCTCGATGATGCGGCGCTCGTCGTAGCCTAAGGAGAGCTGTTGGGTTTGCAGGCTCATCGTACCCGTCCCGCCTTTCGCATCAGGTAGAGGAAGTAAGGGGCCCCTAAAAGGGTGGTGAGCAAACCCGCGGGAATCTCCAGCGGGGGCACCAGGCCCCGCCCCAGGGTGTCGGCCCCCACCACCAGCAAAGCCCCCAGGAGCATCGAGGTGGGCAGCAGCAGGCGAAAGCCGGGGCCCACCAACAGCCGCGCGGCGTGAGGGGCAATCAGGCCCACAAAGCCTAGAATGCCCACCCCCATCACCGCTACCGCAGCCAGGGCCGTGCCCAGGAACAAAGCCACCAGCCGGGCGGGCTCGAGGCGCATCCCCAGGCTCTTGGCAGTCTCATCGCCGAACGAAAGCACATCGAGCCGCCGATGGAGCAAGAGGGCCAAAGGTATGAGAAGGGCCGCAAACGGCAGCACCCGAAAAAGCCTCTCCCAGTCGGCCCCGTAGACCGTGCCGCTCAGAAAGATGAGGGCCTGGGCAATAGAGTCGTCAGCCCGTACCAGGATGAGCCGACGCAGCCCGTCCAGCGAGGCCTCCACTGCCACCCCAATCAGGGCCAAGCGTATGGGCAGCACCTCCCCGGCTCTGCGCGCCAGGACGTATACCAGCCCAAACGCCGCCAAAGCTCCCCCGAAAGCCCCCACCGGCAGGGCCCAGGCTGGGGCTTGGGGCAAGAGGATTAGGGTGAAGACCGCAGCCAACCCCGCCCCCGCCGCTACTCCTACAATGTCCGGCGAGGCCAGGGGGTTGCGCACCACCCCTTGTAGGATGGCTCCGGAGGCCGCAAACAAGGCACCACACAAAGCCCCCACCAGTATGCGTGGCAGCCGCAGCTCGTAGAGGATGCGGGTGTGGGTCTCGTCGTGCGAAGCACCCAGGGCCTGAAGAACCTCCCATGGGCCCATCCGCACTGCCCCGGTGCCCAGGGCCAAAACGCCCAGTGCCAGCAGGGCCAGGGCCAGCAGGGGAATCAGGGCGGGTTTGGGGGGGGTGGGACGGCCCAGCATGGGTATTCCAATCAACTTACTCGGGTTTGGAGTCTATCCCTCATGAATAAGTCTGTCAAGCGCTGTTCTGGCGTGCTGCTAAATAGGCCTCCGGATTCCAGGGAATGCGTTCGCGCTTGACCGTAGGGTCGGGGATAGGGATAGCCGAGAGTAGGGCTTTGGTGTACTCGTCCTTGGGTTCGCGGTAGATGCGGTGGCTGCTCGAGACCTCCACCAGCCTTCCCTTGTACATCACCGCCACCCGGTCGGAGATGTCCTCCACCACCGCCAGGTCGTGCGAGATGAAGAGCATGGTCAGGCCCATTCTGGCCCGAAGCTCCTTGAGCAGCGCGATGATCTCGGCGCGAATAGAGACGTCCAAGGCCGAGACGCACTCGTCGGCCACGATGAACTCGGGGTTGAGAGCCAGAGCTCGAGCGATGCCAATGCGCTGACGCTGCCCTCCGGAGAACTCATGGGGGTAGCGACGGATGTGGTCGGGGGAAAGCTGCACGGTTTCTAATAGCTCGGCCACCCGCTCTTGGCGCTCTTTGGGGCTTCCCACCCGGTGAATAACCAAAGGTTCGGCGATGATATCGCCCACGGTCATGCGCGGATTGAGCGAGGCGTAGGGGTCCTGGAAGATAATCTGCATGCGGCGGCGGAAGGCCCGCAGCACCTCCTTAGGCAGATGGGCAATCTCCTGGCCATCAAACCAGATGCGCCCCCCGGTAGGCTCCACTAAGCGCAGCAGGCTGCGGCCCAGGGTGGTCTTACCCGAGCCGGACTCTCCCACCAGCCCCAGTACCTCGCCCTTGTAAACCTCGATGGAAACATCGTCCACTGCCTTGACGTGCCCCACCACCCTCGAGAACACCCCCGCCCGCAAGGGAAACCAGACCCGCAGGTTCTCCAGCCTCACCAGTACCGGCGGGGTAGCCCGCTCAGGCGGGGCGGGTTTTTCCTGGTCTATGCGCGGTACCGCGGCGAGGAGGCGCTGGGTGTACTCCTCCTTGGGGGACTTGAAGAGGGTATTCGTATCGGCCTCTTCCACCTTCAGCCCGTGCTGCATCACCACTACCCGGTCGGCCATCTCGGCTACTACCCCCAGGTCGTGGGTGATGAAGAGCACCGCAGTGCCAATCTCGGCCTGGAGCTTCTTCATCAGCTCCAATATCTGAGCCTGGATGATCACATCCAGCGCAGTGGTGGGCTCGTCAGCAATGAGCAGGGAGGGGTTGCAGGACAGGGCCATGGCGATCATCACCCGCTGGCGCATCCCCCCCGACATCTGGTGGGGATAGTCGTCCACCCGCTTGTGGGGGTTGGGAATTTCCACCAGGTTGAGCATCTCAATGGCCAGTTGGCGGGCTTCCTTTCGGTTCTTGCCTTGGTGCAGCACAATGGCCTCGGCAATTTGGTCGCCCACCGTATAAACCGGGTTCAAGGAGGTCATGGGCTCCTGGAAGATCATGGCCATGTCGTTGCCGCGAATTCGGCGCATGGTGGCCTCTTCGGCCCTCAAGAGGTCGAGCACTTCCCCGCTTTTGCGGCGAAAAAGGGCTTGTCCACCCACGATGCGCGCAGCAGGCTTGGGCAAAAGCTGCATCAGGGCCAAGGCGCTCACCGATTTTCCCGAGCCCGACTCACCCACGATGGCTAAGGTTTCGCCCTTCTCCAGGTGAAAGGAAAGCCCCTTCACCGCCTCTACCACCCCGTCGTCGGTATGGAAACTCACCGCCAGGTCTCGCACTTCCAGCAAACGGTTTTCCTGCATCTAGGCTCCTTTCTCTACAAGCACCACCCTCATAGCTGCACCTTTGACTTCAGGCTGACCGCCAGCGCCATGGCCCAGTCGCCGAGTTCCTCCCAGCTCTCCACCGGCGAGGCCAGCTCGAGCCGACACTGCAAAGGCCGTGCCCCAAGCCGACCCAAAAGCTGGGTGTAGATGCTCCCGGCTTTGCAGAAGTAGGGGCCATAGGCCCGCTCCCCCAGGGCGCAGACCGCATAGCGCAGCCGGGAGAGGTCGGGCCGGGTACTTTCCAGACGCTGATACAACCATGATGCCCCTTGCGGCAGTAGGTCAGCAGGCTCTTTGGGGCGCGAGATCCAGCACCAGGTGGAAAGACAAAAGAGCACCCGCTCCTCCTGGGATAGCTCCGCAGGGCGCACCTCCTCGGCGAAGCGCAGCCGGGTGGGATATCCCCAGCAGCTCAGATAACCCTGTAGCCGCTCGGCTGCCTCGAGAGCATTGAGGGTCTGGGTCCCTATCACAATCAGCACACGCAGCTCCCAGCAGTTATTTGCTCGTCATGGCCCGAATCACCGCCTCCACCAGCCCCTCGGCCGAAAGCGGCCCACCAAAGGTCCAGGTATTACCGGGAAGGCGGTAGGCGTGGTGGTTGCGTACGAAGTCCAGGTTTTTCCAGAGCGCCTCTACGCTGCTGCCAGTAAAGACGTTGTCGTTTTCTTGAACGATGTAGATGAAATGGTCGGTCTTGATCTGGCTCAGGGCCTCGAGGCCTACCTCGGTGTAGCCGTACTGCTGGGCCTTGTCCTCCCAAGCGTTCTTGAGACCGATCTGCTCCAGCACTTGGCTGACCAGGCTGTTACGGGTAAACAGGCGCATGGTGGCAAGGTTTTGCCGGCTGGTAAAGGCCTGCGCCAACACAAAGCGCTGGCCAAAAAGGCCCGCTTCTTGCAGGGTTTGCCGAGCCTGGGCGAAGCGGGTCTCCATCCGGGTCAAAACAGTGCGAGCCTGGGTGCTGCGGCCTAGTACCTCGGCAATGGTCTGGAAGGTACGTACCATCTCGGCGTATTGGTTGCCTGCTTCGCTAAAAGGGTCGAAGGTTAGGGTAGGGGCAATCTGGGTAAGACGGGGGTAGATCTGTTGCACACGGAACGCTGGGGCCAGAATCAGGTCGGGCTTGAGGGTGGTGAGCACCTCGAGACTCGGCTGGGCCCGGGTACCCACATCCACAACGCTCTTATCCAGCGCTATGGGGATACGCACCCACTCCTGGTAGCCCTTAATATCAGCTACCCCCACCGGCTGCACGCCTAAAGCCAGTAGGTCTTCCACGTAAGTCCACTCCAGCGCCACCACCCGCTTGGGGGTACTCACCACACAGGTGGTGCCCAGGGCATGCTGAACCCAGCGTCCTGAGCAGGGCTGGGCCTGAGCCAGAGCTAGCGAGGCCAAAACCACCCAAAGCAATCCAAAAATCCGTTTCATGTGCTTCCTCTCTAACCCTCGGTTTCAGGCGCCGAGTCGCCAGTGAGTTCAAAGACGGGATCGCCCACCAAACTGAGGGCAACCCCCAGCGTCTGGGTAGGCTCGAGCGCCCCCCAAAGGGCGTAGCGGCTGCGCAAAACTAGCCCCAAAAGTCCTTCCCTCTGGGCTCCTTGCAGGTAGACAAAGTGCTTTCCCACAGCAAACACCGCTCGCTGTTGCTCCTCGTAGCGCTCAAAGCCCACCGGGGAGCCCAGCAGGCGGCGGTGCTGGGCCAGCGCTGCGGGGTAGGCTGGGCTCCCCACCATCAGCGCGTGTAGACCCGTTACCCCGTTGGGCTGATGGGTTTGCTCGGGCGCAGGCAAAGGAGCAGGAGGCTCGAGCCACAGTGGAAGCAGCGGCGGACACAAGACCATTTGGGGCAAGAGCCTCGTCCCTACCACCTCATAGGGAATGTCTCGCTGCTCGAGCTGCGCCGGGAGCTGCACAAAGGAGGCAGTAGGGCTCAGGACATAGTCCAGCAGTCCTATCCTTCCCTCATAGAAGCGCCGACGCCGTTTTAGTAGCTCACCCTCTTCGCTAAGACCACAGGCTTGGTTCAGCGGCAGATGGGCCAGAGAAAATAGTTCCAGCACCACGCCATCGGCCAGGAAAATCTGGGCCCGGTCCTGCCTGCGCCGAACTACCCGAAAGCCCAGGTGAGTGTAGGCCTCGGTAGCTCGCTCGATGTCGGGAAAGCCCAGCCATACCCTCGATACCATGTAAGGCATGTTTCCTCTCTTCCCCTGCACCATAGTCAGCTTATCCGACCGATTTACTATAGATTTGCCCAAAATAAATCCGGGCCTAGGGCTCATTCACCTCAACAAACCCTGTCTGCTCGAAGATCGCCCGATACAAAGCCTGTGCTGCCCGGCCCAGCCTAGGTCCCCCCACAGCGCTCAACCCATCGGCTACCGCAATGACCCTACGGGTTTGGCCTGCTCGAGTCTGCCCTGCCCCAGGCAGTTGCAAAAACCCCTCCAGTCCACCAACAGAGGCCAGGCCGCTTTGCAGCACCACCACGAAATCGGGGTTGATCTGCCCTAAAAGCTCTGGGCTGCTGGGGCGACACTCATCCCAGTCGGCGGCGTTTTTCGCTCCCACGAGCTCTATTAGCCCGGCAGTGTTGGACAAGCGCCCACAGATAAAGACCATGCTTGGGCCCCGCATGTACATAAAGGCGCCTTTCAGCACAGCGCTCGAGGGTTTGAGCTGGGCCAGATCGCGCTCAAGAACCGCTACCAAGGTCTCCCCCCGCTCCGCCTGCCCTACCAGCTTTGCCAACAAACGAATCCGGGCCTTAGTCGGCTCTACCCCTGGTTCGGCAGGAATCTGCACATATGGAACCCCTCGAGCCTGCAATTGAGCCGCCAGGTCATCGGGTTTGAGCCCTACCTTGCCCACCACCACGGTGGGGTTTTGCGCCAAGATATTGGCTACAAGGTAGGGGAAAGCCATCAGGCCCACCACCGGCAACTTCTGAGCCTCAGAGGGGTACACCGAACTACCATCGCGGGCTACCACCTTGGAGCCTACCCCTAAAGCGAAGAGAATCTCTGTGCTGGTCACGTCCAAGCTCACAATGCGCTCGGTAGAGGCAACCGTTAGCTCCTGACCGGTTGCATCCACCAGCTGCAAAGGCTGGGCCTGCGCCAAGAGCAAAGCCATCCACAGTAAAGCCACTAGATGTCGCCGCATACGAATCTCTTTCTCAATCCTCTTCCCAGCGCACCAGGCTCTCTA
The DNA here is from genome assembly GCF_000373205.1 of Calidithermus timidus DSM 17022. NCBI lineage: Bacteria > Thermotogati > Deinococcota > Deinococci > Thermales > Thermaceae > Calidithermus > Calidithermus timidus. The sequence continues at coordinate 127,258 of NZ_KB890696.1, forward strand.
AGCTGGGGTATTTGCGCGGGGCTAAAGCCCGCTTGGCGAAACCCATGTAGAAAAGCCCCAGCAGCCGGTCGGGGGGCTCGCCCCAGCCAAAATAGGCCGCCAGGTCGGGATGAGTGGCCACCGGGCCGCTGGCCCATAGCCCCCCCAGGCCCTGGGCTGCGGCCATCAGGTGCAGGTTCTGCACCGCCATGCTCACCGCGGCCAACTCCTCCCATTCCGGCATGGGCCGCTCCCGGCGGGGCTGCATCCCGATGGCGATCCAGACCGGGGCCCCAAAGATGAGCTTGCGGTAGCGCTCGAGCCAGCGCGGATCATAGCCCGGCAAGGCCTTGGGGAAAAGCTCCTGCACCTTGGCAAAGAGCCTTTCCTTGGCCTCGGGGCCGGTGATGACCACGAAGCGGAAGGGGTGGGTGCGCCCGTTGTTTGGAGCGTAGCGGGCCGCATCCAAGCAGCGCTCGATGAGAGCACGGGGCACCGGGTCGGGCTTTAGGGCCTGCACCCCGTAGCTGCGCCGCCCTCGGATGATGGCCTCGAGGGCCTCTGCATCAAAGCTAGGGTAGGGCCGGTGGGGCAGCTTGGGCCGGCTCATCAGCGTCACCAGCATCTCCCGCAGGTGCAGGGCATCCCTGGCCGGCTCAGCGAAGCGATGTTCAAAGCAGGCCCTTTGCTCGCCGTCCCAAACCAAGGCCGTGAAGCCCTCGGGGCTGAGCCCTGTCATCTCGGCCCCCTCGGCCCACTCCGGGCCGCCCAGGGCCTTGATGGTGGCCAACAGCTCCTCGGTGTGATCGTCGTTGATGTGCTCGAGGTAAGCCGAAAGCCGCTCGGGGGTTAGGTCGGTGGTAGTCATCCATCAACCTCACTAACGCAGGAAGCGCTCAAGGTCGTCCATGACCTTGTGGGCTCCCAGAATCCCGATGGCTAAAAACCAGGTGTCGTCGTCTACGGCGATAGCCCGCTTGTTTTGCACCGCCTTCAGCCGGCCCCACAGTGGGCTAGCCAGTGCGGCAGCTTGGTCGGTTTTAAGCGGATCGCCGAAGGTGGAATAGAAGAGGTAATCAGCGTCCAGGTCAGGTAGACGCTCGAGGGAGATGTAATCGGCAAAGGTATCCTTGTTCTGGAAAGCCGGACGCGGCAGACCAATATCGCTCAGGATGGTGCCGATAAAGTTGGCCTTGTTCATGCTGCGAATCTGGCCTGGAACAAAGCGTAGGATGCTTACGCTGGGCAACCGCCCACGCCCTCCTAGGCGGTTACGGAGCTGGCTGGCCCGCCGCTCGTATTGCGCCAGTAAGACCCGGGCCTGGGTGCTACGGCCCAGGGCCTCTCCAGCCAACAAGAGGTTTTCCTTCCAGACCACCCCTACGCTCTCGGCCATCACCGTGGGGGCAATGCGGGAGAGCTGGTCGTAGATGGCGCCGTGGCGAAGCTTGTTGGTGAGAATGAGGTCGGGCCGCAGGGCCAGGATTTTCTCCAGGCTGGGCTGCGCGATGGTGCCCACCACTTCAATACCCTGGGTCTGGCTACCCAGGTAGCGCTGAAAGGGCTGATTGGGCGTGGCGGTTACCGCCCCCACTGGCTTGACCCCCAGGGCCAAGGCGCTATCCAGCTCGCCGGTATCCAACACCACCACCCGCTGCGGCACCTTGGGCACGCAGCTTTCCCCCATCGCATGTTTGACCCACCGACCGTTGCAGGGCTGGGCTAAGGCCAGCCCCAGTACAACCACAAGCAAGCCCCAGGCCTTCACTGCTTCACCTTCTCCAGGATCAGCCGGGTCAGCTCGTTCACGTTGCGCAGGCTCACCAACGGGCCACTGTAGGGGCTAAAGGGCTCGGGGGTGTAGAGGATGGCCTGGTCCTTGAGCTTCTGCCCCACCGGGCTATCGAAGAAAGCTTTGGAGCCGTCGTACTGGCCGCCAGGCGGGAAGACCACCACCAGGGTCTCTCGGTCCAGGCTGATGAGGGCCTCGTCACTGATCTGGGCCCCCACATTCAGGGTGACGTCTTTAGAGGTGTAGCCGTCCTTGAAGCCCATGGCCCGCAGGTCGGGGATTAGCCGCACGTTGGTGTAGACCCAGTTGGCCCCTCCGGCGAAGGGAGCCACCACAATCACCTTGGGGTACTTCTGGAAAACCCCTGCGTTCTTCAGGCAGGCCTGGGCAGCCTGATAAGCCCCCCGCACCTGACCGATGATGCGCTCGGCCTCGGTGCTCTTGCCGAAGATGCGCCCTAGGTCGCGCAGACCCCGCTCCCAGAACCCCTTTCCGCCTTCCTCATAGCCCAAGGTGGGGGCAATCTGGCTCAGCTTGTCGTAGTGTTTGTTGCCCTTCCAGGTAAGCCGCACGATCAGGTCGGGCTTGAGGGTCAGCAGGGTTTCCAGGTTGGGCTCCATCCAGGTACCGATGTAGGTCGGACTGTTGAGCTTGGCTCGAGCCAAAAAGCCTTTCTGCAGCACCTCGGCTTTGATATGGCCTCCGCTGATGTCGGCGGGGGTGAGGTAGGCGCTGGCCAGCCCCACGATGCGGTCGCCCACCCCCAGCGCGGCCAGCCAGCCTAGGGCCTCTTCGTCCATCACCACCACGCGCTTGGGGTTGAGGGGCACCCGGCTGGTGCCCTCGTCGTGCTCGATGGTGAGGGTCTGGGCTAGGGCAAAGCCTGAGAGGACGATTGCGACAAGAACGTTCTTAAGGTTCACTTCTCTCCTCCTTTACTCAAAAGGCTCTCAGCCAAAAACGGATTGAGGCCGCTTTCCAACAGTGCCACCAGGCGACCAAACAGGCTTTCCTCCTCGATCTGCTCCTCTAAGTACCACTGCAAAAACTGGTAGGTAGTGTGGTCTTTTTCCTCCAGGGCGGCCTGGGCCATGGCCTGGAACTCGCGGGTGACCTTCTGCTCGTAGGCCAGGGCGGCCTGGGTGGCCTCGAGCAGGCTGGCATACTCGCTTTTCACCTCCGGCAGGGCAGAGAGCTTGACCGGGGCACCCACCTCAACCAGGAAATGAAAGATCTTCAGGGCATGCCCGCGTTCTTCCTCGGACTGGCGCTCAAAAAAGGCCTGCCAGCCCTCCAGGTTCTGCGCCCCAGAGTAGGCCGCCATGCCCAGGTACTGCTGGCTGGCGGTGAGCTCGCGGGTGAGCTGCTCGTTGAGCATGTCCTTTAGGGTTTGGCTAATCATGGGAAACCTCCTTTAGGTATGGCGAAGGTTGTTGAGCAGTGCCCGGCGCTTGAGGCCTTCGGCCAGGAAGTAGCTACCCAGCACCACCCCCACCGCCAGAACCTGGGCCAAAAGCCCCTCCCAAGTGGGGTAGAGCCCGAGCCACATCCCCACCCAGTAAGGGAGGGCCAGCCCCCCGATGGGGTGTACGGGCAGCCAACCCACCACCTGCCAGACGTGCACGGTGGTGCCCACCATGGTGAAAAGCACCAACAGCAGCAGCACCCCGGTGGCGATGAGCATCCGCTTGTAGGGCAGCTTGGCCTGCAAGGCGAAGACCACGAAACCCACCCCCAAGGTGGCCAGCAGACCCAGCCCGATGCCCAAGAGCACCGGGGCCAGGCTGGACTGAAGCACGAGCGACTGCAAGAAGAGCACCGTCTCGAAGCCCTCGCGGTAGACGCTCACAAAGCCCAGGGAAAGCAGCCCCAGGTACTGCCCGGCCTCGGCCCGCAGCAGGCGCTGTCTTTGCTGGTGGAAGCCGGCCAGGTGGTCGGTCCAGTAGACCTGGTGGAAGAACCAGTTCATGATCAAAAGCAGCACCGCGATGGCCAGCAAGGAGACCACCGCCTCGAGCCGCTCGCCGTAGCGGGCGAACTGGGTCAGAAGCCCCCGCATGGCAAACCAGGTCAGCACCGTCACCCCAAAAGCCAGCAAGGCCCCCTGCCACAATGGGCGGCGGAAGCGGCGCACCTCGGGGCGCTTCAAGCTCCCCAAAAGAGCAGCCAGGATCAGCACCGCCTCCAGCCCCTCACGGAAGACGATGACCGCGGCGTTGGCCAGGGTGGCGGCGGGGGCGCTTTGGGTGGAGAGGAAGCCGCTGGCCTCGCGCAGCTTGGCTTCGAGCCGCTGCCGGGTCTCGCGCACTTCACTGGGCGGGGCCTTCTGCCGGATCAGGCGGGCCAGACCATCTGGGTTACGCCCATTCCAGAACAGATCCTCAATCGCTAAGGCCAAGGCCGGAGCGAAGACCCTAAGCCGGGCCTCGGGCCCCGACTCCAAGAGGGCGTAGGCGTCCATGCGCGCCGTCTCGGCCAGGTCGTAGCGGCCCTGGGCCACCGCGTTCTCCAGGGCCTTGAGCTGTTGGCGGATGACTTCCAAGTCGCCTGCGGGGTCGGCCCGGCGCCACTCGGCGGGCAAAAGCGCCTCGAGCTGCTGGCGCAAGGCCTTCACCCCTTCTTCCAGGGCCTGGGCGCTGGGGGGGTTCTCCCCCTGGTGGGCGGCTTGCAGACCCCGCTCGAGCTCTTTGAAGCCCTGACGAACCCCCTCTACCTTGGCCGCTTGGAACATCGGCTCTAAAGCGCTCCAAGCGGTGCGGGCACTTTCCAAAAAGGCCGTGGCCTCCTCAATCTCCAAGGCCTTGGTGACCCGCACCGCCTCCGTCGAACCCACCACCCCCCGGCTGTACTCCACCGGCACCAGGTCCAAAAAGCGCAGGGTCTGGTTGGCCCGCCGAGCCCGCTCACGGGGGGAGAGGGGGGCCGCCTGGAAGCCGGAGAGGGCCTCCCGGATCGCCGCAAGCGGGCCTGTCGCCAGCGCCTGGCGGGCCTCGGCCAGCTTGGCGGCCCCCCGGGCTTCTTGGTAGGCCGGAGCCAGAATCTCAAAGTAGCCCTGGGCCAAGGCCCGCTGCTCGGCGGCCCGGACGGGCTGGCCTTGGGACTGGGCCTCCTCGAGGTCGCGCAACGCGGCCTCCAGCCGGGCCTGGTAGGCCCCCAGCAGGTCGGCGCGCAGCGCCAGGAGGGCTTCCTCGGGTCTTAGACGGCCCTGGCGCAGCTCCTCCAGGGCCAAGGTGGCCTCGGCCTCGGGCGCGGCGTAGCGGGTGGCGGGCCGGTACTCGCGCAACAGGGCCCAGTCCTGGGCCGCCGCGAGGTCCCCAGCGCGCACCGCCCTCTCCAGCCTCAAGTAGCCCTGGCGCAACAGGTCGGTCCATAAGTGGGCCCGCGCCGCGGCAAACGCCGCCTCATCCCGCGCGCCGAGGGCCTTCCTCAGGGGGCTTAAGTCTACCGCTAGCCCGGCCTTGGCCAAAGCCGTCGCCTCCACCTGGACCGCTTGGAGCAGCCCAGCCGCCGCCTGAGGGTCGAAGGCCAGCTCGAGCTGGGCCTCCACCAGCCTGGCCCTAAGCCCCTCGGCCCGCTCGGCGGGGGTGGGCTGAGCCAGGGCCAGTCCAAGCCCCAACAAAAGCCCCACCCAGCGCCTCATTGGCCCACCTTAAGGCCCAGCAGGGCCGCGGCCTGGGCCAGCTTGCCGGTGACGGCGGTGGCCCGGTTGTCGGCCTCTTTGTAGATGAGCTCGGCCTGCTCCAGGCTGAAGCGGCGCACCTTCTCCTGGGCCACCAGCCGCTCGGCGTAGGCCTTTAGGCCCGAGAGCCCCTCGGTAATCTGGCGGTCTAAGGCGGGGTTTTTGGCGCGGACTAGGCTCGAGGCCCCCGCATACAGCGCCTGCCAGGAGCGAATGTTGTTCACCAGATCGTCCAAGGAGGAGATCACGTTGAAGTCGCGCCGGGTGGCCTTATCGCCCAATACAAAGCGGGAGGTTTTCCATCTTTCCACGAAAACCGCGGCCGCGGTGGGTACGTTGGCCACCAGGGCCCCAAAGACGTCAGCGGGAGTTGGTTGCCATTGCCGGGCCGCCTTTAGCAACTCTCCGGTTAACTCATCCAACTTGGCCGCCCCCGCCTTGAGCACATGGGCGTCGGGCAGGTAGTCGCCAAAGCCCAGCTTGCCGTCGTTGTCCACGTCAAAGCGCACCCCGCTGCTAAAGGCCCGTTCGGTGCCCCAGAGGGTGCCCTCCAGCACCCCAAAGGCGTTGCCGGGGCGCCGCAGCACCCGGCCGTCTTCCAGCTTCAAATCGAAGGTGACCACCGCGTCGCCCCCCTCGGCGGCGGAGGCCCCAGCGTCTAGGTTCAGGTCGAAGTCGGCGAGCGACTCCACCCCCGCCACAATCCCCTCCACGCTCTCGTAGATGGGGCTGGCCTTCACCCAGGCCGCCCTGGCCGCTTGCAGCCGCTGACGCAGTGGGCTGGCCTGGGTTTGGGCCAGTCGGTGGTAGTCGAAACCGGCTTTCTGGGCCAGGGCGAAGTAGTCCTGGCTGGCCTTGACCAAGGCCGCAGTGGCAGCTTTTTGCTGTTCCACCCGCTCAATCAGGTAGCCCTTGACCGCATCTACGCCTTGGGCCTGAGCCAGGCTGAGCAGGGTAAGCATGGCAATCCAAGTAGGTGTGCGCATCACTTGTCCTCCTCACGGCAGTTGTACTGGCCTATTACGAAAAGAGCGTAGATTTTCAGAAAAGATCCGAAAATTTTATTCATCCATTACCTCCTGCTCGGCCTCTACCGCGCGACGCAGCAAGGCCATTTCTTCTGCTAGCTGCTCAACCCAGGCTTGGATACGTGGGCGGGAAAGCTCGGGCTGGTTGTCGTAGTCCAGGGCCAACCCTACAAACTGCCCGTTCTCCACGGCCAGGCTTTGGCTAAAAAAGTAGCCTTCCGTGGAAGTGAACCCCACCAGTTCTCCCCCGGCCTGACGTACTTTCTCGGCCAGGATGGCCAAGGCACCTTGAAAACTGTCAGGATAGCTGTACTGATCACCGGCGCCGAAAAGGGCTACTTTTTTGCCCTGCAAAGAGGCGGCCTCGAGCTGCTTCAGGCAGCGTGCCCAGTCGTCTTGCAGATCGCCGATGTTCCAAGTTGAGCATCCCAGCAAAAGGGCCTGGCACTCCTCCAGGCGCTTTAAGCCTTGTTCAGCAACGTCGTGAATCCATACTTCCCCAGCAAAATACTTTTTGAGTTCGGCAGCAATCTCACAGGCTGCGTCGTAGGTATTGCCGTAGGTGGAACCGTAGAAGATGCCCAGTGTAAACATAACCAACCCCTTTTTCTGAAGCTAATTCAGTAACCTCGTGAAAGGCCCGATCTGAGTAGGTTCGGGTTGTTTTGGCATCATCTCGGCTAAAGCCGCGCGAATCATTCCCTGAAGCTCAAGACCCTCGGTGCGGCTCATTCGCAAGGCCACGCTCCCCACCCACAGCACCAAGGGCAGGTCAGGGCTCTCCCTCCCCGCCGCCTCTTCTACCACCGCGGCCAGCCAAGCGAAGTCCTTAAGGCTTAGGTGCAGGGTGGCCACATCCCAGGAAAGATGCACGATACCCCCGTTGCAAGGGCAGCTATCGATGTAGCGAAACTCGCCCAGGGTGGCCAGCCGGCGCAGGTGGGGACAGCTCATGGGTTCCACCCTCCCTTCTCCCGCTCCATCGGCTTGTCTAAGTAGCCCGCCGCCAGCGAACGGCGGGCGCGAATGAACTCAAAAACAGAAGGAAGGGTCGCTTGCATGGCAAAACCTCCTACTCAGCCCGCTACCGGGAATAACTCCGCCTGGGCCAGCGGCATCACCCAAGGGCGGCCGCTGGGGTGCTGGGCCAGGGCAAAGGGCAAGCCGTAGACCGCCTCGAGCCGCTCCGGCCGCAGCACCTCGGCGGGGCGGCCCAGCGCCACCATCCGCCCCTGGTGCAACAGCAGCAGCCGGTCGGCGAAAAGCCCCGCCAGGTTCAGGTCGTGCAGCACCACCACCACCCCAAGCCCCTCCTCGGCCAGGCGGCGGCACAGGACCATCACCTCCACCTGGTGGCGGGGGTCTAGGTGGTTGGTGGGTTCGTCGAGCAGGAGCAGCTTGGGCTCCTGGGCCAGCACCCGCGCCAGGTCTACCCGGCTCTGCTCGCCACCCGAAAGGCTGGGGTAGGGGCGTGGAGCGAAGGGGAGGGCCTGGGTATGGGCCAGGGCCTGCTCGGTCTGGGCGTGGTCCAAAGGCCCCTCGGCCCGGCGCTCCAGGTGGGGCAGCCGGCCCATAAAGGCCACCTCGTAGGCGCTAAAGGGAAAGCCCACCTCGCGCCGTTGGGTCAGCACCGCGCGCAATAGGGCCAGCTCGAGGGCCCCATAACGCTCCAAGGGCCGCCCCAAAAACTCAGCCCGGCCCCGGCTGGGCCGCTCTTCTCCCGCCAAAAGACGCAGCAGGGTGGTCTTGCCGGCCCCGTTGGGGCCCAGCACCGCCAGCACCTCCCCGGCCTCCAGGGCGAAGCCCACCCCCTCCAACAGGACGCGCCCCGCCACGGTGTAGCCAAGCCCCTCGACCACCAACAGGCTCACCGGGCCACCTCCCGCTTGTGGCGCAGCAACAGCCAGATGAAGAAGGGGGCCCCCAGGAGGCTCGTCACCACCCCCACCGGCAGCTCCGCCGGGGCCACTGCGGTGCGGGCCACCAGGTCGGCCAGCACGCTCAAGGTAGCCCCAAGCAAGGTAGCCCCGGGCAGCAGGTAGCGGTGGTCGGGGCCGGCCAAAAGCCGGAAGAGGTGGGGGGCCACCAGCCCGATAAAGCCCACCCCACCCGCCGCGGCCACCGCGGTACCTACCGCTAGGGCCGAAAAAGCCACGGCCTGGCGCTTGAAGGGCTCGAGGTCCACCCCCAGATGAAAAGCCTCCTGCTCCCCCAGCACCAAGGCGTTGAGGGGCCGAGCCAGACGCATCAACCCCCACACCGCCACCAACCCGGTGGGGGCCATGGCCAACAGGGTCGGCCAGGTGGCCCCGCCATAGCCCCCCAGGGTCCAGAAGGTAAGGCTGCGGAGCTGCTCGTCGCTGGCCCGGCTGATCAAAAGGCCAATCAGGGCCCCCACCGCCGCGTTGAGGGCGATGCCGGCCAGCAGCAGGGTCAAGACCTGCACCCGCCCCCCGCTGCTGGCCAGCCGCCAGACCAAAAGGGTGGTGAGAAGCCCCCCTATAAAGGCCATTAGGGGCAGGGCAAAGACCTGCAAAGCCCCCGCTCCCGGCAGCAAAACGATGAAGATAGCCGCCCCCAACCCGGCCCCCGAGGTCACCCCGATGAGCCCCGGGTCGGCCAAGGGGTTGCGGAAGAGGCCTTGCAGCGCCGCGCCCGAGAGCGCCAGCAAGGCCCCCACCGCCGCGGCCAGCACCACCCGGGGCAGGCGGATGGAGACCAGCACCGCGTAGGCCTGGTCGGCCTTTTCCCAAAGGATGCGGGGAATCTCCAAAGGCGGGATGAAGTAGGCTCCTATCCCCGCGGCCAGCAACAAGGAGAAGGGTAGGAGCAGGGCCAAAGCGAGGAGCCTCTGGCGGTAGCGCAAGGAGCGGTGAAGACGCAGGCTGGACATACCCCTACCTCACAGAAGTCGCTTACGGCTGGGCCGGCTCCCCGGCGATGTAGAGCCCTTGGCGCTCGTAGGCCCCGATGAAAAGATCGAGCGCGGCCCGCCCAGCCCGGGGGCCGAAGCCGCCCAGGTAGAGGTCGTCAATCGCCACCACCCGCCCCGCCTGCCCGGCGGGGGTCTGCATCACCCCCGGGAGCTTGCGCAGGCCCTCTAAGCCCCCTACGCTCTCCAGCCCCTTGGTGAAGACCACAATCACGTCGGGCTGGGCCGCTACCACTGCCTCGGCGGTCATCTGGGCGCAGTCCTTGATGCCCTTAGCGGCGTTGGCGATGCCGGCCAGCTCCATCATCCCCACCGGATTGGAGCCTTCCCCGCACACGTAGGTCACCTGGGTGCCCCGCAGGTAGAGGAACAGGCCCCTCAGGGTTCGCTTCGCCGTGGCCTGGCGCTGCTTGGAGCGGAGCAACAGAAGGTCGCGCTCCAAGGCCCGCACCAAGGCCTCACCCCGCTCCACCTGGCCCACCGCTAGGGCGATGGTACGAATCTTCTCCTTGGCCCCCTCGAGGGTGGGCTTGTCCGGCACCCGCACCACCGTCACCCCGGCGGCGGTGAGCTGATCAAAGATCTGGGGCGGCTTCGCGTCCTCCCGGCCCAAGACCAGGGTGGGCTTTAGGGCCAGGATGCCCTCGGCGTTGAGCTGGAACTGGTAGCCCACGGTGGGGAGCCGGTTCACCGCAGCCGGGTAGTAGCTGCTGGTGTCGCGCCCCACCACCTTGTCCCCCACCCCCAGGGCGAAGAGAATCTCGGTGGTCACCCCGTTCAGGCTCACAATCCGCTCGATGGAGCGCACCGTGACGGTCTGGCCCCGGGCGTCCTTGACGGTAAAGGGCTGGGCCAGGCCAAGGCCCAAGGCCAGGAAAGCAGCCCCCAAAAGCCCCCTCATGACCGCTCCTCCTTCAAGGCCGAGTCGGTGACCACGAAGAAGCTTTCCAAACGGTTTTGCTCGCGGAAGGCCTCGCGGGGCAGGGTGCTGCTTTTGGCGTGACCCTCCTTGAACTCGGGGCTACCGACCCAGTTCCGGAAGTGGGCCTCGCTCTCCCAGAAGGTCATCACCACGTAGGGCTCCTCGGCCAAATTGACCGGGCGCAGCACCAGGTTGCGGATAAAGCCCGGCATGCGGTCCACCAGCTTGGCCCTTTGGCGAAAGTTCTCCTCAAAGCGCTCGGCATACTCCGGGTTTACCGGGATGCGGTTCATGGTTACAAACATGCCCACCTCCACGGAGCCAAGGCTAGAACGCTCCGGGATTAAAGTCAAGTATTTCGCTCGGTTTTTGAGATTTTGCAAACGATAACTACTTGTGCCAAGGGCCGCCAAAATTGGAGGCTCGCTCACCCCCGCCTTTTTGATATTTAGTTGTCAATAATCCCATGCGCCTTTTCCTCTGGCTTCTTCCCCTGTTCCTTACCCCAGGCCTCGCCCAAGCCCTGAAGGCAGCTGCGACCACGCCCATCCTGGCCACCGGTTTTAAGGTGTGGTTTTGCTCAGGTTAGAAAGCTTTTCCATTGGGAGGGCTCCACTCCCCTCCTTAGGGAGGACGCGGACGAGTCCACCCGCACCCCGGGGCTCTTCCTGGTGGGGCCCAAGGTGAACCATCGGGGTACGGCCTTTTGCTTCATCTACAAGTTCCGGGCCCGCTTCCCGGTGGTGGCCCAGGCCATCGCCGAGCGGCTGGGGGTGGATTCGGGGCCCCTCGAGGTCTACCGCAAGCGCGGGATGTGGACCGATGACCTAGCGGCTTGTTGCACCTCGAGGTGCGTTTGCTAACCCCTCTGCATGGCGCTTTCCTCGGGGCGCGCCCTGGCCGCAACGAAGAAAAGCAAAACCCCAAGCCCCAAAAGAAGCCAGCCCATCCAAAAGACCAGCCCGCCCCAGGCGTAGCTGCCCAGCAGCAGCACCAGCAGATTGAAGCCAAAAACCCCGCCTATGAGCGCCGCCGTTGGCCCGTTTAACCCGCCGCGGCGGCGCAAAAACAGGGCGTAAACCCAAGGCAGCAACACAAAGACGGCCATGTACCCCACGTTGGCCACGGCCAAGATGGAAACCAGGCTGGGGCCAAAGACTAAAAGCAAGGCCAAGTTGAGCCCCATGTCCAGCACCAGCGAGCCTTGTGGGGTGCCGTAGCGGTTGAGCCGGGCAAAGTAGGGGGGAAGAAGTCCGTCAAGGCTCATCTGATAGACCGTGCGGGTGCTGGGCACCAGGATGGCCAGGGCGCTGTACAAGAGCGCACCTACCAGAAAAAGCAGCAGCAGCGTGGCCCCTTGTGGCCCCAGGTACGCCACGAAGAGGGGTTTGAGGGCCATAACGGGGTCGTTTTGCAGGGTCTCTGCATCGCTGACCATGGCCAGCAGGAAGGGAATCCCAGCAAAGGCCAAAAGGCTCCAGGCCGCAGCCCAACCAAACATGGGCTTCAGGCCGCCCCGGATCTCGGCCACCACACTGCTGATCATCTCCAGGCCATAAGCCGTCCATGCTACGACGAAAAACCACTTGAGGTAGCCAAGGGCGTCGAGGCGGGTAGGAGGATTCAATAGGGCGTAAAGCCTACTTACCTCAAAAGTATCTAAGGCAATTCCCACCAGTACGAGCAAGGGTAGAAAGGTGAGAAAAGCCAGTGCATAGCTCGAGACCATCACCCGCCCCAGGCCAAACCAGTTGAGCGCATACAGCAGGGCCATTATGCCGATGGTGAGGAGGGTGGGGTTGAAAGAGCTTTCCAGGGCTCCGTTGAGCAAGGTGGCACAGATGTAACTGTTGAGCACCGTGGCCGGCGTCCAGGCCAGCCAGTACCCCCAGCCGGACAGAAAGGCCAACCACCGGCTTCGGCCCCCAAAGACCTCCCGGGCGTAGACCGCGGTGCCCCCCGCCTTATGGGGGTAAGCCTGGGCCAGCCGGTACAACCAGTATGCTTGCAGCACGCCGAGGAGGGCCGCGTGCAGCCAGATGAGCAAGGACCAACCCCCCAGCTCGGCCAGGGCCCAGCCGCTCTGGTAGATCACCACAAAAAAAGCTCCTGAGATGAGGAGCAGGCCCTGCAGCCAGTGGAGTGAGCAGGGCAGGTTCATGCCAGACAGGCCTCCAGCCGCCTGACTATCTCATCCTGGCGCTTGCTTAGGCCCTGCCCAATGAAGACAATCTCGGTGGGCTCGCGGTTAAGTGCCTCGAGCAAGGCTCGGTATCGCGCTTGCTCTGCTTCGGGTAGGGCGCGCAGCTCCCCCTCATGTAGGGGCTCCATGCGGGGCTCGAGCACGATCTGCTTACCAGCCTGCGAGAGCGTGACCGGCACATGGTTGACAAACTTAACCCAGCCCTTGGCCCGGATGACTCCCTTGGGCCAGTTATGCAAAAAGGCCTCAAAGGCCTGGGCCTCGAACCCTTGTTCACTCTGGTAAACAAAGCTCTCGAAGCCGTACTCCTCGGCCTCACTGCCACTCTTGTTCCACTCGGCCTCCCAGTCGGGGTGGGCCATCCCTTCGGCATAGTTGTAGAGGCCGGTACCCAGCAGTTTTTGGGGCTCAATCTGGCCTCGCACGGTGCGGTAGATGCGGGCGTAGGGGTTGAGCTCGCGGACGAAGGACTCCAGCTTTTGCAAGTCGGACTCGCTCACCCGATCGGCTTTATTGAGCAGCACGATGGAGGTGAACTCGAGCTGATCGGCCAGCAGGGGAGCCAATGGCACCTGCACGGGGTTGCCCTCTGCGTCTTTCACCTCGTCTACGCTCTGCCAGGTCTGCCAAAAGTTTTCTGCGTCTAATACGGTAATAATCGAGTCCAGCCGAACCCGCTGGGGCAGGTCTTCCATGTGAAAGGTCTGGGCGATGGGCAGCGGCTCTCCAATGCCGGTGGACTCAATCAGGATGTAGTCGAGCTCGAGTTCGGACAGGGTGCGAAGCTCTTGCAAGAGGTCTTCGCGCAGAGTGCAGCAGATGCAACCGTTCGACATCTCGACCATCTTCTCCGAAGTGAAGCGCACCAACTTGGCATCCACATTGACCTGGCCGAACTCATTCACAATTACTGCAATCTTTTTCCCGTGCTGGGCGCTCAGCAGATGGTTGATCAGGGTGGTCTTGCCAGCTCCCAAAAAGCCTACCAGCACCGAGGTAGGGATAGGCGGTTTGTTCACAGCTTTTCCTCCCTGAAGAGAACGTGCTTGCGAGCCCTAGAGTCGTACTTTCTCAGGGTCAATTTTTCTGGGGTGTTCCTTCGGTTCTTCTGCGTTACAAAAAATGTGCCGGTTCCGACGGTAGAGACCATCTGAACCAGGATGCGGGTTCCCTTCTTTGCCATGCAATTATTGATAATGTATTATCAATAAGATGTCAAGGAGATCCTGTGCTTTCCCCAAGGGGGTAGCTTGAACGAGGGCAGGTTGCTTGAGCCACCCAGGGACATCTGTCCTGGTTAGATTTTTAGATAAATTCGAAGACGAAATGGCTCCACCGCCCGCACACCCGCACCGAGCCAATCAGGCTTTAGCCCTGCTGCTGAGCCTGACTTTGCTGGTGGTTTCGCTCGAGCTAGGGCTGCGCGGGGTCTTGATGTACGGTGTAGCGATACGCGGCATAGCCGGGCTCGAGGAGCTCAGCCGCTTCAACCTAGCCAACCTCTGCACCCTGGAGCACCAGGGCCAGCCTCAAGAAAAGAACCACCCCGTAGAGCACGGGCCGCTCTGCTTTGTGCAGCTTTTGCCGGTGGACGACCTGGCTCCCGCCCAGGGCCGTTTTTCCCAGCCGCGCTTCGTGCGGTTTTCGCCCATCGAATCGGCCCTGGTGCGGGACGCCTACATGCAAAGCCTGGCGGCCCGGGGGCCTCCGGTCGCCTAGAAAACCCGTTCCAAACCTAATGCTTGGTGGGTCTGTGCAGACCCGACGGCTTCTAGGCTTTATACCCCGCTTCCACGTTTTCACATCAAGGAGGCTTCCCATGACCCAAGCCCCTCAAGTGGGCGAATATAACCCCACGCAACCCAAGCTGTACCTGGCGGTCTGGCGCTGGCACTTCTACGCCGGGCTGTACGTGATCCCCTTCATGCTGATGCTGGCCCTAACCGGTCTGGTGATTCTCTTCAGCCCCCAGATTGAGGCGGTGCAGTATCGCTCGCTGATGTTCGTAGAGCCTCAGGGCCAGGTTCACCCTTATGAGGCCCAGCTCGAGGCCGTACGCCAGGCCTACCCCAAGGCCACCCTGCAACGCTTCCGTCCCAACACCGAACCAAACCGCGCCTCGCAGGTAGCCCTGGAGCAGGACGGGCGGAAGCTAACCGTATTCGTGAACCCCTACACCCTGGCCGTGCTGGGGGAGGTGGATAACGCCAGCCGCTGGGAGAATATCGCCACCCGTATCCACGGTACCCTGCTGATCCAGCGGGAGGTAGCCCTGCCCGGGGTGGGTAAGGTCAACCTGGGCGACCTGCTCATCGAACTAGCAGCCAGCCTGATGGTGCTGCTGGTGGTCACCGGGTTGTACCTGTGGTGGCCGCGCAATGGGCAGGGGGTATACGGCACCCTGATTCCCCGCTTCAAGGCCCGGGGGCGCAGCTTCTGGAAAGACTTACACAGCGTACCCATGTTCTGGGTTGCAGGCATCGTGCTGTTTTTTGCCTTTACCGGTCTAGCCTGGACGGGCATCTGGGGAGGGCGGTACGTGCAGCCCTGGAACACCTTCCCCGAGCAGAAGTCGAGAAATGTGCCCAAGAGCAACCAAACCCTGGAGAGCCTAAACCGCCCGGGCGAAAAGCTGGTTCCGTGGAACCTAGAGCAGGCCAAGCTGCCCCTCTCGGGCTCCATGGCCGGGCAGGACGGCATTCCCGCCGGAACCCCAGTCAACCTCGACACGGTGATTCAGTACGCGCGGGACAACGGACTCAACCACGGCTTCTGGGTGGCCCTGCCGCGCGGCCCGGAGGGAGTCTGGACGGTATCGGCCAGCAGTATGAGCCGCGACGTCACCGACGCCCGCAAAGACCGCACCCTGCACATAGACCAGTACAGCGGCAAGGTGCTGGCCGACATCGGTTGGGGCCAGTACAGCCTGGGGGCCAAGGCCATGGCTGCAGGCATTGCCCTGCACAAGGGCACGTATGGCGGGTGGAGCCAGGCCCTCAATGCGCTGTTTTGCCTGCTGATTATCCTGGCCAGCACCGCCGCAGCGGTTATGTGGTGGCTGCGCCGCCCCGCCGGGGTCTTCCGTCTGGCCGCTCCCCCCATGCCCAAGAACTTGCCCCTGTGGAAGGGCGCGGTGGCCATCATCGTGGTGATGGGGCTGCTTTTCCCGGTAGCAGGAGCAACCCTGCTCCTGGTGGCTGCGCTGGACTACCTAATCGTGCAGCGGATTCCCGCCCTGCGAAGGGTGGTGAGCTGAGTGAGGGGAGTCAGGAGGCTGATGCTGCTGCTTTTTTTCCTGGGCTTGAGCTTAGCCCAGCACGACCATAGCCAGCACGGGCACGGCAGCCCCATGCCGCAGGGTCGCATGAGCCCGGTCCAGGTACGCCTGGTCTCGGGCTGGGTGCGGCAGGTGCCCTCCAGCCTGCGCGACACTACGGCCTACTTCGTCCTACAAAACCCCACCGATGCCGATCTGCGCCTTATCGGGGGCGAGAGCCCGGTGGCCCAGGGGGTCATGCTCATGGAGGACCACCGGGAAAACCGCGCAGGGCAGGTGGTGCAGGGGATGCGCGAGGTCAAGGCCCTGGTGTTGCCCAAAGGCGGGCGTCTGGAGCTTAAGCCCGGCGGAAAGCACCTGATGCTGATGGGCCTGAAACGACCCTTGAAGGAGGGGGAGCGAATTCCCATCCGGCTGTTTTTTGAGGGCAGCCGGGAGGCCCGAATCGAGCTGAGGGTGGAACGGCGATAGCGTTCCTGGTTCGAACAAAACCCGCCCCTTTTCCGAGGGGAGGGGCGGGTTGCTCTGGAAATCTTTCAGAATGAATACCTACAGTCGTTGCGGTAAGCGCCGACGGCAGCTCATCACCCCTGCGGAGCGGCGGGTGCTCGAGCTGGTCGCCAGCGGCTACACCAACCGGCAAATAGCTAGCGTCCTGGACATCTCGGTTAGCACGGTCAGCCTGCACCGCAGCAAGGTGATGCGGAAACTGGGCCTTCGCAACCCCGCCGAGCTCAGGCGATTCGCAAGAGGCCCACGCCCTCTACCCGGCTAAAGCGGTGCTGGGCCTGAGCGGGAGCGGCACCGTGGCGGGCGTGGTGGTGTACGGGGAGGGCTGGGCGCTCTTCGACCCCTTTGAGGCCCGCTACGCGTTGGGCCTGAGCGGCAGCCTGGGCGAGGGGCTGTGGACGCTCGAGGGGGGCTACGCGAGCTTTCCTTCCCTCTTGCCGCTGGGCCCCTTCCTGGCGGGGCAGTGGACCCTTCCCTTGGGGGAGGAGGCCCTTTGGAACCTGAGCACCTACCTGCTTCTGGACGGCCCAGTCCGGCCTGTGCTCAGCGCCCGCTACGCCCAAAGCCGCCCCGACGCCGAGCTGAGCCTCACCCTGAGCCTTCAGCTTGGCCCCGCCCCCGCGCTGGGCTTTAGCCTGGGGGTGCGGGCCTTCCCCTAGCATCCAACCTGCTTAAGTTCATCTGCTGGTGTTCGAGTTGGAGCGGTCCAGGGGGCCGTCGTTCCGGGCGGGGCAGCACCGACTTTCCCAGACAAGCTCAGGGGGTAGGAGGGCCCGGCTCGGGCTTCGCGCCTGGCGCCCTCAAGCCCTCCAGCCACGCCGCCGTAGCCCGGGCCATCACCGGCCTCAGGCCCACCTCCTCCAGCAAGGCCGCCGCGGCCAGCATCTCCTCCTGCCGCCGCAGGGCGTGGCGCCGGCTGCCCTCCTCCAGCCGGTCGATGAGCGCGGCGTTGGCTTCCTCCAGGGTCTGGGCGATGTTCTGGCGGGTCTCGGCCTCGAGGCCAAGCCGCCGGGCCGCCTCCAAGGCCTCACCCACCGCCGCCGCAAGCCCCTTGAAGAAGATGCTGCGCAGGAGCTTGCGGGTGGCGGCGGCCCCGGGTGTCTCCCCCACCCCCTCCACCACCGCGCCCAAAGGCCCCAGCCGTTCGGCGTAGGCCAAGGCCCCCGGCCCCGAGGCCAGCGAGGGGGTGCGGAGGCCTTTGCCCGGCACCGGGCTCATCAGGGCGATGTCGGCGAAGAGGGCCCCGGTGGGGGCGATCACCTCGTGCAGAGCCCGCTTGAGCGCCGGGGCCGCGGTGTTGAGGTCGGCGAAGACCTGGCCTGGGGCAAGCACCGGGGCCACCCGGTGGGCCACCTCGAGCGCCACCCGGGCCCAGTTCACGCTGAGCACAACCCCGGCCCCTTGGGCCGCCTCGGCCTCGCTGGCGGCGCGCCGGATGCCCGGAGGCCCCTTCTCGGGAAGGGGGTCATAGCCCACCATCTCCGCCCCGGCTCCAAGCAGATCCTGGGCGATGGCCCCTCCGGCCTCACCCAGGCCCAGCACAGCCACGCGCAGGGGCATCAGGCCTCCCCTCGAGCCAACACGGAGGCCACCCGCTCGCGCAGGCCGTAGAGGTCGATGGAAAGCTCCCCGGCCTGAAAGCGCCTGCGCAGGCCCTCCTCCCGCTCGGCGCGGGCCTGGGCTGCCTCGAGCACCTCCCTGGCCCGCTCCCGGGCCACCACCACCGCCCCATCGGCGTCCAGCACCAGGATGTCGCCGGTGCGGATGAGGGCCCCGCCCACCCGCAGGGGCACCCCAATCTGCCCCAGCGACTTGCGCTCGGCCCCCCGGGCCCGCACATACCGGGCCCAGATGGGCAGGCCCATCCCGGATAGCTCCTCGGCATCGCGCACCGCGGCGTCTATCAGCATCCCGCTGGCCCCGTGGGCCTTGGCCTGGGTGGCCAAAAGCTCCCCCACCAGCGCCACCGGGGCGGGCTCGGGCATGGCGAAGACCAGCACCTCGCCGGGCCGCACCGCGGCCATGGCCGCGTGCACCATCAGGTTGTCGTTCTGGGCGCAAAGCACCGTCAGGGCCGGCCCCGCTACGCGGCTGCTGGGCACGAGCTGGAAGAGGGGCAGGTCCACCAACCCCTCCCGCCCCGAGGCCTCGTAGACCGTGGCCACCCCCAGCCGGGCCAGGGTTTGCAGTTCGTCCGGGCTCAGGCTCATAGGCTCCTCACCACCTGGGGCAGCGCGCGTTGGAAGGCCTCGGCGCGCTCGATGTCCTTGTGGCCGGCGATGCGGCGGGCGTGGTTGGCCCGGTGGGCGGCCCGCTCGCTGTAGTACTGGCGCAGATACCCCTGGGAGGCAAAAGCCTCCATGGCTCTTTGCTTCTTCTCCCAGACCGGGGTGATGTCCAGGAAAAGCGTGGGCACAAAGCCGCACAGCTCGGGCTGGTGGGGTTCGAAGAGCAGAAACTCGGGGGGCCGCACGGTGCGGAAGGCGCTGGCCACCCCGGCCCCGCTGGCGAGCTGGCGGGCCTTCTCCACCGCCTCGTAGGTCAGCGGGTGGTCGGGGTTGAAGGGGTCCTTCTCGGCATGGGTCAGCAATAGGTCGGGGGCGGTCTCCACGATGATCTCCACCATGCGCTCCAGGGCCCGCTCGTCCACCCGCAAGGGGTAGTCGCCCAGGTCCAAGCACTCGAAGCTGGCCCCCAGGGCCTCGGCGGCCTGGGTGGCCTCGGCGTGGCGGATGGCCTTGACCCGCTCGAGGGTCTGGCCCGGCTCCTTCCAGAGCTCGCCCGACTCCCCCCGCTCCCCGTAGCTCAACGCCACCACCCGCGCCGTACCCCCCTGGGCGCACACGCTGGCGATGGCCCCCCCAGCCCGCCAGACGAAGTCGGCGGCGTGGGCGCTGAAGACCAGCATCCGCTTCACGCCCGCCCTCCTTTAGCCAGCTTCACGGTGTTGGTCACGGCCATATGGCGCACCTCCTCCTCCGCAAAACCCGCTTCCAAGAGCTTGTCGGCAAAGAGGGCCAACCCGTCCTCTACGGGAGGGTTCTTGGGCTGGCCCAGGTCGGTGGAGAGCACGTTCTGCTCGGGGCCGGTGGCCCGGATGGCCTCGAACACCCGCTCCCAGGGCACCTTGCCGCTCCAGGAAGGCACCAAGCAGCGCTCGAGGTAGGCCCCCTGCTGGGCCAGCCAGCGCTGCTCGGGGATGGAGAGGGCCTGGGTGGGGTAGTCGGGGTGGGTGACCACAACCTGGCGCACCCCCTCCTCCAGGGCGGCCTCCACCACCTTCAGGATCTCCGCGCGGCCTAGGTGCCCGGTAGCCAGCACCAGGCCGTGCCGGGCCACCACCCCCAGCACCTGGCGCAAAGCCGGCACCACCCGCCCGTTGGCGTCGAGGGCCGCGATGGGGCAAAGGGGCAGCCCGGCCTCGCGGAACTCCGCCTGTAGCCTGGCCCACAGGGGCTTTTTCTCCGGGGGCAGGGCGTCGGCCTCGCGGGCCTCGTTGGCCGCGTCCACGGTGGGCAGCCAGACGACGCGGGCCCCCTCGCGGGCGGCGATCTCCACCGCCACCGGGTTGAGCCCGCCTACCCCGTGGTTCAGGGTCAGGCTGCCCAGCACCTCCACCTCCGGCACCACCCGCCGGGCCAGGGCAGCCCGCTCGGCGGTGGGGACGTAGTGGGACTTGAGCACGAAGCCGGCCAGGCCCCGCTCGCGAAAGCGCTGGGCCAGCTCGAGGTCGTGGGTGCGGCGGGGAATCACGTCGGGTTCGATGTGCACGTGCAGGTCGTAAGCGCCCCGCACCAGTTCGACGGCACGTTCGCTGGGGGTCATAGGGTGCTCCTTCCGATGCGTTTGAGGGCCGCGATGACGCCCTCCAGATGGGCTTTCATGGCGGCTTCGGCTTCCTCGGGCCGGTGGGCGGCCACCGCGGCTATAATCCGGCGGTGCTCCTCCAGGGACTGCTGCGGGCGGCCCGGCACCAGGATGGTGTGGAACTGGTGCCGCACCCCCTGGGCCCGCAGCCCCTCGATGAGCCGGGCGGCGGTCTGGTGGCCGGAGATCTCCACCAGGCTGCGGTGCAGTTGGCTGTTGAGCTCGGACATGCCCAAGAGGTCGCCCGCGCGGTGGCGCTCCTCCATCTGGCGGTGGATGGCCCACAGGGCCTCGACCTGCGCGGGGGTGGCCTTGCAGGCCGCGTGGTGGGCGGCCAGGGCCTCCAGCGCGGCGCGGGCCTCCAAAATCTCCACCGCCTCGGCCTCGCCGATGGTGCGCACCCGCGCCCCCCGGAAGGGCTCGCTCTCCACCAAGCCCTCCTGCTCGAGGCGGGCCAAGGCGGTGCGGATGGCCGCCCGCCCCACCCCGAAGCGCTCGGAGAGCTCCTTCTCCACCAGGCGCTGCCCCGGCAGAAGCTCCCCGGCCAGAATGGCCCGGCGCACCAGCAGGTAGGCGCTTTGGGTCTCGGTGGCCCGCTCCGTCAGGGCCATCTCAGGCCTCCTGGGTCTCTACCGGGGGGGTGCCGTAGGTGTGGAAGGTGGGCACCGTCTGCAGCCCCCAGGCCTGGCCCTTCTTGCGCTCCTCCTCGTTCCAGACGATGGGCCGCCAGTCTGGGGCCAGCAGGAGCCGGGCCCCCGGGCAGGCCACCTCGAAGCGGTTGCCCCCGGGCTCGTAGACGTAGAGGAAGAAGGTCTGCTGGATGGCGTGCTTGTGCGGCCCGGTCTCGATTCTGACCCCGTGCTCCAAGCAAATGTCCGCCGCCCGCAGGACCTCCTCGCGGCTGTCCACCGCGTAGGTGCAGTGGTGGAAGCGGCCTTTGGCCCCCAGGTGGTCTTTGGTGATGGCCACGTCGTAGGTCTTGTTGTTGCTGGTGAGCCAGACCCCCTGCTCGTCCCCCCCGCTGAAGACGATCTGCTCGGTGACCTTCATCCCCAGGTAGCCCTCCATGAAGACCCGCATGGCCCGCACGTCCGAGGCCAGCAGGTTGAGGTGGTCGAGCCGGCGCAGGTTGGCCCCCTGGCCGGGAAAGCGGGAGGCCTGGTTCTTGAGGGCGGGCCGGGTGGCCTCGGTGGGGGTGTACCAGGTGGTCTCGTAGTAGAGCTCCATTAGGTGCCCGTCCGGGGTGGTGAAGCGGTAGGCCGGGCCGTGGCCGCGCTCATCCTCCACCCAACCCTGGCCCAGCCCGCTCTGCTCCAGAACCCGAACCCGCCGTTGGAGGGCCTCGGGGCTGCGCACCCGGAAGGCGAAGTGCCCCAAGCCCGGCTTGGGGGCGGCGCTGAGCTTGAGGGTGTGGTGCTCGTAGTCGTCCCAGCCGCGCAGGTAGACCGAGCTGGGGGTGGACTCGCTCACGATGAGGCCCATGACCTCGGTGAAGAAGCGAAGGCTTTCCTCTAGCTTAGGCGTCAGGAGCTCCAGATGGGCCAGGTGGGCCAGGTCGCAGTAGGGCCAGGCCCCTGGGGCAACTTCCTCGGACATACCAACCTCCTTGTCCCGCATGTTAGCCATTGGTCAACCACATTGTCAACAATCCGTGCGGCAAACGCCCAGGAAAGGGCCCCTGGGCTAGGCCGAGACCCCCTCCCCCACCCACCCGGGGTAGCGTCCGCTGGTGTAGAGGCCCACGTAGTTCTCGGCCA
Source organism: Calidithermus timidus DSM 17022 (assembly GCF_000373205.1). Taxonomy (NCBI): domain Bacteria; kingdom Thermotogati; phylum Deinococcota; class Deinococci; order Thermales; family Thermaceae; genus Calidithermus; species Calidithermus timidus. Next base: position 149,204 of record NZ_KB890696.1, read on the forward strand.
GGAAGCGCTGGAGGTGGGGGCTTTCGGCCAGGTGGCGGAGCTGGGCGGTGCGCAGCCCGTCGTCGAAGGGGTCGGTGGGGGTGTGGAGCAGGGTGGTCATGAAGTAGGAGAAGAGCTCGGCCTGCCAGACGTGGCGCAGCGCGTCCTGGGTGTAGCGCAACAGATGGCCCTCCTCGCCCCGGCGGTAGTAGGCCAGTAGCGCCCGGTACAAAAGCACCGCATCAGAGAGGGCCAGGTTCATGCCCTTGGCCCCGGTGGGCGGCACCACGTGGGCCGCGTCGCCCATCAGGAAGAAGCGGCCGTGCTGCATGGGCTCCAGCACCAAGGAGCGCAGGGGGGTGAGGCTTTTTTCCAACAGGGGCCCCGGGCGCACCTCGGCCACCCCCCCAAGCCGCTCGTTCAGCTCGGCCCAGATGCGCTCCTCGGGCCAGTCCTCGAGCCGCTCCTCCACCCCCACTTGCAGGTAGTTCCTCGAGCGGGTGGGCGAGCGCATGCTGAAGAGGGCAAAGCCGCGGGGGTGGCTGGCGTAGATGAGCTCCTCGGCGGCGGGCGGGGCCTCGGCCAGGATGCCCAGCCAGGCGAAGGGGTAGTTCTTCTGGTGCAGCCGGGCCTCCGGTATCTGGGCCCGCAGCCGGCTGTGCGAGCCGTCGGCCCCCACCACGAAATCGCAGCGCATCCGCTCGGTCGCGCCCTCGGGGGTACGGTAGACCACCCAAAGACCCCCCGCGTCCTCCTCCAGGCCCAGCACCTCGTGCTCAAAGCGAATCGCCCCGCCCTGGGCCAGGTGGAGCCTTATCATGTCCTGCACCACGAACTGCTGGCTGTAGACCCAGATGCTCTTGCCGGTGAGGCTGGGAAAGTCCAGCCGGTGCAGGGCCCTGTCGAAAGCCAGGTAGACCCCCCGGTGCTCTAAGCCCTGCTCGAGCATCCGCTGTCCCAGCCCGGCCCGGCGCAGAATCTCCTGGCTGCCCCACTCCAGCACCCCCGCGCGGATGCGGTGGGGGCTTGTCTCCAGGTACTCGCGGCTTTTGGCCTCGAAGACCACCACCTCAAGGCCCTCGCGGTGCAGCAGGTAGGCCAGCAACAACCCCGCCGGCCCCGCCCCCACCACGCCCACCCTAGCCATGCTCGCCTCCAAAGAGGATCAGATCGGAAAGCGGCCGGGCCTCCACCCCTTCTTCGTCGGGGCCAAAGGGGGTAGAGAGCAGCCGCGAGAAGGTCTCCACCGGCTGCCAGGTCAGGGCCTCGAGCTCTAAGGGGTCGAGCTCCACGCTGTAGCCCATGCGCGGGGCGCTGATGCGCAGCCGCTCGCCGTTGCGGGTCTGGACTTTCTCGATGGTCACGGTGGTGAACTCGTTGGTCAGGGTGAACACAAAACCCCCCTAGAAGAAGAACGCGAGGTTGTGGGTGGGCAAGGTGGCGCTGTCCAGAACCACCGTGCGGCGGGCCAGCCGCCAGCCCCCCTCCTCCTGCCGCCAGACGTCGCGGCGCTCGGCGGAGAGCAAGGTGTAGTCGGGCCGATCCCAGCGGCTCCTGAAGATGAGCAGGTTGGAGCGCACCTCGCTCTCCTCGCCCTTGGGGGTGGGCCTGGGTTCGCCGATGCGCACGTTGGTCACGAAGTGGCGCAGGCGGGAAGGGGGATCTTCGGCCCAGGCGAAGCCGGTCTCGAGCCGGGCCACGCGCATCTCCAGCGAGGTGTAGTCCTCGTCCAGGTGGTACATCCCCTCCATCACCCCGCTCACCCCTCCCTCCGGGCCCCGCTCCTTGGTCACGCGCACCGGCACCTGGTAGCGCACGTCCTGGGCCAGCAGGGCCAGCCACTCCCGGTAGCGCCCCTCGTCGAGCAGCTCGGCTTCCTGATAGAGGCAGTTGAGTAGGGCCTGGGTACGTTCCACGGTTCACCCCTAAGAAAGCAGCATCTCCAAATAGCGGCGGTGGAAGTTGCGCATGTTGGCGTCGGTGAAGTTGAGGCCGTAGGCCACCCCCGGCCCCGGCCAGTTGGGGTCGGGCTCGAGCTTGAGCCCCATGCGGTAGTTGAGGCGCAGGTGGCGGCCCTGGGGGGTGGCGGCGTTGTGGGCCACGTGGCTCCAGATCTCGGTGTCGTCCTGCTCGAAGGTGCCCGAGGAACCGAAGAAACGCAGGTAGGAGTGCCGGGTCTTCTCCTTGAACCACTCCGGGGCGTCTTTTTCCACCAGGGCCCAGGAGAAAATCTCGATGCGGCCCGGGCCCAAGGGGTGCCAGACCCGGAAGGTAAGCATGGGCACGGCGCCTTGGTACTTGTGGTCGGGCTTGCGGATGGGGTTGTGGAAGGAGAAGTTGGGAAAGAGCGTGACCAGGAGGATGCGGGTCTCGCGGGCGGTCTCGAACTGCTCGGGGGTGGGGTAGGAGGTGCGGGCGCGCTCGAGCATCTCCTCCGGGTAGCCCCAGAAGGGGGGCAGCTTGGCCCCGGGCGGGGCCCCCACCACCATGCTGCCGTGGCCCTTGCCGGGGATGTGGATCTGCTCGCCGTACATGGCGTACTTGGCGTCCTTGGGGGCGATGCCCAGCTCGATGAGCGAGCGGTGGGTCATGAGGGTGTGGTAGCTGTCGCTCAGAAAGGTCTCCAGGGCCAGCTTCCAGTCGGTGTGAACTACCCAGCGCTGGGGCGGGCCCAGCACCTCGAGGCCCTGTGGGCTGCGCTTGGTGACGAGCTCTAAGTACCAGCGGATGTCCCCCAGCCACTCCGCCAAGGAAGGGGCCTCGGGGTCGAGGTTGCCGAAGATCATCCCGTCGAAGGCCTCGAGCCGGGGTATGGGCACCAGCCCCCACTCCTCCTTGTTGAAGTCCTGCCCAAAGGCCTCGCGCTCCGCCGGCACCCCTATGAGCCTCCCGTCGTTGCGGTAGGTCCAGCCGTGGAAGGGGCAGCGGAAGTGGCTGGCGTTGCCCAGCTCGGCCCGGCAGACCCGCATCCCCCGGTGGCGGCACATGTCCAAAAGGGCCCGCACCACCCCGTCCTCGCCCCGCACCAGGATGTAGGGGTTGTCCAGCACGTAGCGCAGCACGTAGTCGCCGGGCTTGGGAATCTCCGACTCGTGGGCCAGGTAGACCCAAGCGCGGCTGAAAATCTTCTCCTTTTCCAGCTCAAAAAGCTCGGGGTCGTTGAAGATCCAGGCCGGCACCAGGCCGTCCTCCACCCCCTCCTGCAGCTCCTCCAGCATCCGGGAGAGCCGCGGAGAGACCCCTGTTTTGACCTTGGCCATATCCCACCTCACACACCCAAATAGCGGTGCAGCACCACGCCGCTGGCCTCCTGCGGGCGGCCTTCCCAGACGATCTCGCCGTGCTCCAGGATGTAGACCCGGTCGGCCACCGCCAGCGCCATCTGCACGTTCTGCTCGGCCAACAAGACCGTCTCGCCCTCGGCCTTCAGGGCGCGGATTACCTCCGCCACCTGCCGCACCATGAGGGGCGAGAGCCCCTCGGTGGGCTCGTCCATCAAGACCAGCTTGGGGTTGCGCAAAAGGGCCCGGGCGATGGCCACCATCTGCTGCTCACCCCCGGATAGGGCCCTGGAAGGGCTTTTGCGCCGCTCGGCCAGCCGGGGAAAGACCTCCAGCACCCGCTCCAGCGTCCAGCGCCCCTGCTGAGCCCAGGCCGCCATGCGCAGCTCCTCCTCCACCAATAGCCCCTCGAACATCCGCCGCCCCTGGGGCACCAGGGCCAGCCCCAGCTCCGCCCGGCGGTGGGTGGGCAGGCGGCCCAGGGCCTGGCCCTGGAAGTAGACCTCACCCGCTTGCAGGGGCAGAAGGCCCATCAGGGTCGAGAGCAGGGTGGTCTTGCCCATGCCGTTGCGGCCCAAGAGGGCCACCACCTCCCCCTGGCCCACCCGCAGGCCCACCCCTTCCAGCACCCGCATGGGCCCGTACCCCGCCGCAAGCCCCTCGCAGCGCAGCACCTCGAGGCCCGGGGCGCTCTGGACGGCCCTGTCCGCCCCCCAGCCCTGGCCCACGTAGATCTCCTGCACCTTGGGGTCTTGCCGGATGGCCTCGGGCTCCCCTTCGGCCACCACCTCGCCGTAGTGCAGCACCGTGACCCGCTGGGCAAAGCGCAGGGCGTAATCCAGGTCGTGCTCTACCAAGAGCACGGTCATGCGGGGCTCGAGCCCCAAGATGAGCTCGCCGATGCGCTCCCGCTCGGCCCCGGAAAGCCCCGCCAGGGGCTCGTCCAAAAGCAGCACCTGGGGGTTCTGCACCAAAGCCATGGCGATCTCGAGCTGCCGCTTCTCCCCGTGCGAGAGCCGGCCCACCTCCACCCCAGCCCGCTCGCTCAGACCCACCTGCTCCAGCGCCGCCTCCACCTCCGATTCCAGCCGCAGCGGGGCGGCAAAGTGGCCGCTCCGGCCCCCGGCAGCCTGGTGCGCTAGGGCCACGTTTTCCCAGACCAATAGCTCCGGGAAGGCGTTGGAGCGCTGGAAGGTGCGGCCCAGCCCCAGCCGCGCCACCCGCTCCTGGGGTACCCCCGTTACTTCCCGTCCCCGCAGGTAGACCCGCCCCCGGGTGGGGCGCAGCTCCCCCGCCACCACCTTGAAGAGGGTGCTCTTGCCCGCACCGTTGGGCCCGATCACCGCCCGGCGCTCACCCGGCGCCACCTCCAGGCTGACCCCGGCCAGGGCCAGCAGCCCCCCAAAGGCCCGCTCTACCCCTTCGACCCTAAGCGCCTCCACGTTCACCCCCCAGCCGCCGCTCCAAAAGGGGCCAAAGCCCCTCGCGGGCGAAGAGCACCGTGCCGATGAGCAATAAGCCCACGAACACCCCCCACAAATCGGTGAAGGAGCTAACCCAGGACTGCACGAAGGTGTAGAGCAAGGCCCCAAAGGCCGCCCCCCACAGGCCCCGGCTGCCCCCCAGCAGCACCATCACCATCAGGGTGGCCGAGGTCAGCCAGAAGAGGTCGTGGGGGCTGATGAAGCTGCGGTGCAGCGCCAGCCCGCCCCCGGCCAGCCCGGTGAGGGCCCCGGTGAGCACGAACAGCGAGAGCTTGTAGTAAAAGGTCGGCACCCCCAGCGAGCGGATCTTCTCCTCGTTCTGGCGGATGGCCTCGAGGGTCTTGCCGTAAGGGGTCTGCAAGAGCCACCCCAGGCCCAGCAGAACCGCCAGCAAAACCGCCATGGCCCCCAGGTGCAGGAGGCCCGGGTGGAGGGAGAGCCCCGAGAGGCTCAGCCCGTCATCGCCGCCGGTAAGCGCATTCCACTTGTACGCCGCCGAGTAGACCATCTGCCCAAAGGCCAGCGTCAACATCAGCACGAAGATCCCGTGGGTGCGGAAGACCAGAAGCCCGGTGAGCAGGGCAAACAACCCCGCCACCAGCACCGCCAGCGCCAGGGCCAGAAGAAGCGGCAGGCCGGCCTTGAGCGCCAGACCCACCGCGTAGGCCCCCAGGCCCAGAAAGGCCGCCTGGCCCAGCGAGGGCACCCCCCCGTGCCCCAGGAGCAGGCCCAGGGCCACCGCCGCCACCGCGAGCAGGGCCGCCTCGGTGGCCAGGTAGAGGGGGTATCCGCCCAGAAACAGGGGCACGAACCAAAGGGCTACCAGCCCGATGCGCAAAGCAAGGCGCTGGGAAGCCGACCGCACCCGGCGAACCTCGCTCAGGCCGGCCATCATGCCACCCTCCTACCCAAAAGCCCCTCGGGCTTCAGGGCCAGCACCAGGGCCATCAGGGCGAAGATTAAAAACATCGCCACCTGGGGCAGGAAAAGCCGCCCAAAACCGTCCACCAGCCCCACCAGGATGGCCCCCCAGAAGGCCCCCTCGATGCGGCCCAGCCCCCCGATGACCACCACGATCAGGGCGAAGAGGGTCATCTGGGCGTCGAGGCCCGGGGCCAGGGCGATCATGGGGGCCCCCACCACCCCTCCCAGCCCGGCCAAGGCGGTGCCGATGCCGAAGGTGAGCAGGCTCACCTGGGCGGGCCGGATGCCCAGGGCGCTGGCCATGCCGGGGTCGGCGGTCACCGCCCGCACCTGCACCCCAAAGGGCGTGCGGGCCAGCAGAAGCCGCACCAGCAGGAAGAGGGCCACCCCCACCCCCAGCACGAAGAGGGGGTACTTGGGGTAGATGAAGGAGCCCAGGAACAAGGGCCCAGCCAGGGCCTCCGGCGGGGGCACCGAGCGGATGGCCGCCCCGAAGGTAGCCCGCAATAAGTCGGCGATCACGAAGCCCAGCCCAATGGTGAGCAGCACCTGCTCGAGCTCCCGCCCGTGCAGGCCCCGCAGCAAGAAGCGCTCCACCGCCACCCCCAGAAGGCCCACCAAGAGGGGCACCAGGAGGAGGGCCAGCCAGAAGTTGAGGCTATTCCCCAGGGCCAGCCCTAAATAGGCCCCCAGCATGTAGAAGGCCCCGTGGGCCAGGTTAACCACCCGGGCCACCCCGAAGATGAGGGAAAGCCCCAGCGCCAGGAGGAAGAGGAGCATGGCGAAGGCCAGGCTGTTGAGGAGTTGGGTCAGCAAGAGCAGGGTCATGGCTACTTGCCGGGGTCGCGGATGATCCCCAGGTCGGCCAGCAGGCGGTTGGTCAGTACCCCGTCGATGCGGGCCACCTCCCGCGCGTAGACGTGCTGGGTGGCGTTGTTGGTCTCGGGGTCCATCTCCAAAAAGCCGCGCGGGCTGATGATCTTAGCGCTCTGCAGGGCCCGCAGGAAGCGCGGACGGTTGCTCACGTCGCCCTGCACGCCGTTGATGGCGTCTACGATGAATTGCATGGCGTCGTAGCCGCGCACGGCAAAGTGGTTGGGCACCGCGTTGTACTTCTGGCGGTAGGCCCTTATGAACTCCCGGTTGGCGCTGTTGTTCAGGGTGTAGACCCAGTGGTCGGCGCTCTTGGCGCCCAAGGCCGCATCCCCGATGGCCTCGAGCACGTTCTCGTCGGTCACCTCGCCGCTCACCGCGAGCTGAACGGTGCGGTTGAGGCCAAACTGCACGAACTGGCGCAGGAAGATCACCGCGTCGCTGCCTGAGAGCACCGCGTGCACCGCCTCGGGCCGGGCCGCCGCGATGCGCGAGATCACCGCGCTGTAGTCGGTGCTGCCCAAAGGCGTGTAGAGCTCCGCCACCACCTCCCCCCCGGCCTGGAGGAAGCCCTCCTTGAAGGCCGCGGTAGCCTCCTTACCAAAGGCATAGTCCAGCGCCAGCAAAAAGACCTTCTTCCCCACGTTGCGCGCCACCCAGGGGCCCATGGGGTAGTGCTGCTGCCAGGCGCTGATCGAGGTGCGGAAGATGTAGGGGCTGCGCCGCTCACGGGTGATGCCGTTGGCCGCCGCGTTGGCGATGATGAGGGGCATCTGCCGCTCGTGCACGTAGTCACGGATGCCGTAGGCCGAAGAAGAGAGGATAATCCCGGTGAGCAGGTTGACCCGGTCCTGCTCCACCAGCTTGCGCACCTTGCGCACCGCCACCGCGGGGTCGGCCTCCTCGTCTTCCTTTAGCAGCTGAATGCGCCGCCCCCCGGCCTGGTAGCCTACTTTATCCAAGTAGAGTTCCATCCCGCGGGTGATCTCCTGTCCCAACCGGGCATAAGGCCCCGAGTAGGAGAGCACCACCCCGATCCGCAGAGGCTCTTGCTGGGCCAGAGCAAAAGAAAAGCGGCTCATAGAGGCCATGCCCAAGAGTCCCAACCCCGTGCGTATCACCTGCCTGCGGTGCATCTTGCCCATCACCAACCTCCTGGCTGTGGTTTGTGGTCAAAAGTCTACTAAATAGTCGGCTAGATTGTCAACAATATTTCTGGCGAGGGATAGCTTGGGGTAAGTCTTCACAAAGTCTACATACTGCATTCGCCAAACGGTCATCCCGAAGCGCTAAGTTTGCTGTCAGGCCTGAGGGCCCTGACCATGAGCCTCACAGCGATCCTCCGACGCCCCCGACCCCAACCCTACGCCGCCCGCTACGAAGGCGTGCTGGGAACGCGGCTCGAGCTCCAAATCCTGGCCCAGCACCCAAGCGCCGCCCGCCACGCCGAGGCGCAGATCCTGCTGGAGATTGACCGGCTCGAGGGCCTTTACAGCCGCTTCCTGCCGGATAGCGAGCTGAACCGCTGGCAAAGCGCTGGCTCTGCCCGCATCTCCCCCGACCTCGCCTGGCTGCTGCGGGAGGCCAAAGTCTGGCAGGAGCGCACCCGTGGAGCCTTCCACCCCGCCGTTGAGGCTATACAGGCCCTCTATCGGCACACCCCCGACCCCACCGCGGAAGAGCTCGAGGCCCTGCGCGCTAGCCTTAGGGCCCCGTTGTGGGAACTTGAGGGCGAACGGGCCCGCAAACTCACCCCGCTTCCGCTCAACTTCAACGCCCTGGCCAAGGGCCGCATCGCCGACCTGGCCTGTGAAAAAGCCCTGCGAGTCGCCGGGGTGCAGGAGGTTTGGGTCAACCTGGGCGGTGACCTGCGTCACTGTGGGACGAGCAGCCTTCGGGTGGCCATCACCCATCCCCTCTCCCCCGCCGACAACGCCCCACCTTTGGCCCGGCTCGAGATCCGCAACCAGGGGGTTGCCACCAGCGGACACACCTGGCGGGGACGGCACCTCTTCGATCCCCGCACTGCCCGGCCCGTAGCCCGCATTGCCCAGGCCACCGCCTTGGCCCCCGACGCCGCCACCGCCGACGTGCTGGCTACAGCCTTTTGCGTGCTCGAGCCGGAAGAAAGCCTGGCTTTGGCCGAGGAGCTCCGGGTGGGATGCTTGCTGGTGGACAGCCAAGGCAAGATTTTCAGCAACCCCTGCTTCGACAAGCAATGCACCCAACGACTTCAGGAGGTCACACTATGAAACACCGCATCAGCCGCAGAAGTTTTATCTACCGCGCCACCGGCCTGGCCCTCAGCCTCTGGGCGGGGCGCAGCCTGGCCCAAGCCCCCAAGCTTCCTGCCGGGATGAAGCTGAATATCGCTTTTGAGATCGTGGCCCCCGGTGGCTTCCGCTACCGCCCGCCTTACGTGGCGGTATGGATCGAAAACGCCCAGGGCCTGCCCCTGCGCACCCTGGCGGTCTGGTTTGAGCAGTCTGGCAAGGGCCTGCGCTGGCTCAACGAACTCAAACGCTGGTACCGCAACAACGAGCCCACCGAGGCCGTCTCGGGTCCCACCCGACTGCCGGGACGCTACACCCTGAGCTGGGACGGCAAGGACGAGAAGGGTAACCTCGTCGCCCAGGGCGATTACTACGTCTGCGTCGAGATGGCCCGCGAGCACGGCCCCTACGAGCTCTTCCGCGAGAAGGTCACGCTGGCTCAAACCCCCTTCAAACGCAGCTACAGCGTGGCCAGCGAACTCAAGGAGGTGACCCTGAGCTATGACAAGCAGGGCTGAGCGCATTCCCCAAAAAACACACAAGCCCTTGCGCTCGAGGCTCTATGCCTTGGCCCGCTGGCTGCACCTGTACGCTTCCATGCTGAGCCTGCTGGTGGTGCTCTTCTTCGCCGCCACCGGCATCACCCTCAATCACCCCGAGTGGACGTTTGGCACAACCACCACCACCCACACCTACACCGGCACCCTACCGCAAAGCTGGCAGCAGAACGGGCAGATTAACTGGTTGGAGACTGCCGAGACGCTGCGCGCGGCTCACGGCCTCAAGGGCCGGGTGAGCGACACCCGCGCCGACGGGCAGGAGGCCTCGCTCAGCTTTCGTGCTCCAGGCTACGCCGCCGATGCCTTCATCAACCAGGCCGATGGGAGCTACACCCTCAAGGTGGTGGCTCAGGGACCGCTGGCAGCGCTCAACGATTTACACCGGGGCCGCGACGCTGGAGCCGCCTGGGCCTGGGTGATTGACCTCTCCGGGGGGTTCTTGTTGCTCTTGGCCCTCACCGGCTTCACCCTCTCGCTCTTCTTCCGCAAAACCCGCACCGCCGCGCTGGTGACGGCGCTGGTGGGGGCTTTGGTGCTGCTTGGGATGATGTGGCAAACCCGCTAGGAGCCGGGCATCTTAAATAAAAGCGCCACACGATCACCAGTACCTAGTTGAACTCCGCCTCGAGGGCTGCCCAGTAGCAACGCTCTCCCGCAGCCTGCACCAGCAAGGGCTGCGGCGCTCCCATTGCCTCGGGGTCGAAGTAGTCCTCTTGAAGTCGGCATCTTGGGGCGCCGGGGTGAGCCGTGGCCCAACGAGGTGCATCCATCACTTGCCGGAGGAATTCTATCCCGTAGATTCACACTTTGGAGGTGAAGGGTATGCAAAAACTCCTATTCTCGCTTCTTATCCCCCTGGCGCTATCGGCCAAAGCCCTTCCACCGGATGTGCCCCCGGATCACTGGGCCGCAGCAGCAGTGGACACGGTACTCAAGACCCGCTGGATGCAAGGCTTCCCCGACGGAAGTTTTCAGGGCGACAGTCGGCTCAACCGCTACCAGCTCGCGACCACCCTGGGCCGGGTGCTCGACAGCCTGGGTGCGCGGGAGGAAGGCCCTGCGGCATTCAAGGACGTCAAGGCCGACCACTGGGCCGCACCATACCTAGGGCGAGTGGTGACGGCCGGGCTCGTCCAGGGCTTCCCCGGGGGCGAGTTCCGGGGCACGGAGGAGCTCAGCCGCTACCAACTGGCCCAGGTCCTTGCACGGCTCCTCCCGCGCCTGGGGGTGGAGGTCAAGCCCCGCCTCCCCGTCGACGTATCTCCTAGCCACTGGGCGGCAACGGCCGTGGCGCAGGTGGTCGGGCTGGGCTGGATGCGGCTGGACTTCGAGGATCGCTTCCAGGGGGGAGCGGCGGTCACACGCTACCAACTGGCCTACGCCCTGGCCGGCCTCAACCGGTCGCTGCCCCTCACCGCGCCAGCCCCCGCCGACGCATCGGTGCAGCAGCCCTTTACACTGCGCCCGCTCGAGCAACCCACCCCATGGCTCTACCTCGGCGGCGGCCCCCTCGAGGCCGAAGCCCTGAGCGCAGACAACCAGTACCTGCTGCTGAAGGGCGATCGCCTGGAGCCGACGTCTGCCGTGCCCCTGGCCAAGCGGCTCTCCGCCATTCACAAGGGCTGGGGCCTCACGCCCGACCTCAATGAGGTGTTGCGCCTGGGCAAAGACGGCCCGCGGGCTTACGGGGTGATCGGCCAGCCAGGCGGGGTACTGCCGAAGGTGTTCGGACACGGCAACGGGAGTTCGGGCGGTGTGGTGGCGCTGGATCCGAGCAGCAACTACCTGGCCGTGATGAACTCCACTCCCCTCTGCCTCCCAAACTGCGCGAGCGCACGGACCTCGAGGGCGCTGCGCCTGGTGTTGCTGCTGACCAACCCCGTTGGCCTGTATGCCGAGTACGCCTATGTGCTGGACGCTCCAGGCAACCGCCTCGTCGGCCTGGCCTGGCCGAAACCCGGGACGCTACTGGCGAGTGAGCAGGGTGGGGGGAAGACCCGGATCTACCGCCTCGAGTTCGGCGGGGCTACCGACCTGGCCTTCAGCCCCTTCGACGAGCCGCAGGGAGCGCTCGAGGCCGTCCCCGGTACGGGCGTGCGCCCGGTAGCCAAAGAGCGGATGCTCGAGTTGGAGGGGGAGTACCAGGGCCTGGCCTATCTGGGGGAGCGCTTCTACCTCCTGCGTGAGGGCCGGGTCTTCGAGGTCGTGCCGGGACAAGCTCCTGGTCATTGATCACCGAAGCCTGTAGAAGCCCCTAAGCGAAGCGTTCCCGCCGGAGGCGGGCTTCAAGCGCCAGGGCAGTTGGGGCAGCTTCCGTAGAGCACGATCTCGTGCCTTTCAGCGCGGAAACCCGGCGGGGCCAGCCAAGATAGGTCGCCGGGGCAGCCCATCAGCTCGAAGACCCTGCCACAGGAGGTGCAGTGAAAGTGGTGGTGGTGACCCTTGCCCGCCATCTCGTAGCGGGCGACCTCGCCGGGCAGCTCCACCGCCACCACGCTGCCCTCCTCTACCAGGGCGTTGATGGTGCGGTAGACGGTGGCAATGCCCAGGCCTGGAACCTGCTGGCGGGCGTGCTCGAGGATCTCTCCTGGGGAGAGGGGTCGGTTGGCTTTCCGCAGGGCCTCGCGAATGGCCTGCCGCTGCCGTGTGGAGCGCTCCATGCTCCCAGGATAGCAGAGTCTGCCCTTGACAAGAGTGATAAATCATTATCAATATGAGGCGTTGCTCTTTGCTAGGAGGTAGCCATGCGCACGGTGCAATTCACGCTCATGCTCGCAGCAATAGGCTTTGGTATCGCCTCGGCCCAGGTCAAGGTGGCAGCTACGACGGGCTTCATCGCCGATATGGTCAAAAACGTCGGCGGCAGCCGGGTCCACACCATCCAGGTGGTGCCGGGCAACAGTGATCCCCATAGCTTCGAGCCCAAACCCTCGGTTGTTCGGGAAATCGCCCGCGCCGGGGTGCTCTTCGCCAACGGGCTGGGACTCGAGCCCTTCCTCGAGAAACTGCAAGCCCAACTCCCTGGGGGGGCCAGGGTGGTCGAACTGGCCGAGGGAATGTCTAATCTGATCAAGGCCAGGGAGCACGCAGGCGATGAGCAAGAGGCCGAAGCGCACGCCCACGGCGCCTACGACCCTCACCTCTGGCTCGACCCGACCTACGGGGTGCGCTACGTGGAGAAGATCCGCGACGCGCTGAGCCAGCTCGACCCGGCGGGCAAAGCCACCTATGCTGCCAATGCCAGCCGTTACGTCGCCGAGATCAAGAAGGCCGACGCCGAGGTGCTGGCCTGCCTCGAGCCCATTCCCCCCTCCAGGCGCAAGCTGGTTTCCCAGCACGAAGCCCTGGGCTACTTTCTGCGCCGCTACCGGATCACCAGCGTGGGGTCCATCGCCGACTTCGCCGGCCAGGAGCGTGGCCCCCAGCGCTTCGCCAAGCTGGCCCAGGAGATGAAGAAGCAAGGCGTGAAGGTGGTCTTCGCCGAACCCCAGTTCCCCCAGGCCGAAGCCAGGGCGCTGGCCGAAGCCACCGGAGCTAGGGTCAAGCTGATCTACTCCGACGCCTTCGACGCCAGCGTCAACACCTACCTGAAGCTCATCCGCGCCAACGGAAAAGCGGTGTGCGAAGCCTTCCGCTGAGCTGAAAGCGTAGGCTCGGCGGTAGGCTGGTCCAAGCGTTGGCCGGGGCTATGAGCCCCTACATTACGGAGGAACCGTGGAGCGAGTAGACGTGCTGGTAGTGGGTGCAGGCGCTGCCGGGGTGGGCGTGAGCATTGCCTTAAAAATGGTGGGCCTGCAGGTAGGGCTGGTAGACCGCTACGGCGTGGGAGCTTCCTTCCGCCGCTGGCCCAGGGAAACCCGTTTCATCACCCCTTCCTTTACCTCCAACGCCTTCAACCTCCCCGATCTCAACGCCCTCACGCCCGATACCTCCCCGGCCTACAGCCTGGGCAAGGAGCGCCTCTCGGGCATGGATTACGCCCGCTACCTGGCCGCGCTGGTCAGGCATTACGGGTTGCCGGTGGCTTCCAAGACGAATGTCCAAGAGATCGAAGCCTTGGACGAGGGTTTCCGGGTGCAGACCAGCCAGGGCCTCATCGAGGCTCGCTTCGTGGTGTGGGCCGTGGGAGAGTTCCAGTTCCCCAGGGCTACGCTCAAGGGGGCCAAGCACGGCCTGCACTATGGCCGGGTGCGCTCCTGGGCCGAGCTCGAGGGCGAGGAGCGCTTGGTCATCGGGGGTTACGAGTCGGGGATCGACGCGGCCTACAACCTGGCGATGGCGGGCAAGAAGGTGGTGATCGTCGATCCTGCCGCACCTTGGGAGTCCAACACCGGGGAGCCCAGTGTGGACCTGTCGCCCTACACCCGCGAGCGCCTCGAGGCCGCCCTCCAAACCGGGCGCCTCAAGCTGTCGCGGCTGAAGGTGGAGGGGCTCAGGGCAATCGATGACCACTACGAGGTCACGCACCGCGATGGGCGTTTCAGGGTAGCCCACCCGCCCATCCTGGCGACGGGCTTCGGCAACGGCATGGAAAAGGTGAAAGACCTCTTCGCCTTCGACGGCGACAAGCCTCTGCTCACCGAGCAAGACGAGTCTACCCTCACGCCAGGGCTCTTCTTGGCTGGGCCCAAGGTCAGCCACCTGAACACGGCTTTCTGCTTCATCTACAAGTTCCGGGCCCGCTTCCCCGTGGTGGCCCAAGCCCTCGCCCGGCGCATGGGGCTGGACGAGGGAGCGCTCGAGCTCTACCGCAAACGGGGCATGTGGGCCGATGACCTGGCGGCTTGCTGCACCAGCCGCTGCGCATGCTGAGGCCGGCCGGGGGCCATTACTGCTTTTCATCGAGCCTTCAAATGGCGGTATAAGCTAACGGAGTGATCCGTTTCCTGGCCCTGCTCCTGCTCTTTACCCTGCCGGTCCTGGCCCAATCCAGCCCCGCCCCCGCCCCACAACCGGGCGAGGTGGGCGAGTCGAGCTACCTCGAGGGCCGCATCGAGGCGCTGGCCGGGGGCAAGGCCGTGGTGCGCTTGCGCGATGGGAGCGTGGTGAGCGCCGAGCTGCCCGTAGAGGAGATCGGCCCCGGGGCGAGCACTCCCAGGCTACCCAACTGGGTGCGGGTGGGAGCACAGGTGGTGCTCTACCGCACCACCGTGACCAACTCCCAGGGCCAGCAGCAGACCTTCATCACCGTCACCGAACCCTTGCGGATTCCCTACCTACTGATCTTGCTGGGCATTTTCTGTGTCTCGGCGCTGGTCTTCGGCAGGGGGCGGGGCTTGCGGGGGCTGCTGGGCACTGCCATCAGCCTGCTGGCCTTGGTCTTCTACGTGGTGCCGCAGATCAACGCGGGTGTAAACCCTCTGCTGGTGACCTTTGTGGGGGCCTTCGGCATCCTGATCTTCTCGATTTACCTGGTCCACGGGGTCAATCGCAAGACCACGGCTGCCCTGATCGGTACGTCCCTGGCAACGCTGCTGGCGCTGGCGCTGGCCGCGCTGTTCACGCGGCTGCTGGGCTTCACCGGCCTGGTTTCCGAGGAAGCGTTCTACGCCTATCGCAGCATCCAAGGCCTCGACCTGGTCTCGCTCTACCTCGCGAGCGTGGTCATCGGGGCACTGGGAGCCATGAACGACGTGACCGTGACCCAGGCGGCGGTGGTGCAGGCCCTGCTCCAGGCCAACCCCCGCTACGGGGTGAGGGAGCTCTACCGCCGGGCCATGTCGGTAGGCTTCGATCACATCGGCTCGTTGGTGAACACGCTGGTGCTGGCCTACAGCGCCGGGCTGCTGCCTGCCATGCTGCTGATCCAGCAGAACGCAACCCCGGTGCGCTACCTGCTCAACCTCGAGGTCTTCGCCGCCGAGATCGTGAGCATGCTGGTAGGTTCCAGCGGCCTGATCCTGGCCGTTCCCCTCACCACCCTGATCGCCGCCTACCTGCTGCGCGGCCTGGGGGCCTACGCCCACATCGAGCGTCGCTGGCCTGACCCTGCCGGGCGCAGGCTGGGCGAACGGGATACCTCATGGGCCTTGCCGAAGGAAGACCCAGAGGATGGGTAAGGGAGCTCTCACCCGACTGCGCTCAGCGAGACTGCTGTATAATCAGCCCTATTCGGAAGGGTATATGACCTGCCCTCCATAGAGGGAGCTATCAACTTCCCGTTGGGTCTTGCCAGGCACGGTTTCAAGCCCCTTCTGCCTTTGCTCGGGGGTCGCCAAGTACCTGACACACCCTGCTTAGCCAGCGCAGCGAGCTTGTGCCAAGGTCAGGGGGCAAATAGGAGGTAAGCATGAAACGAAGCAACGTGACGGTTAGCGCTGCGGTGCTGTTGGTTGGGATCGCCTCGGGCATGTTGCTGGCGCAGCAGCAAGCGCCCCAGCCCTTCTTTGTGGGCAACCCCCTCGGTCTGCCGATCATCCCGGCTGCCGATGGAAGCTTCGCGCCGATGTCCTCGAACGTGAAGGTGTACGGCGCCATCTACTCTGCCGAGAGCTGCTCCTACGACGCTACCCGCGGCCTCATCGTCGTGCCCAACCGCGGTGTGCCGCAGACCGTGCAAACCAACAACGCCTGGGTGTCGTTCATCAACCACGACGGATCCGTCCACACGGCGCGGTGGATCGGCATTCAAACCCCTGAGCAGCGGGCCAACCTGACCCCACCGCTCATCCTGAACGAGCCTTTTGGCAGCGACATCGCGGGGGGAATGCTCTATCTGGCCGACCGTGACGGCGGAACAAACCCCAATGACCCCTCCGTAGCGGTCATTCGCCGCTTCGACATGAGGACCGGTAGGCCCTCGGGCGAGATCAAGGTGACCGGTTCTCCCTGGTTCAACGACATCGCGGTCGCTGCCGACGGCACCATCTATGCCACCAACACCGGCGTCGGCGGCCAAAACCCGGATCCGACGACCTGGCAGGTGTGGAAGATAACCCCCGACGGCAACGCCTCGATTTTGATCCAGGGCGCTCCGCTGCGCCAGCCCAACGGCATCGCCCTCGACCCGCAGGGAAACATCGTCGTGGTCAACATCGGCGACAATGCAGTGCTGACCTTTTCTCCGACTGGCCAGTTGCTCAAGACCGAGAACGCCGCACAGCCGGGCAGCGACGGCCTGGTGATCATGCCGGACGGTACCAAGTACGTCAGCAGCGTCACGCAAGGCGGCGTTTCCCGCATCCGTCCCGGCAGCCCCGCCGAACTCATCGCCCAGAACATCCCCAACCCCGCATCCATGTGCTACGACTCCGGGGCAAACCAACTGGTGATCCCCATGAACCTCAACAACGGACTGGCCTTCATACGGCTGAATTAGGCGGGGGTTGCCTGGAGTTCAGCTTTTGGCGCTAAACTGTCCGGGTGCATGTTTTTCGCCTGAAGGGAGACTTCGACACCCTCGACGCTTACGCACCGCTGCTCTTCGACTTTGGGGCCAGGGGCCTCGAGGAGAAAACCGGCGAGGTTTGGGCCTACTTCCCCGAGCGCCTCGAGCTGCCTTTGCCGGGGGAGTGGCTCGAGCTGCCCGACACCGACTGGCTCGAGGCCTGGCGCCGCGACCTGAAGCCCGTGAAGGCGGGGCCCTTCGTGGTGCTGGCCCCTTGGCACGAGTGGATGGGAAAGGAGCAGCGCATCGTGCTCGAGCCCGGCATGGCCTTCGGCACCGGCCACCACGAGACCACCCGCCTGGCCCTGGAGGCGCTGGCCGAGCGCGTGCAGCCGGGGATGCGGGTGCTGGATTTGGGCACCGGATCAGGCATCCTGGCCATCGCGGCGGCCAAACTCGGCGCCGAAGCCGAGGGGGTAGACATCGACGCCGCGGTGATCCCCCACGCCCTGGAGAACGCCCGCATCAACGGTGTGAACCCCCGCCTGGCCGAGGGCACGCTCGAGAGCCTCAGCGGGCCTTATGCCCTCGTGGTCGCCAACCTCTATGCCGAACTGCACGGCTGGCTGGCCCCCGGCTACGCCAGGGTGCTGGAGCCCGGCGGCAGACTCATCCTCACCGGCATCCTGGCCGAGCGTGAGCCCATGGTGCGAAAGGCCCTCGAGGCCGAGGGCTTCGCGCTCGAGCAGCGCCGCCAGGAGGGAGAGTGGGTGCTGCTGGCTTACACGAGATGAGCCCTATTGGGCCTGTAGCCATGCGCCCCCACCGCGCCCTGGTCCCCCACCTAAGCCCCGAGATCGAACTGCGGGGGCGTGAGGCCCGTCACCTGCTCGAGGTCCTGCGGGCCAGGCCGGGCGACCTGGTCACGGTGTTCGACGGGAAGGGCCTGGAAGGCCGCGCCGTGGTTGAAGCGGTGGAGGCGGGCATCTTGCGGCTGCGGCTCGAGCAAAGCTGGGAAGTCAGCCGCGAGGTTGGGGTTCCGGTCGAGCTTTACGTGGCTTTGCTCAAGGGGGACGCCCTGGCCGACGTGGTGCGGGCAGCCACCGAGCTGGGCGTGACCCGCATCGTCCCCACAATCACCACGCACTCGGTCGCCAAGGAGATGGGAGGGAACAAGCTCGAGCGCTTACGCCGGGTGGCGGTGGAAGCAGCCAAGCAGTCGGGGCGCA
Source organism: Calidithermus timidus DSM 17022 (assembly GCF_000373205.1). Classification (NCBI taxonomy): domain Bacteria; kingdom Thermotogati; phylum Deinococcota; class Deinococci; order Thermales; family Thermaceae; genus Calidithermus; species Calidithermus timidus. Next base: position 167,134 of record NZ_KB890696.1, read on the forward strand.
CGGTGGTTCCGGTAGTGGCCGAGCCCATCCCCCTCAAGCAGATCCCCCAGGTTGAGCAGGGCTTCGTGGCCCACGTAGGATCCGAGCTGCGGGTGAGGGAGGTGCTCGAACCCGGCAAGCCCATCAGCCTCGCCACCGGACCAGAAGGAGGGTTCAGCCCCCAGGAGGTGGACTTTCTCGTCGGGCGGGGCTTCCAACCTGTTACCCTGGGCCGCCGCATCCTGCGGGCCGAGACCGCGCCGCTGGCCCTGCTGGCGCTGGTGACGGCGGGAGAGGGGCTTTGAGCGCTTACTGCGCCTCCCAGCGCAGCTTGGGCTTGCGGTTGGCCTGCACCTCGTCGAGGCGGCGCACCGGGGTGGTGTAGGGAGCGTGCTCGAGCCACTCTTTGTCCTTGCGGATGACCTCACCCATGGCGCGGGCGAAGGCCTCGAGACTCTCCTTGCTCTCGGTCTCGGTGGGCTCGACCATCAGGGCTTCCTTGACGATGAGGGGAAAGTAGACCGTGGGGGGATGGTAGCCCATCTCCAATAACCCTTTGGCCACGTCGAGGGTCTTGATGCCCTCCGGCGGCTGGGCCACGAACTCGTGCATGCAGATGCGGTCGTAGGGCACGCGGAAGCCCTCAGCCTTGAGCAGCTCCTTGAGGTAGTTGGCGTTCAAGACTGCCAGCGCCGCACTTTTCTTCACCCCCTCCGCGCCCAGCATCTTGATGTAGGCATAAGCCCGCAGCAACGCTCCGAAGTTGCCGAAGAAGCTCCTGACTTGGCCGATGCTCTGGGGACGGTCGTACTCGAGGGCATAGGTTTCGCCCTGCTTGACCACCACGGGCACCGGCAGGAAGGGCGCCAGTCGGGCCTTGACCCCCACCGGACCCGCACCCGGCCCACCGCCACCGTGAGGCACGGTGAAGGTCTTGTGCAGGTTGAGGTGCACCACGTCGAAGCCCATGTCTCCAGGCCGGGCCATGCCCATGATGGCGTTGAGGTTGGCCCCGTCGTAGTACAGCAGCGCTCCCGCCTGGTGGGTGAGCCGGGCGATCTCCAGGATGCGTTCCTCGAAAAGCCCCAGCGTGTTGGGGTTGGTGAGCATGATGGCCGCGACCTGGGGGCCGAGTTCGGCCTGCAGGGCCTCGAGGTTGACCTCTCCGTCAGGGCCGGAGGGGATCTCCCTGACCTGGTAGCCGGCCATGCTGGCGGTGGCCGGGTTGGAGCCGTGGGCTGAGTCGGGCACCAGCACCACCCGGCGCTGCTCGCCCTCACCCCGACTGGCGTGGTAAGCCCGGATGATCATGACCCCCGTCAGCTCGCCGTGGGCCCCGGCAGCAGGCTGCAGGGTCACGGCATCCATGCCGGTGATCTCCCCCAGGTCGCGCTGGAGTTCGTACATCACGTGCAGTGCGCCTTGCACGCTGGAGGGGTCCTGGTAGGGGTGCAGGTCGGCGAAGAGTTGCACGGCGGTCTCGTGCACCTTGGGGTTGTACTTCATGGTGCACGAGCCCAGGGGGTAGAAAGCCACGTCGATGCCGATCTGGCGGCGCGAGAGGTTGGTGTAGTGGCGCACCAGCGTGAGCTCGTCCACTTCGGGCAGCTTAGGGGCTTCGGGGCGCAGGTTCTCAGCGCCCAGCATTGCCGCCAGGTCTACCTCCGGAGCCTTTGGCGGCAACACGCCCCGCCGCCCCGGTCGGCTGTGCTCGAAGATCAGGGGGAAGTCCACGCCCACGGCGGTCTTGTCGGCGATCATGCCAAAACCTCCCGCAAAGCCGCCTCGAGCCCCTCCAAGTCGGCCTCGGTGTGCTGTTCGGTGCAAGCAAAGAGGGCCAGGTGAGTCAGATTCCCTTCGGGACGGGCAGGCCCGTGCGCCTTGGGGCCGTACTCCGCCGGGACCGGGCTCGCTGCGTGGATACCGTGCTCGAGCAGGGCCCGGCGCACTTCCTGGGCGGGTTTGGGCAACTCGAGCACGAACTCGTTGAAAAAGGGTGCGGGCGTAAGCAGCCGGACTCCCGTGATCGCGCTCAGCCGCTCGGCCAGGGCGTGGGCGTTGGCAACCGAGCGCACCGCTACCTCGCGCAGGCCCTGCGGCCCCAAGGCGGCCAGATAGACCGCGCCCATCAGCGCGGTGAGCTGAGCGTTGGTGGTGATGTTGGACTTGGCCTTAGCTCGGCGGATGTACTGCTCGCGGGCCTGTAGGGTCAGGATGTAGCCCCGCCTGCCATCGACATCGCTAGTCTCGGAGACCAAGCGACCTGGCAGCTGACGCACCAGCTCGGAACGCACCGACATAAAGCCGAAGTGAGGACCGCCGTAGGCCATGGCGTTGCCCAGCGGTTGCCCCTCCCCCACCGCCACGTCGGCCCCATAGCTTCCGGGAGCCTTGAGCACGGCCAGCGAGATGGGGTCCACCACCGCCACGAACAGCGCCCCGGCGGCGTGAGCGGCCTCGGCCAGGGGGGCCAGGTTTTCCACCGTGCCCAGGAAGTTGGGGTTTTGGCCCACCACCGCCCCCACCCCCTCGGGCAGCTCGAGGGCAGTCTTACCCTCCACGAGGGGCAACGTCACCACCTCAGCCCCCACCGCGTCGGCGTAGGTGCGCACCACCCGGCGGTACTCGGGGTGAACCCCTTGGGAGATGGCTACCTTCATCTTTTGGCTCTCGCGCAGGGCCAGCAGCACCCCCTCGGCCAAGGCGCTCGAGCCGTCGTACATCGAGGCGTTGGACACCGGCAAGCCGGTGAGCTCGCTGATCATGGTCTGGTACTCGAAGATCGCCTGCAGCAGCCCCTGGCTGGCCTCGGGCTGGTAGGGCGTGTAGGCCGTGAGGAACTCCGCCCGCGCCGCCAGCGCCGGAATCACGGCGGGCACGTAGTGCTGGCGAATTCCCCCACCCAGGAAGGAGGCGGCGGCGCTCTGGTTCTTCGCGGCGAGCTCGCGTAAGTGCCGCATAAACTCGGCTTCGCTCAGGGGGGGGTCCAGCTTCAGTTCGGGGTCGAGGATGTGCTGGGGCACGTCCTTGAAGAGCTCGAGCAGGCTCTTTGCGCCGACGCGCTCGAGCATCGCCTGCACGTCCTGGGGGGTGTGGGGGGTGTAGTCCATAAAAGCCTCGCTGATAGCCAAAAGTCACCTGAGCTATCGGTTATCGGCTACAGGCGATTGGCCGCTACTGGCTCTCGGCGAACTCCTGGTAGGCCGAGGCCTCGAGCAGCTTCTCCACGTCGGCGGGGTTGTCGGGCTTGATGCGGAAAATCCAACCGCCGCCGTAAGGCTCGGTGTTGAGCAGCTCGGGCTGGTTGGTCAGGTCGGTGTTGACCTCGACGATCTCACCCGAGATTGGAGCGTAGATGTCGGAGGCGGTCTTGACCGATTCCACCGCCGCCACTCCCTCGCCGGCGTCAACCTGCTCGCCCACCTCGGGCAGCTCGACGAAAACCACGTCGCCCAGCGCATCCTGCGCGTAATCACTGATCCCTACGGTGACGATGCCATCGTCCTCCAGCAGCACCCACTCGTGAGTCTTGGTATAGCGAAGGTTATCGGGGTATTTCATGTAGCCTCCAAGCGTCAGGGTACGTGTACGTGAGTCAAACGGTCTTATCCTAAAGGCACGAACGGTAGCTTGCTGACTTTTCCCGCATACAGTTTGCCACGGATTTCCACCTGCAGGGGAGTATCCAAGCCCTCGTAGGCCGCCTCGATATAGGCCATGGCGATGCCCTTCTTGCTCAGGGGGGACAAGGTGCCCGAGGTCACCTGCCCCACCTCGCGACCCTCGGCGAAGACCTTGTAGCCCTCTCTGGGAATGCCCTGCTCGAGCACCAACCCCACCAACCGCCTGGGACAGGGCCGGGAGAGCATCGCAGCCTTGCCGTGAAACTCCTTGTAGGTCTTGACCACCCAGGCGAAGGGGGTGCATAGCGGGCTGGTCTCGTCGGTGAGCTCGTGGCCGTAGAGGGGAAAACCGGCCTCGAGGCGCAGGGTATCCCGCGCCCCCAAACCGCAAGGCGTCACTCCGGCCCCCAGCAGCGCCTGCCACACCGCCTCGGCGTCGGCGGGGGCGGTGAACACCTCGAAGCCATCCTCCCCGGTGTAGCCAGTGCGGGCCAGACGAACAGCTTTCCCCGCGACCTTAGCCGCGAAGGTGTCGTTCTTGCGGGCGGCGGAGAGGTCGGCGTCGCACAGCACTTGCAGCTTCTCGGCGGCCTTGGGCCCCTGCACCGCGATAAGGGCCCAGTCCTCGGAGGCGTTCTCGAGCTCTACGTCGAAGCCCTCGGCCAGCGCCTGCACGTGGGCCCAGTCCTTCTCGACGTTGGCCGCGTTGACCACCATCAGGTACTCCTGCTCGCCGGTGCGGTAGACGTAGACGTCGTCGACCAGTCCACCCTCGGCGTTGGGCAGCATGGAGTACTGCGCCCGGCCTACCCTGAGCTTGGACACGTCGTTGGGGGTGAGGTACTGCAAGAACTCCAGCGCCTGCGCCCCGCGGATCCAGAACTCACCCATGTGGCTGACGTCGAACATCCCCACCGCCTCGCGCACCGCCAGGTGCTCGGCGCTGATGGAGCTGTACTGGATGGGCATGTCGTACCCGGCAAAAGGGGCCATCTTGGCACCCAATGCCCGGTGGGCCGCCGTGAGGGGTGTTGTCTTCACAGGGGTGATTATTCACCATCTCCGCCAGTCGGTGCATTGTGGTTTTTTCGGCTCGAGCGGCCTCCAGAGCTTAAGTCTGAAGGAGACAGGACCAGGACACTTCTCAGGCCACCGCACGGCACGGCCGTCTGAGGCTCATCCAGAGCAAGCCGAAACCTTCAGAAGCAGGGGGTGGCACATCCACAATGCACGGCTGGGAATGCACGGATGGAAGTACATCTCGCTAGGTTCTATAATCCCTGTGCCTGGATCGCAATCACGACACCGGAGGTCAGGAGTGACGGAGGACATGCTGGAGCTGCTCCGCATCATGAACGAAGAAGGCGTGCGCTCAATCATCATCGGCGGGTACGCCCTTGCTTTCCTGGGCCAGCCGCGCTATACCAAGGACCTCGACCTGTGGGTGGACGCAAACCAGGCCGACCGCCTGCTGAGCGCCATCACCCGTTTCTTCGGCGGTGACAACCTGGGGTTGACGGTCGAGGACTTCGCCACGCCTGGGGTGATCCAGTTAGGCTATGAGCCCAACCGCGTCGACCTCATCGTGATCGAAGGCCAGGACTTCGACGGTGCCTACGCGCGCAGCCTTGACCGCAAGGTCGGGGGCGTTTCCCTCAAGGTGGTGAGCCAGGAAGACTTCGTACGCCTGAAGCGGGCATTCGGACGCTCTATCGACCTGCGGGACATCGAGGGCTTGGACCCCGGAGGAAACCAATGAAGCTCAAGCCCGCAGCCCGCAAGTACCGCTTCGACGAGGTGCCTCCCGAGCGCGAGCGGTGGCTGGCCCTACCGCTGGAGGTGCGCCTGCGGGCGGTGGTGGAGATGGCCGAGTTCTGGGCGCGGGTGCGGCTCGAGGAGGCCCAGGCGCGAGGCGAGGCGCCCAGCCCGCCCATCTGTATCGAACGCATCTACCCGGTCGCAGTCAAACGGCCGCTGTCGAGGGGACCCCAGGCCCAAATCCCTCCAACCCCTGACCCCTCGCCCTAAGTTTCTCCAGGGTGACTCCATCATACCGGATTTAAAAAGATAATCACCCAAAAAAGACCTTCAGAGGCTATCTTTTTGAATCCTAGAGTACACCCCTCCCTGACGGTCGGCGAAGAAAGCGTATCCCTTCGGTCGACCGCCCCGCCCTGGCGGGGCGGCGTCACCATTCGGTGACGAACTAACCGAATCTGGTATCAGAAGTCACCCTGGAACCCCGGCAGCCGCATCGAGGCGTAGCGCGGGGGTGGCTTGCTCAGCCCGCCGTGGCGACCCTCGAGAGCACCAGGCGGCTCACCGCCTTGAGGGTTTCGAAGACACCCACGCCCGCCGAGGCTACCGCCTCGAACATGCTGTACTTCTTGTCGGGGTCGATGACCATCTGCACCATCTCCACCGGCAGCGCGTCGGGGAGATCGCGCTTGTTGGCCTGGAGCACGATGGGCACCTCGTCCATGGTCAGGCCGTACTCGGCGAGGTTCTCGCGCAGGTTGCGGAAGGACTCGGCGTTGGCCCGCAGGCGGTTGGGGGCGGAATCGGCCACGAAAACGATGCCATCGACGCCGCGCAGGATGAGCTTGCGGCTGGCGTTGTAGAAGACCTGGCCCGGAACCGTGTAGAGGTGGAAGCGGGTCTTGAAGCCCTTGACCTCGCCGAGGTCGACGGGGAGGAAGTCGAAGAACAGGGTGCGCTCGTCCTCGGTGGCCAGGGAGACCATGTCCCCGCGGCGGGTTTCGGGGATCTGGCCGAAGACCCACTTGAGGTTGGTGGTCTTGCCGGACATGCCGGGGCCGTAGTAGACGATTTTGAAGTTGATCTCGCGGGCGGCAAAGTTGATCGTGCTCATGTTAATCGGTCCTCACGATAGCACCCTAACTCCCAAACAGCTCATCCAGCAGTGCGTTGGCACCATCGCGGTATTCGGTGTCGATGCCCATTTTATTGGGTGTGACAATGGCTTCGCGGATGAGTTGCTCGAGCGTCTGAGCGGCCTTCTTGGCCGTGAGCTTGACCCGCCCCAGCGGCGCGGAGTTGTCGAAGAGGATGGTGAGGAGGACCACCTCGCCGATCTCCTCGACGTAGAGACCGTTTTGCTCGCCCTGGTGGACGATCTCCTGGAAGCGCGGCTCGCCCAGCATCTTGGCGAGGGCCTGGGTGGCGGCGGCGTTGCCGGCGATGAGGGTCGCCAGCGAATCGAGCGCGGGGGGGCGAGGGGCCCAGAGGGCCTCCTTGTGCGCCAGCACGAAGCCCTTGCGGTCCAAGAGCATCACGTAGCGGGCGCCGCTCTCGCGCAGCAGCTCCTCGAGCGTCTTCATCACGCTCTGAAAGGTCGAGCCGTAGAGCGCTATTGCGGGCTCAATCATATCCAGGTAAGTTTAGCACCATGAAACTCCCCGACACGGTTATCCGTTACGCCCAGGAGACTTTGCGCGACCTGGTGGCCCTCCCCTCGGTCTCGGCCGAGCAGCGCGCCCTGCCCGAGACGGCCCAGCGCGTGAAGGAATTGCTCGAGGAACTGGGCCTGCGGGCCGAGATCCACCCTACGCCCGGCGCCCCGGTGGTCTATGCCGAGGGTGGGGAGGGCGGCCCGACCATGCTGTTCTACAACCACTACGACGTGCAACCCGCCGACCCGCTCGAGCTGTGGGAGAGCGACCCCTTCGCCATGACCGAGCGCGACGGGCACTGGTACGCACGGGGCATCAGCGACGACAAGGGCGAGCTCACCTCGCGCCTGGCGGCCCTGAAGTGGCTCATCGAGGAGCACGGGAAGCTGCCTTTTAGGGTCAAGTTCCTCGTCGAGGGCGAGGAGGAGGTGGGTAGCCCCAACCTCGAGGCCTACGTCGCGCAGAACCGCCAGCGCCTGCAGGCCGACGCGGTGATCTGGGAGTTCGGCAGCGTGGACAGCGTGGGGCGGCCTTTGGTCTACTGCGGGCTCAAGGGCATCGTCGCCGTAGAGCTACGGGTGCGTACCGCCGCCTACGATCTCCACTCCTCACTGGGCGCGGTGGTGCAGAACCCCATCTACCGCCTCTCGGCAGCCCTGGCCAGCCTGCGCGATAACGAAGGCCGGGTGCTCATCGAGGGCTTCTACGACCGGGTGCGCCCACTGAGCAAGGCCGAGGAACGGAGCCTCGAGGCCATCCCCGACGAGTCGGGGCACCTCAGCGAGCTGTACGGCGTGAAGGGGTTCCTGGGCGGGGCGAAGGGCACCGAGTTCCACCGCCGCCTGGCGGCCCTTCCGGTGGTCAACATCAACGGCTTCCACTCCGGCTACGGCGGCCCCGGCTCCAAGACGGTGCTGCCCGCCGAGGCCTTCGCCAAGCTCGACTTCCGCCTGGTCCCCGACCAGGAGCCCTCCGAGGTGGTCGAACTGCTGCGCCGGCACCTCGACCGGCACGGTTTCGACGACGTCGAGGTGATCACGCTGGAGGCCGGGGAGCACCCCGCCCGCAGCGACCTGGGGGCCCCCTGGGTGCAGCAAGCGGTGGAGGCATTGCGCGAGACCTACGGGCTCGAGCCCATCGTGCACCTCAGCTCGGGCGGAAGCGGGCCGATGTACCCCTTCACCCACCACCTGGGTGCCCCGGTGGTGAGCATCGGCATCGGCTACCCCGGCAGCCGGGTGCACAGCCCCAACGAGAACATCCGCATCGCCGACTTCGAGCGCGGGGTGGCCGCCATCAAGCGGGCCCTGGAGAAGTTCGCAGGGCTGTGAGGCGGCGGGCTTTCAGCCGTCAGCGATCAGCGGAAGGCTCGTGGTGGACCCCTCCCCGCCGGCGGGGAGGGGGTATCTCCCAGCCCCCTTGCTCAGGGGGGTGAAGAAGGGGCGTCTTGCATTCTTTTGCGTTCAGCTATCGGCGTTCAGCGTTAGGCGTTTAATACCAGATTCGGTCAGTTCGTTCCCGAATGGGAACGCCGCCCCGCCAAGGCGGGGCGGTCGACCGAAGGGAGTGCTCTAGGATTCAAAAAGATAGCCTCTGAAGGTCTTTGGTTTGGGTGATTATCTTTTTGAATCCGGTATAACTCACGCATTGTGCCCTACCCCCTGGCTCATCCCCGCACCAGAAGCCTACCTTTGGCCTATGCGCTGGCTGGCTTTGCTGTTGCTGCTCGGAGCGGTTCAGGCCCAGCAGACCATCGCCGAGTTGCGGGCCCGCAGCTACGGCGAGGGCGAGCTGACCCTTGAACGCACCCTGGCGCAAAACCGGGACTTCACTCGTTACTTGGTGCGCTGGCCCTCGGAGGGCCTGATCCAGTACGGCTTCATGAACGTGCCCAGCGGCAAGGGCCCCTACCCGGTGGTGCTGGTGCTGCACGGCTACGTCAACCCCGCCACCTACCGCACCCTGGCCTACACCACCCGCTACGCCGACGCCATCGCCCGCATGGGCTACGTGGTCATCCACCCCAACTACCGGGGTCATCCCCCTTCGCAGGGCAGCCCGGAGGGGGTCTTCCGCGTCAACTACGCCATCGACGTGCTCAACCTGGCCGCCATCGTGCGCAGGCAGAGCGGCGAGGGGCCGCTCGCCAAGGCCGACGGGAGCCGGATGGGGCTGTGGGGCCACAGCATGGGCGGGGGCATCGCGCTGCGCGTCGCGGTCGTAGACCCGCGGGTCCGGGCTGTGGTGCTCTACGGCTCGATGTCGGGCGACGAGCGCAAGAACGCCAGCCAGATCTACTACGTCTACTCGGGCCGCACTCGAGGCCTGACCGAGCTCAATGCCCCCGACGAGCGCATCAAGGCCATCTCCCCCATCTACCACCTGCAAAACGCCCGCGCCGCCTTCAGCGTGCACCACGGCACCGCCGACGAGCAGGTGCCCTACGCCTGGAGCGTGGAGCTGTGCCAGAAGCTAAAGGCCCTGGGCAAGAGCGCCGAGTGCTTCAGCTACCGCGACGCCCGCCACATCTTCCCCAGCGGAAGCCGTGCCGACGCAATCTTTATCGCCAAAGTGCAGGACTTTTTCGCCCGGACGCTGAAAGGTGCCGATCGTCGATAGCCGATGGCAGCGGCAGTGTGTCATCATCGACTGGCCTGACCGGTCTCCGTATGCGAAGCCTCTACGTCCACGTCCCTTTCTGCCCCACCCTCTGCCCCTACTGCGATTTTCACGTGCTGCGGCGCTACGGCGGGGTCGTGGAGGCCTACCTCGAGCGCCTCGCCGAGGAAGCCGCCGCGCTGCACGCACGCTTCCCCGGCCCACTAAAGACGCTTTACTTCGGGGGCGGGACGCCGAGTTTCCTGCGCGGCCACGAGCTCGAGCGCCTCTTCGCCGCGCTCCCCTGGCGGCTTGAGGCCGGCGCGGAGATGACGATGGAGGCCAACCCCGGAACCCTGAGTCCTGAGCGCCTAGCCCTCCTCAAACACCTGGGGGTCAACCGGCTTTCCATTGGCGTGCAGAGCTTCCAGGACAGCGTGCTGGAGAGCCTGGGGCGGGCGCACGGGCGGAAGGGGGCGCTCCGGGCCGTGGAAATGAGCCTGGAAGCGGGCTTCCGCACCTCCATCGACCTGATCTTGGGCCTGCCCGGCCAGGATTTCGAGGCCGACCTGCGCGAAGCCGCCGCGCTGGAGGTGGGGCACGTCTCGGCGTATACCTTGCAGATCGAGCCCGGCACCCCCTTTGAGCTCCGTGGGATAAGGCTAGATGAGGAGCTCGAGGCCGCCGCTTTCGAGGCTGCCGAAGAGATTTTGGCTCGGGCCGGGCTAAGCCGCTACGAGATCTCAAACTTTGCCACGCCGGGCCAAGAGAGCGAGCACAACCGGGTCTACTGGCGGAATGGCTTTTGGGGCGCGCTGGGGCCGGCGGCGACAGGGCACTACCCCAAAGGGCTTGAGGACCACGGGGTCTACTCGGTCAGGGCTACCAACCCGCCGCTGCCGCGCTGGCTGGCAGGAGAGCCACCCCAGGTGGAAGCGGTAAGCCCCCTCGAGCACGCCCGCGAGTCGCTGATGCTGGGGCTGCGGCTGCGCGAGGGGGTGGACGTGGAAGCGCTCGAGCAGCGCACGGGATCGGAGCTCTGGAGCTGGCTGGAGCATGCGGTGGAGCGGCTCGAGACCCAGGGCAAGCTGTGGCGCGAAGGGTACAGGATCGGGGCAACCCGAGCAGGCCTCCCCACGTTGCACGCGGTGATTCTCGAGCTGTGGGAGGGACTCGAGCCCTACTTGGACACGCCCTCCGGCAGGTGAAAGCGCCCGTCGGGGCCAGGGTGGTGCGGGTGAGCTTCGTGGCTAGTCCACCAGATAAAGCAGCTCACTCACGACCCGCGCGTACTCCTCGGGCTTGAGCCCCTTCTTAGGAATGCGGAAGCCCGGCGGGTGCTGGATGAGCTCGGGACGCGGGGTGAGCTCGCGCAGGGCCTTGGCGTCGTAGTCGAGGGGCCAGTGGTCGAAGACGACCATCAGATAGCTGAGGTCTTCGGTGATGGAGGCCACGCGCTTGCCCTCGGCCAACAGGCGCAACCGGGTGAGGGCCAAAAAGTTCTCGACTTCGGCGGGCGGCTCGCCGTAGCGCTCGCGCAGCTCCTTGCCGATGCGGGCTACCGCGGCCAGGCTCTTGCTCTCGGCCAGGCGGCCATAGTAGCGGCTGCGAGCTTCAGCGCTAGGGATGAACTCAGGGGTCAGGCGGGCGGAGACCTGCAGGTCGAGGGTGACGTGGCGCTCGGGCTCCTTGACCTCGCCCTTGAGCTTGGCGATGGCCTCGGCCAGGAGCTCGGTGTAGACCTCGATGGAGACGGCGCGGATGTGCCCGTGTTGCTCGGGGCCCAGGAGGTTGCCTACCCCGCGAATCTCCATGTCTTTCTCGGCCAGCAGGTGGCCCGAGCCCAGGTCGGAGAGGTCGGCGATGGCCGAGAGGCGGCGCTCGGCGGCCTCGCTAAGGCGCGGGGGGTGGAAGAGGTAGGCGTAGGCCTCCTTGTCGCGCCGTCCTACCCGGCCCCTTAGCTGGTAGAGCGCGGCCAGGCCCAGCCGGTCGGCCCGCTCGATGACGATGGTGTTGGCCTCGGGGATGTCCAGGCCGCTTTCGATGATGGTAGTGGCCAAGAGCACGTCGAAGGCGCCCTCGGCGAAGGCCAGCATCACCTCCTCGATCTGGCCCTCGGGCATCTGGCCGTGCACCACCCCGATGCGGGCCTCGGGCACCAGGGCCTCGAGGTAGCGTCGCCGCGCCTCGATGGTGGCGACCCGGTCGTGGACGTAGAAGACCTTGCCCTCGCGCTCGAGCTCGTTCATGAGCGCCTCGCGCACCAGGCCGGGGTCGTAGGGGGCCAGGTAGGTCTGGATGGGCTTGCGGCCCGGCGGCGGGGTCTGGATGCTCGACATGTCACGCAGGCCCACCAGGGCGCTGTAGAGCGTGCGGGGAATGGGCGTAGCCGAGAGGTAGAGGGTATCCACCGCCTCGCGTAGCTCGCGGATGCGCTCCTTCTGAGCCACCCCGAAGCGGTGCTCTTCATCGACGATCAGGAGGCCCAGGTCCTTGAAGCGCAAGTCGGGCGAGAGCAGGGCGTGGGTGCCCACCACGACGTCGATCTTCCCCTCGGCTAGGCCCCTCCTGATGGCGCTGGCTTCACCATCGGAGGTGAAGCGCGACAGCGCTGCCACCCGCACCGGCAACCCGGCCAGGCGGCTCTTGAAGGTCTGGTAATGCTGCTCGGCCAGCAAGGTGGTGGGCACCAGCATCGCCACCTGGGCGCCGTGGGTCACCACCCGCCAAGCCGCCCGCAACGCCACCTCGGTCTTGCCGAAGCCCACATCGCCGGAGATCAAGCGGTCCATGGGGTGGGGGCGCTCGAGGTCGCGCAGGGTTTCCTCCAGAGCCTTCTCCTGGTCGGGGGTGAGGGTATGGGGAAAGTTCTGCTCGACCAAGGGGTCGAGCTCGGGGTTGGGGGCGAAGGCCCGGCCCGGCGTGGCGGCCCGCTTGGCGTGGAGCACGACGAGGCGAGCGGCCAGCTCCTCGGCGTCCTTCTGGGCCCGCTCCCGCGCCCGCTTCCACTCACCCCTGCCCAGGCTGGACAGCCGCGGCGGGTCGTCGGTGGTGCCGGGGTGGCGCTTGAGGAGGGGCAGTTGTTCGACCGGCAGGTAGAGCTTGCCCTCCCCGGCGTACTGCAGGATCAGGTAGTCGCGCTTGGCCCCCAGCACCTCGCGGGGCTCCAAGCCTAAGAACTGCCCGATGCCGTGCTCGGGGTGGATCAGGTAGTCGCCCGGCTCGAGCGCCCCCACGTCCTGCACGTCTGCGCCCACCACCTTCTTGATACGGACCCCACCCGCGCCGAAGGCGTAGAGGTGGGGCTCGGTGAGGTAGACCGTGCGGCGCTCGGGGTCGAGGAAAGCCCCCTCGTAGGGGCCAGGGACGAAGGTGAGGAAGCCGGGGTGAGCCTCGAACCCTGCCGCAAAGCGCAGGGGAAAGCCCTCGAGCTTGCGCCTGAGGTAGTCGCGGCTCTTGGGGTGGCGGTAGAAGAACACCACCGCGTAGCCGCTATCCAGCCAGCCCTGGAGGTCGGCCTGCAACTGGCTCACCCGCGCGCGGTAGGGCGGCAGGCTGGGCCAGTCCATGGGCATCACGTCCAGCTCGGGGCCACCCAGCCCGAAGGCGATGCGGTCGCGGCCCTCGAGGAGCTTCCACAGCTCGGCGGGGGCCAGCGCGGGGGTGTCGAGGAAGACGGGGCCGGGGAAGTGCTCGATCTTGCGAGCACTCCAGGTCTCGGCCTTGCCGGGCTTGGCTGCGAGCACCCAGCGGGTCTGAGGCTCGCCCCCCACGCGCAAGGCCTCGAGCTCATCGCCGAAGAACTCCAACCGGAGGTTCTCGAGCTCCAGCACGTCGCCCTGCACCTTGAAATCCTCCTCGCGCAGGTAGCCCATGCGGTAGAGCCGGTCGAGGAGTTCGGAGCGCAGGTAGCGCTGCCCTACTTCCAGCACCAGCCGCCAGACCGAGGGATCTTGGGGGAAGGCCTCCATGGCCTCGTCGTAGCTGAAGACGAATAGGGCTTTTTCCCCGTGGGCCTCGAGGCCGGGGTTGAGGTAGACGGTGCGGCCGAAGGGCCCCAGGGCGTACAGCGGCACCCGCTCGGGCGGAGCCAGCAGCACAGCGGGCGAGGGAGCCTGGGCGAAGAGCAGGGCGCGGGCTACTTGGGGCAGCCCCGGCAGGTAATGGTTGTAGGGCAGGCTGATGGTCTGCGGCATGGCGGCAACCCGCCCAGTCTACCGCAAGCCCAGCAGGACAGGGAAAGCCGGCTTACAGCCCATTGCTCGGGCGCTCAGGCCACCGGGTAGGCGTGAACACCCAAGGTACCTAGCCCGGTGTGAGCGGTGACGATGGAGCCCATGCGGATGACGCGCCCCTTGTCGAGCAGCACCCCCGCTTTGTTGGTGAGTTCCTTGATCTCCTCGAGCACCTCGCCGGGAGCGTCGGCGTGGGCGATGGTGACCCGCACTCGCCGGCCCTTGAGGGGCTCGAGCGCCTGCTTGACCAGGTTCTGCGCCACCGCAGCCTCACGCACCGCCCGCACCATCTTGATCTTGCCCTCCTGCACGGTGAGGATGGGCCGCAGCCCCAGCAGGTCGCCGATGGCCTGGCCAATCCTGGGTAGGCGTCCCCCACGCACGAGGTGCTCGAGGCTGGCCACGCTGAAGAGGATGGCGTCCTCCCGCTGAATACGGCGCAGCTCGGCGACGATGGCTTCCTCCTCCCAGCCCATCGCCACGCACTCGGCGGCCCGGTAGACCAACGCCGACAACCCCCCCGAAACGGTGCGGCTGTCGAAGATCCGAATGCGGCCCGGCGCGACCTTGCCTGCCGCCTCACGGGCCCGCTCTACGGTGAGCGAGATCTCTCCCGAGAGGTGGATGGACAGCAGGCGGTCGTAGTGGCGCAGGTAGCGCTCGTAGACCTCGATGAAGTCCCCGACCGTGGGGGGTTCGGTGCTGGGGTGAGCCCCCTGACGAATCTGAGCGTAAAGGCTGTCCGGGTCGAGCTCACGCCAGTCCTTGTAGCGCGCAGAGCCTACCTGTACGTACAGCGGAACCAGGCCCACTCCCAGCTCTCCGGCAGCCGCCGGAGAAAGGTCGCTTGCCGAATCGGTGATGATCCCCAGCTCCATGGAAAACCTCCAGCAGAACTGAAACTTAGAGCGCAGACTGGACTCGCTCAAAAAGTTTCGGCCAGAGTTTACTACATCCATGTACTCGAGGGCGCGCAGTTTTCACAAACAACCTGGCTGGCAGGGGTGACAATAGGGGCAGGTGTGTAGGATGCAGCTTAGGGCTACGCCACTTCTGCGCTGATATACACTGGCTCCCGTGACTCGGGTACTCTTTCTCAGCGATGCCCCCATGATCGGCGGCAGCGAGGTGTACTTGCGTGAGATGCTCCCCCGGCTGCGCGCGCTGGGGCTGGAGCCCGAAGTGGCCCTGCCGAAGCTCGAGGGCAACCGCCCCATCCGCGAAGCGTTGGCCGAGCGGGGCATTACGGTACACGCTTACACCGATCCCGCTGAAATCCCCAAGCAGTACGACCTGTATCTCGTCTCCACCTGGTATCCGCAGAACGCGCTGCGTTTTCACCGCCTTCTCCCCCAGCCCCCCATCATGCTGGTTCACGATCAGATCGAGGTCTGGTATCCCCTAGGGCTATACCGGCTCTACCGGCTGGGCTATCGGCTGCTGCAGGTGCCCAACCTACAGCGCTCCAAGGCGGTGATTACCGTCTCGCACTGGGCTGCCCGCTGGCTGAAGGAGGTCCACGGGGTGCGACCGGAGGTCTATGGCGTGCCCAACGGCGTGGACACCGAGAAGTTCCGCCCCCCCCTGCCGGGCGAGCGCGAGGTCCTGCGGCAGAAGCTGGGGCTCGAGCGCTTCAGCGTGCTGGTACCGCACCGCATGAGCCCGGAGAAGAACCACGGCTCCGTCCTGCTGGCTGCCCGCCAAACACCCGAGGCGGACTACCTCTTCGTGGGCGCGGGCGAGTTGATGGGCTACTGGCAGAAGGTCGCCCGGCTCCTGGGGC
Source organism: Calidithermus timidus DSM 17022 (assembly GCF_000373205.1). Taxonomy (NCBI): domain Bacteria; kingdom Thermotogati; phylum Deinococcota; class Deinococci; order Thermales; family Thermaceae; genus Calidithermus; species Calidithermus timidus. Next base: position 182,765 of record NZ_KB890696.1, read on the forward strand.
TACGTAACGTCCGCTTCCTGGGCCGGCGAATGGACATGCCCGAGCTTTACCGCGCCGCCGACGCCATGCTCCAGCCCACCCTGGGGGAAAACCTCTCGTTGGTGACGCTGGAGGCCATGGCCAGTGGACTGCCGGTGATCTCCAGCCCCATTCCCGCTCAGGCCGAGCTGATCGAAGATGGGGTCAACGGGCTGTTGGTACCTGCGCGACCCGGCCCCATCGCCCGCGCCGTACGGGAACTGGCCGCCGATTGCGCTAAAGCTCGCCGCTTAGCCGAGGTCGCGCGGGCCAGGGTACTGCAGCAGCACACGCTCGAGGCCACTGCCCAGCGCCTAGCAGAAGTACTGCATAATTACTAATGGGTATTTATAAGCTATACACCTACCCTTTACTGTCCTTGCACGCCCTTCTTGAGCAACCTTCAAACCTCCGAGTTCTGCCCTTGAGAGAATGATGCATGATCGAAGTGACCTTCGTTACTGACGCCCCCCGCATAGCGGGTAGCGAGATCTGGCTCCTGACCCACCTCCCTCGACTGCGCCAGCAAGGCTTTTCCCCTCGGGTCCTCCTGCCTAACACGAAGATCTTAAATGAGTACGCTCAGCATCTCGAGTACTCCGGGGTTCCGGTGCACCGCTTCCCTAACCTTGCTGAAGCTGCTTTACAGACTACCAATGCTCACCTACGGGTCATCCAAGCATGGAGTCCAGCGACCTATAACTTTCTCCTTACCCGCCTACCCAGCCCCAAAGCAGCCCTTATCCACGACCAGCTTGAGTATCACTACCCGGCTGGAGTGCGCGGTCTGTACCGCCTAGTCTACAGGCTCACCAAGTCACGGGCCCTGATGAGATCGGATGCACTGATCACAGTGTCAAGGTGGGGTGCGCGCTTCATGGAGCAGTACTTAGGCCTATCCAAGGTACTGTCGGTATGCAACGGCGTCGATGCTGAGCGGTTTAAGCCTAATCCTCAGCAGCGCGAAGCACTACGACAGGGCTACGGTTTCCGCCATTTCACCGTACTGGTTCCTGGGCGAATGGCACTGGAGAAAAACGCCCTTGCCTCAATCCGAACTGCCCGCCTGGCACCGGAGCTCGAATTTGTCTTCGTCGGAGACGATGACTCTAGCATCGGCATGACGGTCAAGTGGCTCGCACGCTACTGGCGACTGAACAATGTGCGCTTCTTGGGGAAACGCTGGGACATGCCCCAACTTTACCAAGCCGCCGACGCAGTGCTGCAACCAACCCTTGCTGAGAATCAGTCGTTGGTAACGCTCGAGGCCATGGCTAGTGCCCTACCAGTCGTTACTACACCTATCCCATCTCAGGCCGAGCTCATCACCCACGAGCACGACGGTCTATTGGTCCCTGCGCATCCCGAAGCTTTGGCCGAGGTACTAAGGAAACTAGCCCACAGTTCCGCCCTCACGGCACGGCTTGGGGCTGCAGCTAGAACCCGGATCCTCAACAATCATACCCTCGAGCACAGCACCGACGCGCTGGCACAAGTGCTAGCCCGGCTAATTCAAAATTAGCGCCTGTCCTGATCGCTGCTGTTGTGCTATAAACTCCGATAATGCGCTTATACCGAATCGGCCTGTTCACCGACGTCTATCTACCCAATCCCAACGGCGTCTCGACGAGCATCTACCTGCTGCTGCGCGAGCTGCGACGGATGGGGCACGATGCTTGGGTGATGGCCCCCGAAGGCCCCAACGACCCCACCGGTGAAGAGGCGGTGGTGCGCATCCCCAGCGTGGCCTACCCCTTCTTCGAGGGACAGCGCCTGGCCATGCCCTCCAACCGCTACCTGCCCACCAAGTTCGAGATCATCCACACCCACACCCCGCTGTTTTTGGGGCTTTGGGGCAGCAGGCTGGCCCGCAGGCGGGAAATCCCCCATATCTCGACCTTTCACACCCACTACGAGAAGTACGCTCACTACGTTCCCGGTCTGGCCATGCTCGACCGCTATACCGGGCTCATCCAGAGCCTCTCCCGCGCTTTCTACAACCGCTGCGAGGTGGTCATCGCGCCCACCGAGCCAGTCAAGGCCCTTGTCGAGTCCTACGGGGTCGAGCGCCCCATCTCGGTAATCCCAACCGGGGTGGACACCGACATCCTCGAGCAGGCTCCCGAAGTACCCTCCCCCTGGCCCCCGGGCAAGCGCCGCCTGATCACGGTGGGAAGGCTGGGCAAGGAGAAGAGCTTCGAGGTGGTGCTCGAGGCCTTAGCGCGAATCCGGCCTCACGCCGACGCCCACCTGGTCCACGTGGGCGAAGGGCCGGAAGAGGCTAATTTGAAGGCTTGGGCAGCCAAGCTGGGGGTGCTCGAGCACGTTACCTTCGTAGGGGCGGTGCCCTACCGGGCGATTGGTGGGTACTACCGTCACGCCGAGGTGTTCTTGTTCGCCAGCGAGACCGAGACCCAGGGCTTGGTGCTGTGGGAAGCCCAAGCCATGGGCGTACCGGTAGTGGTGGTGGGGGCCGAGGGCACCTTACAGGGGGTGGACGAGGGCCGCAGCGGCTACCTGGTGCCGCCCAGGGATGCCCACTGCATGGCACAGCGCACGCTCGAGCTCCTTGCCGATGAATCCCTGCGCCAGCGCCTGAGCCAAGGGGCCCGCAAATTCGCCCAAGCCCGCAGCGCCCGCCGCATCGCCGAGTCTATCGTGGGGCTCTACGACGAAGCCCGCGAGATCCAGCAGATCGAGCCCAAAAAGCTCATCTTTCCCTTTCCCCGTCTTCCGCGAAGTAGCCTTCCGTCCTCCCGCTGAGGTTGCGTAGCTGTTGCGCCAGGAAGGGCAACAGCCCCTTCTCGAGTCGGCGGGGTGAGGTGCGCACCATGGCCTCGGGCACATAGCGCACCCGCCCCCGCTCCTGTAAGGCCAGCCCCAACAGCACATCCTCGCGCGCGTGCACCGGGGGGTAGCCGCCCACTTCGAGCGCCACCTCCCGCCGGAAGGCCATGTTGGCCCCGCCCAGGTTGGGCTTGCCCAAAGCGGCCATCAGCCGCAAGAACAGCCGGTAGGCCCACTCCGAGGCCCACTCCTCCCACGGGCGCAAGCCGTAGAAGGCCATGGGGCCGTACAGCGCCACCGCCCCGTCAGTGTAGCGGGCGAGGGCCTCGAGCCACTGCGGCTGCGGCAGCGAGTCGGCGTCGGTAGAGGCCACCCACTCGCCGGTGGCGGCCTCGAGGCCCGCCTGCCGCGCCGCCGCGACCCCCGGGGTGGGGCAGGTGACCACCCGCGCACCGTACCGTCGGGCGATCTCGGCGGTGGCGTCGGTAGATCCGTTATCCACGACGATGACCTCGTGAGGGGGTAGGGTCTGGCGGGCGAGGGCCTCGAGCGCCCCACCGATGAAAGCTTCCTCATTGCGGGCCGGGATCACCACCGAAAAACGCTGCAAATCACGCCTCCGTCACATCGCCTGCGGGAAACGGCTCGCTGTTTCCCCTAGGCAGGCTTTTCCGAACTCCCTTTATACTTTACCCGTGTTCCGGATCTTACCCTGGCGGCAGCGCGGTTTGGGCGCGCTGCTGCGGCTCATGCTCGCATGGGGGCTGCTCGAGGGCGTTAGAAGCGGCTTCTACGCGGGCTACCTCATCCTCTACGGGCCCAAAGAACTCGGCCTGAACGCGGCGATTGTGGGCCTGTCCTTCACCATTCACCTTCTGGCCGATAGCTTCGGCAAGGGGGTCGGGGGGTATTTGGTTCAGCGTTACGGGATCGGTGTAGTGACCATCTTCGGCGCAGGGATGGGGATGCTGGCGCTCTACGGCGCCTCCTCGGTGAAGTCCCCCCTGCTGTTGTTCCTGATCTCAGGGGTGTGGGGCATCTCCCTGGCGAGCATCCTGCCCGGGCTCAAGACCCTGAGCAGCCGCCTGGCCTTTCAGGGCCGCGAGGGTCGGGCCCTGACCCTCACCGACGGGCTCACCGCCCCCTGGGCCGGGATCGGCCTGCTGGGCGTGGGCCTGGTGACCAAGCACAACCCCGACCTGGCCTTCGCCCTGCTGCTGGGCGGCCAGATCGCGGCCGTACTGCTGGGGATCAGCCTGCTGGGCCTGCCCATCGCTATGCGGCTGCACAAGCGGGAGTACTACCCCTGGCGACGGCTGCTCATCTTCATCCCCGCAGCCTTCGGCCAGACCTTCGCCCCGGCCATGATCGGCTTCCAAGTGCTGCCCTTCGCCCAAAAGATTGGCCTGCTACCCTGGCAGGTGGTGGTACTGATGGTGCTGGGAGGCAGCCTGGTCTTTGCCCTGGTGCCCTTCACCGGCCGTATCGCCGACCGAGTCTCCCCCCGCTGGCTGCTGATCCTGGGCCTGGCAACCCTGGGTGCTTCGATGTTCTGGCTCGCCTCCAAGCCCGGCTTCGGCGAGATGCTCCTGCTGGCCGTGGTCGCGGGCGCGGGCTTCGCCTGCTTCGTGCCGAGCTGGAACGCGCTGGTGATCCGCATCCTGCCCGAGGCCAACCGTGCGGCGGCCTGGGGTACCCTCCTGATGGTGGAAGGGCTGGGCTTCGCCTTAGGACCCTCCGCCGGCGGGTTCATCACCGCCACATTCAGCACCGTCTCGGTCACCGCCCGGGTCGGGGGCGCGATCCTCCTGGTGCTGAGCGTCTTCTACCTGATCGTGCTATGGAGGCCTTTCTGGAAACGCTGATCGGACTCATCCTGCTGGCTTACGCCTTGGCCGAGGTGCTCGGCCGCTGGATGGGGGTGGGGGCATTGGCCTGGGGCAAGCGCTCCGAGCCCAAAATCGCCCTCACCTTCGACGACGGCCCCAGCGAGCGCACGCCCGAGTTGCTGGCGCTGCTCGAGCGCCACGGCGTCAAGGCCACGATGTTCCTCACCGGCCAAAAAGCCGAACAACACCCCGAGCTCGTCGAGGCCATCCGGGCTGCGGGGCACCAGCTCGAGGCCCACGGCTACTGGCACCGGCCCGCGCTGCTGATGGCTCCCTGGACCGAGTGGGCCCACATCGCCCGCAGCCCTGGGCAGCTCTACCGCCCGCCCTGGGGCATCCACTCCCCCTTCACCCGCCTCTTCGCCCGGCTGCAGGGCAAGCAGGTGGCGCTGTGGGACCTCGAGTCGCGCGACTGGCTCGAGCAAGACCCCGCCGCCCTGGTCGAGCGGCTGCTGTTCTACGTCAAGGGCGGCTCGGTGATCCTGCTGCACGACGGCCCCGAGCGCACCCTCAAGTTGCTCGAGCTCCTGCTGCCCCGGCTCAAGGAGTACGGCTACCAACCCGTGCGGATGGACGAGATGGAGCTGCGGCCCCTAGGCCCGCGGCAGGGGCTCGAGCGGGCCCTGCAGGGCAGCGAGGAGCGCTTCGACGCCAAGGCCGAGGTGTACAAGGCCGGCTACCGCTACAACAACGTCCTGCGGCTGCAAAAGCAGCAGTACCACGGCCCTGAACTGCCGGGCTACCCGCAAGGGACGCCCTGCATGTGGATCCACTTTGAGTCGGCGCGGTTGGCTGCCATGAGCCCCATGCAGGCGCTGCGGGCCTTCCGCGAGACGCTCAAGGAGGCCGCCCGGGTGCTCGAGGCCCATCCCGACGTGCGCTTCATCTACGGCATGAGCTACCTGGGCGAGGGGGCTAAGGCGCTGGGCTTCGAGATGCACCCCCTGCCCCGCCGCGACGAGCTTTTGTCCAAGGTCACCACCGCCTGGTTCTCTTGGCTCTACCGCGGCGAGCTACCCAAGCACCTCTTCAGCGACCCCGCCCAGATCGTCTACATGACCCGCGAGACCCTGCTCAGCCGCTACGGGAGCGCGAAGCCCGCAACCACGCCTTCTTCCCCACCCCCGGCACCCGCTCAACCTCAAAGCCCGCCTGCGTGAGATTGCGGCGAACGGAGCCCGCAACCGAGTAGGTTGCCAACCAGGCCCCTGGCCGGGCGGTTCGGTGAAGTTTGCGCATGACCTCGAGGCTCCAGGGCTCGGGGTTGACCGCGGGGCTGAAGGGATCGAGGTAGATCGCCGTGGCCCAAGCTCGCGGGAATTGGGCCTTCGTCACGTCCTCGAAGCGGATTTCCAAGCTGCCCCACTCGCCCAACAGCCGCAGGGGCTCGAGGGATCTGCTCGCGCCGGGCCAACGCTCCAGCACCTGCGCCCAAACTCCCCGCGCCACCTCGCCGAGGGGCACCTCTACCGACTCCAGCAGCGCCCGCTCGACCGGGGCGAACTCGTAGCCGAGGTACTCCAGCCGCACCCCCCGGCTCAGGGCGCTCTCCAGCGTGACCCGGAGGTTGACCCCGAGGCCAAAGCCGATCTCGAGCACCCTGGGCTTGGGGTGGAGGTGGGTGCGGGTGAGCTCGAGGTAGAGCCTGCGGGCCTGGGTCAGCGCCCCGTGCACCGAGCTATAGGCTTCCTTGAACAGCGGGTGCAGCAGCGTGGACGATCCGTCGGCGGTTTCCAGGCGCTCGAAGGGCCTGGGTTCAGGAGCGTTCAAGCCGCACCTTCTCGGCCTCCTGGCGCATCAGGGCCCACAGCGCCTCGACGTGGCGGCGTTCGGTGAGTTCCGCCCCGATGGAGACGCGCACCATCCAGCGGCCCTTGAGGATGGCGGGCGTCAGGTAGGCTTTGCCAGAACGGTTGACCCGGTTCACCCAGTCCAGGGTGTGCCGGTCGAGTTCTTCCGGGCTGAGGCCCTCGGGCTCGTAGCGGAGGCAGACGGTTTGCAAAGGCACGGGAGCCAGCAGCTTCCAGCCGGGGGCCTGGCGCACCTGGGCCTCGAGCCAGCGGGCGTTCTCGAGGTCGCGCCGCAACCGCGCCTGCAAGCCCTCGACCCCCTCCGCCAGCAAAGCGAACCACAGCTTGAGCGCCCTAAAGCGCCGCCCCAGCGGGATGCCCCAGTCGCGGTAGTTCTTAGCGCTCCCGTCGGCGGCGGTCTGCAGGTAGGAGGGATTGGTAGACATCACCCGCACGAGGTGCTCGGGGTCACGCACGTAGTACAGCGAGCAATCGAAAGCCGCGCCCAGCCACTTGTGGGGGTTGAGCACGATGGAGTCGGCGTGCTCGATGCCCTCCCACATCCAGCGGCACTCCGGCAGGATCATGGCCGAGCCCGCCATCGCCGCGTCCACGTGCAGCCACAGCCCGTATTTGCGGGCCAGAAGGGCGATGGGGCGCACCGGGTCGATGGCGGTGCTGGTGGTGGTGCCTACCGCCGCCACGACGACACAGGGCCTGCGACCTTCGGCGAGGTCGCGCTCGATGGCCGCCTCGAGCAGATCCACCCGCATGGCGTGCTCGTCGTCGGTCTCGATGAGCCGCAGGTTGTCGCGCCCGAAGCCGGCCAAGAGCACCGCCTTGGGCACCGAGGAGTGGGCCTGGTCGGAAACGTAAGCCACCAGCGGCTTTTCCTCGGCCTGAAGCCCACCTCTGGCCTGCGAGTGCGCGGTGGAGCGCTCCCGCGCCGTGAGCATCGCCACCAACGTTCCCGTCGAGGCCGTGTCCTGGATCACGCCTTCGAACTCAGGGGGCAAGCCCAGCATCTGCCGCAGCCAATCGTTCATGACCTCCTCGAGTTCGGTGAGGGCCGGAGCGGCCTGCCAGGAAAGCCCGATCTGCCCAAATCCCGTCGCCACCATGTCGGCCAGGATCGAGTGCAACGGCGCGTTGGAGGGGAAGTAGCCGAAGAAGTTGGGGCTCTGCCAGCCCATGAGGCCGGGAACGAGCTTTTCCAGCTCCTGGGTGATGCCCTCCAATCCCACCGCCTCCCGGGGTGGGGCGTCGGGAAGCCGCGAGCGCAAAAAGCCCGGCTCAACCTGGGGCATCACCGGCAATTCCAGGGCCCGTTCGCGGTACTCAGCGATCCAGTCGATGAGCCGATAGCCGATGCGTTTGAATTCCTCGGGCGACATGGGGATATGCTAACGCTTGCTGGGTGAAACCCTATACACCCTGACCCTCGACTTCCCCCGTCCCTTGACCCTCGTCCCTCGAGCCAAGACAATGCAAGGCATGGAGATCACGCCCGAGCTGATCCGCCACCTCGAGCACCTCGCCCGCCTCGAGCTCTCCCCCGAGGAGGAAGCCCACATGGCGGGCGACCTCAAGAACATCTTCGACTTCTTCGAGAAGCTGGGCGAACTCGACACCGAGGGCCTGAGCGAGCTGGCCCGCCCCGTGGAGCTGAGCAATGTGCTTCGCGAGGACGAGCCCGGTGCGGTTCTATCCCAAGAAGAAGCGCTCTCCGTAGCCATCGAGGCCAAGGACGGTTTCTTCGTCGTGCCGAGAATGATCGAGTAGTTACGGCATACGACGTGTGACGTAGGACGTTCTCATGCTTGATATCAAGTTCATCCGCGAAAACCCCGACCTCGTGCGCAAAGCCATCGAGCAGAAGGGCAGCACGCTCGACCTCGACGAGCTGCTGACCCTCGACCGCGAAATTGCCGAACTGAAGCGCCGGACTGAATCCCTACAAGCCGAGCGCAACGCCAACGCCAGGGCCGCCGCCAAGGCCACCCCCGCCGAACGCGCCGCGCTGATCGAGAAGGGCAAGCAGATCGCCCAGCAGCTCACCGACCTCGAGCCCCGCCTGCGTGAGCTCGAGGCCCGGCTCAAGAGCCTGCTCTACCTCACCCCCACCATCCCCTGGGAGGGGGCCCCGGTGGGCCCCGACGACTCCTTCAACGTCGAAACCCGCGTCCACGGCAAGCCCCGCACCTTCCTCTTCGAACCCCTAGATCACGTCGAGCTGATCAACCGCAACGGCTGGGGAGAGCTCGAGCGCATCGCAAAGATCTCCGGCTCGCGCTCTTATGCGCTCAAGGGCGACCTGATGCTCTACGAGCAGGCCCTGCTGCGCTTTGCCCTCGACCAGATCGTCGCCAGCGGCTTCACCCCCATCAGCGTGCCTGCCTATGCCCGCGAGGAGGTGTTCTACGGGCACGGCCAGTTCCCCACCGCCCGCGACCAGGTCTACAAGATCGAAGGCGAGGACATGTACCTAGCCGGGACCTCCGAGGTGCTGCTCAACTACCTCCACGCCGGGGAAATCCTCCCCGAAGCCGAAATCCCTAAGGCCTACGCGGGCGTCTCGAGCTGTTTCCGCAGCGAGGCTGGTTCGGCAGGCAAGGACGTGCGCGGGCTCATGCGGGTCCATCAGTTCAACAAGGTCGAGCAGTACGTGCTCTGCCGCGCCGACCTCGAGGAGTCGGGGCGCTGGTTCGAGCTGATGCTCGCCAACTCCGAGCGCATCCTGCAAGCCCTGGAACTCCCCTACCGCGTGATCGAGGTGAGCACCGGCGACATGGGACTGGGCAAGTACCGCCAGGTCGACCTCGAGACCTGGGTCCCCAGCGAAAACCGCTACCGCGAGACCCACTCCTGCTCGGCCCTCCTCGATTGGCAGGCCCGCCGCGCAGGCCTGCGCTACCGCGGCGAGGACGGCAAGGTGCGCTATGCCTACACCCTCAACAACACCGCCCTCGCCACCCCCCGCATCCTGGTGATGCTGCTGGAGAACCACCAGAACGAGGACGGCACCGTCACTGTGCCCGAGGCCCTGCGCCCTTACTTCGGCAAGGAGCGGCTCGAGCCCACCCGCTGAGGCTGAAGATAACCAACCCCCCGCGCTTCCCCCATTTACGCCGCACGCGGGGCTGCTATAGGCGGCCAACTGCAACCTCTCAGACGGTCAGCCAGCCCGGCTTTAGGGTAGACTTTGGGCCGATGCCCGAAGCTTCTTCTCCCAAGCGTGTGGTCGTGCTGGGCTCCACCGGCTCCATCGGCACCCAGACCCTGGAGGTGTGCCGTTGGCGGGGCTACCGGGTGGTGGGGCTCGCGGCAGGGCGTAAGCTCGAGGCCCTCCTCGCCCAGATCGAGGAGTTCCAGCCAGAGGTCGTCGCCGCCGACGAAGCACTGCACGCCGATTTGCGCCAACACTTCCCTAAGCTCAGGGTCGCTTGCGTCGAGGAGGTCGCGGTTCAGCCTGCCGACGTGGTGGTGGCTGCCATCCCCGGCCTGGCGGGCCTGTCGGGTGTGCGGGCGGCGGTGCAGGCCGGGCGACGCGTGGCGCTGGCCAACAAGGAGAGCATGGTGGCAGCGGGACCGCTGCTGTGGGCTGAGGCCCAGAGAAGCGGGGCGGAAATCCTGCCCGTGGACTCCGAGCACTCCGCCCTCTTCCAGAGCCTGGTGGGCGAACCCATGACCGGCGTGGCCGAGCTCATCCTCACCGCCTCGGGCGGGCCCTTTCTGCGCGAGCCCGCCGACTTGCGCCACGTCACCCCCCAGATGGCCCTCCAGCACCCCCGCTGGAAGATGGGGCCCAAGGTGAGCATCGATTCCTCGACGCTGTTCAACAAGGGCTTGGAGGTGCTCGAGGCCCTCCAGCTCTTCCGGCTTGCGCTGGAGAAGATTAAGGTGCTCATCCACCCGCAGTCCTACGTGCACTCGCTGGTGCGCTTCCAGGACGGTAACCTCAAGGCTCAGCTCGGCCCCACCGACATGCGCCTGCCCATCCAATACGCCCTGGCCTACCCCGAGCGCCCCCCCACTCCCCTGCGCGACTTTCCCATTCCCGATCGCTTGGAGTTCTACCCACCCGACACCGAGCGCTTCCCCGCGCTGGCCATTGCCTACGAAGCCGGGCGCAGGGGCGGACTGGCTCCGGTGGTGCTCAATGCCGCCGACGAGGTCGCGGTGGAGGCCTTCCTCAAGGGCCAGATCACGTATCCGGACATTCCCAGGGTGCTCGAGGCCGCCCTGGAAAAAGTCCCCGAGGGCGCTTTGAGCTGGGAGAGCCTCGAGCTCGCCGACTTGGAGGCCCGTAGCAGAAGCAAGGAATTCCTGAAGTTGAAGGTTTAGACGATGGCACTGTTGTGGTTTTTGCTCATCATCGGCGTCAGCATCTTGGTCCACGAGCTCGGGCACTACTGGGCGGCCAGGGTCCAGGGGGTCGGCGTAAAGAACTTCGCGCTGGGCTTCGGCCCCACATTGCTCAAGTTCGACTGGCGAAGCACCACCTGGCGGCTCAACGCCATCCCGTTGGGCGGCTATGCCGAGATCGAGGGGATGCAGCCTGGCGATACCCACGGCTACTCGAGGCTCCGTGCCTTGGGTAAGTTCGCGATCCTGGTGGGCGGCGTGTTGATGAACCTGCTGCTGGCCTGGTTGCTGCTGGCGACCGTGGCCAGCGTGCGCGGCTTACCCGAGGCAGTGCCCGGCCAGGCCCAGATCGCCGCGGTCATCGAGGGCAGCCAGGCCGAGAAGGTCGGGCTGAAAGCCGGTGACATCATCGTGGCCGTCAACGGGCAGCCGCTGAAGAGCTGGCAGGATGTGACCCGTTTCCGCGACAGCGCCGGCGAGAAGCGCTTTACAGTGCAGCGGGAAGGGAAGACGCTCGAGGTCCGCTTCGATTGGGCCGGGGGCCAGCAAACCCTGGGCATCCGCTACGGCCCCCTCATCCAGTACAACCGGCTGCCCTTTCTCCGGGCCTTCTTCCGCGCCATCACCGATACCGTGACCGCAGCCCCCGCGGCTTTTCGCGCCATCATCAGTGGCCTGGTGGGCCTCGTGGCGGGTCAGACCAACACGGGGATCGCCGGCCCGGTGGGCATCGTCTCGGCCACCGGGCAGGCCGCGCAGCAGGGTGTCTACACCCTGGTCATCCTGATGGTTCAGATCAACCTCTCGCTGGCGATCTTCAACCTGCTGCCCATCCCCGGCCTCGACGGCGGGCGTATCCTGATCCTCCTGGCCAACGTGCTGACCAGGGGCCGCATCAGCGCCGAGCGCGAAGCCCAGCTGAGCTACGGTGGCTTCATCTTCATGCTGCTGTTGCTGGTGCTGGTGACCATCAACGACCTGCGCAACCTGGGTGGAGGCTAGGCCATGGCCGCGACCACGGTGCTGATCCCCGCTTATAACGAGGAAGAGCACGTCGCCTCGGTGATCAGGGTGGCGCTCGAGGCGGGCTTCCCCGTCCTGGTCGCCGATGATGGCTCCACCGACGCTACCGCTCAGGTAGCCGAGGCCGCCGGGGCAAAGGTGGTGCGGCTGCCCCACAACCGCGGCAAGGGCGGAGCGGTGGCCTATGGCCTCCAGCACGTCGAAACCCCGCTGGTGATGCTGCTCGACGCCGACCTCACCGGCCTGACCCCCCAACACCTCGAGGCCCTCCTCTCCCCCGTGCGCGATGGTCAAGCCGACATGAGCATCGGCATCTTCAGGGGTGGTCGCCTGCGGACCGACCTGGCCCAGAAGATCACCCCCTACCTCTCGGGCCAGCGGGCCTTACGCACCGAGTTGTTGCGGGAAGTGCGGGGTCTCGAGGAGGCCCGTTACGGCATCGAGATGGTGCTCACCCAACACGCCGCCAAGCACCGCTGGCGGGTGAAGTACGTGCCGCTGGTGGGGATGGCCCAGGTGATGAAAGAGGAAAAGCGCGGCTTCTGGGCCGGGGTGGCCCACCGCTTCCAGATGTACCGCGAAATTCTGCGCTCCTGGCGCCGCCGCAGGGCTAGCTAGCCTTTTCGACTCCCTCGGCGAGGGCCCGCTCGAGCTGACCCAGCACGTAGCTGAAGCGGTACGGCTCGTTGAGGTGCAGGCTGGCGGCGGCCCTGCGGGCCTTGGCGATGGCAGGCGCCGGATCAGTCCCCCGGCTCAGGGCCTCACGGATGTGCTCCAAAGCCCTGCGGGCTTCACGCACCTCGATGCCCGTGCCGTGTACGTGGGTGCCAGGTCCGGCTGGGTGGCGGTGATACCAGATTCGGTTAGTTCGTCACCATTCGGTGACGAACTAACCCGACCGAAGGGAGTGCTCTGGGATTCAAAAAGATAGCCTCTGGGTTTTGGTTTTGAAGAGTATCTTTTTGAATCCGGTATGAGAAAGCAGGGACTCGAGTTCCTCAAGCAGTTCCAGAGGGCTGCTCCCGGACATGCTTCCCTCCTTGGCAGGCAATTCCAAGGTAGCCTCGAGGCGGCTTGCTTGCAAGCGGTACTTTTTTCACCAGTCCCGGCTGTAACATTGAGGGGATATGAGGCGGCCTAAGTGGGTTATTCTTCCGCGTTTTGAAGGAGTGAGAGCGTGAACGACCGGCTTCTCAAACGTGCCGTCGAGGGCGAAGCCCTCAGTGCCCAGGAAATCGAAACGCTATACCACGTCCCTCTGCCCGAGCTGGCGGCAGCGGCCCACGAGGCCCGAATGCACCGGGCGAGGCCGGAGGTGGTCACTTACCTCATCGACCGCAACATCAACTACACCAACATCTGCAACGTGGCCTGCAACTTCTGCGCCTTCTACCGCACCGACCGGCAAAAGGACGCCTACGTACTGAGCTTCGAGGAGATCGGGCGCAAGGTCGAAGAGCTCATGGGCATCGGCGGGCGGCGCATCTTGATGCAGGGCGGGGTCAACCCCAAGCTGCCCTACAGCTGGTACCTCGAGCTGCTGCGCTACCTCAAGGGCCACTACCCCGAAGTGCGCATCGACGCCTTCAGCCCCGAGGAGATCTTGGGGCTCGAGAAGATCACCGGGCGCAAAGCCCCCGAGCTGCTGGCCGAGCTCAAGGAAGCCGGGCTCGACGGGTTGCCCGGGGCCGGCGGCGAGATCCTGGTAGACGAGGTGCGGGCCAAGGCCGCGCCCGCCCGCATCAAGGCCGAGGACTGGTTCCGCATCCAGGACGCGGCCCAGCGCCTGGGGCTCTACACCATCGCCACCATGGTCATCGGCTTCGGTGAGACCTACGCCCAGCGCGCCGAGCACCTCATCAAGATCCGCGCCCAGCAGGAGAAGGCCCTCCGCGACTACCACAACGGCTACGCCGCCTTCGCCATGTGGACGCTACAAACCGAGAATACCCGCCTCAAGGGCAAAGCCCCCGGCGCCAGCGCCCACGAGTACCTCCAGCAGCTCGCCGTGGCCCGCCTGGCCCTTAATAACATCCCCAACCTGCAAGCGAGCTGGCCCAGCATGGGCTTCAAGGTCGCCCAGGCCGCGCTCTACTACGGCGCCAACGACTTCGGAAGCACCATGCTCGAGGAAAACGTGGTCAGTGTGGCCGCAGGCCACAACCGCACCCACGCCACCGTGCGCCAGATCGTGCGCCACATCGCCGATGCGGGCTTCACCCCCGCCGAGCGCGACCCCTACTACAACATCCTGCGCTACCCCGACGTGGAGGCCGTGCTGAGCGAGCGCGACCTCGAGCCGCTACCGATGGCCTGACCCTGGACGCTCAACACTGAAAGCAAGCCAGTTAATTCCGGAATACCACGTCCTCGCGCCGAAAGTTGCGCACCGCCAGCCCGAGCGCCAGCACCGCGAAGACCAGCGTGGTGGCCCAGGTCAGGCCGATCTGCCAACCCTGGGCCGAGCCCTTGACGAGGCCGTCGAGCAGCAGCATGACGTTGAAGGCCGGCAGGAGGTAGTACCACTGCTGCTGGGTGAGGAAGTCGGAGAACTGTAGGGCGATGAGCGGGAGGATGAAGACGAACTGGAGGGGAGCCATGTAGCTCTGGGCCTCTTTGAAGCTGCGGGCGTACAGGCCCAGCGTGAGCTGCACCGAGACCATCATGGCCGCGAAGAGGACGGCGGTGACGAGCAGGGCAAGGTAGCCGGCGGGCTCGAGCGCGAGCGCCCCGCCGAGCTGGGTACCCCCGCCCTGCATGGCCTCGAGCTGCCGCGTGAAGAAGCCGCGCACCACCGTCCCGCCCAGCACGATGCCCGCCACCGAGGCCAGCGCCGCCGCCAGCGCCACCACCAGCGTGGCCAGGGCCTTGCCCAGCACCACCTGCGAGAGGGGAGCCGGGGTCGCCAGCAGGGCCTCGAGCGTTCCCTTCTCCTTCTCCCCCGCCGTGGTATCGATGGCCACCACCTGCCCGCCGATGAGGATGAACAGCACCAGGAAATAGGGGATGAAGAAGGCGAAGAGCCCTGCCGAGCGCTCCTGCTTGGGCGAAGCGTCCTGGGTGGTGATTCGGAAGGGCTCGAGCACCGCGGGCGAGATGCCCCGGCTCTGCAGGGTGCGGGCCACCTCCTGCTCCTTGAGCGCCCGCAGGGCCCCCTCGACCTTATTCACCACCACGCTGCTCTGGGTCACACCCCCGGAGAGCCGACCGTAGATAATGTAGTCGCTGCCCTCGTAAACCACCCCAGCCTGTAACTTCTTCTCCTCTACCTCCGCGGCTGGGTCAGCGGCGGGGACCGGCTCGAGCCGGGCAGCCCGCAGGGCCTCGAGGGCCGCTTCGGGCAGGTTGCGCACCCCCACCTTCTGCACCTCCTCCACCGTCTTTCTCGCGGCGTTACCCAGCAACAGGCTGGGACCATACATCAGCAGCGGCATCAAGAGGATGGGAAGTACCAGGGTGCTGAAGAGCACCCGGCGCTCGCGCAGCACCGAGAGCATTTCCTTGCGAAAAATACGCCTCACGTTGCTCACGGCTCACCTCCGAAGTGCTTCTTCCTCCAGGCGGCGGATGAAGGAGCGCTCGAGGCTACCCCCGCCATAGGCCATGGCTTCCCCTACTGCTCCCTCGTAGACCAGCCTCCCTTCGTAGAGGAAGCCCACCCGGTCGCAGACTTCCTCGGCCTCGCTCATGACGTGGGTGGAGTAGATCAGGCTCTTGCCCAGCGAGCGGTACTGCTTGACGAACTCGAGCACAGCCCGTCTGGCGAAGACGTCAAGCCCGGCGGTAGCCTCGTCGAGGAGCAGCACCGGCGGCTGGTGGAGGATCGCGCGGGCGATCACCACCTTCTGCCGCATGCCGCTGGACATCTCCCGCACCAGCTTGTCCAGCAGGCCGTCCATCTCGAGCAACTCCGTCACCCACTCTAGCCGTTCGCGCAACAGCCGGCCCTCCAGGCCGTAGAAGCCCGCGAAGAACTCCAGCACCTCCCGGCCCCTCAGGCGCTCGTAGACCTGCATTCCCCCGTTGACGATGCCCAAGTTGCGGCGCACCTCGAGCGGCTGCTTGCAGATGTCGTAACCTGCGACCGTGGCGCTGCCGCCGCTGGGGGCTAGCAAGGTTGCCAGCATGCGCAAGGTAGTGGTCTTCCCGGCTCCATTGGGGCCCAGCAAACCGTAGACCTCGCCCTGGTGGAGCCTAAAGCTCAGCTCCTGTACAGCCTTGAAGTTTTTATAGCGCTTGCTCAGTCCCGTGGCCCGAACCATTTCCATAAGCCCTCTCCAGGGTTGTCTCCCTTTCGAAATTCCCTTGCCCCCTCGAGACTGCTAGGCCCGTGAGAAAAACGCCAGAACCATGGGCAGGATGCTTCAGACTATATGGCGCTCGAGCACTTTCGCTGCGCGAGAGAAGCGCTCGTAGCGCAGGGCGTCTATATCGATGAAGTGGGCCCTCCCCTCTACGATCTCCTCGGCCATCAGGCGCCCAACGGCAGCCGCTTGCTGCACCCCATGACCGGAGAAGCCGCAGGCGTTGACCCAGCCCTCCACCCCCGGCATCCAACCCAGGATGGGGTTGTGATCGGGCGTGACCTCGTAGTAACCCCACCAGCTCGCCTTCCGGTCCAGGGCCAGCCGCTCGAGCCAAGGAAAACGCAGCATTCCGGCTTCCAGGGTAGGCTCGAGCCAACTCCAGTCCATCCCCTCGGTGAAACCCACGTCGGCGGGGTTGCTCTTGCCAAAGATCAGGCGCTCGCCCTCGGGGCGGAAGTAGAACCCGCTCGAGAGGTCGATGGTTAGGGGGGCAGAAAGCGGCTGGGAAAGGGGTGCGGTGGCGAAGACCATTCGGCGGGAGGGCTGTACGGGAATGTCCAGCCCGGCCCGCCTGCCCACCTCGCCGGCCCAGGCCCCGGCAGCGTTGAGGATCAGCGGGGCCTCGAAGGCTCCTCGGCTGGTGTCCAACCGCCACACCCCGCCCCGTCGCTCGGCCCGAAGCAGTTCGGTCTCGAGGTGCAGCTCGGCCCCTAGGCCCCTGGCCCGGTGCAGGTATTCCATGCAGATGCCGTGGGGATCGACCACCCCGTCGGCTGGACCGAAGGTGGCCCCTGCTAGGCCCCTTGCTTCAAAGGAAAACCATTGCTGGGCGGCCTCGAGGCTGTACACCTCGACGGGCACCCCCAGCCCCCGCTGCAACTCGACACCCCGCAGGTGGTCGGCCCAGTCCTCTTGGGGAACCAGCAGCAAGTAGCCGATTGGGCGGTAAGCGGCCTCGGGCATCTGGCGGTATTCCCGGATGGAGTGCCACGAGAGCAGCACGTTGGCGGCCTCGGTAAACTGCACCCGCACCCCAGCAGCACTCTTGCCTGTAGAACCCATCGCCGCAGCCGCGGCGGCCTCGAGCAGCCGCACCCGAAGGCCACGCTCGGCCAACCGGTAGGCGCAGGCCGCACCGATGATCCCAGCTCCTACCACCATCACGTCCGCTGTCGTGCTCATCTGACCCAGCCATTCTATCCGGGTTAAGTGGAATACACAGCAGCCTTCATCGCCTGGGTAGCGTTGAAGGCGGAGGTGGGAAGATGAAATTCTGGACGCTTCTGCTGGTATTGGCAACAGGGATGGTGCTGGCCAAAGTCGCAGGACTGCCCGACAAACTTCAAGGCTATCATGGCTGGGTACGGGTCAATATCGGCAAGGTCACGTCGGCAGGGGCCCACCCGGCAGCCAAGGACGTCTACGTCAATATTGGCCTCGATAGGTTGTTGACAGCCGATGGCAAGTATAGAGTGCCCCTCGCCGCCGGTGTCATCTTCGTCAAGGAGCGCATGGACCCTGACACGCTCACCGTCACCACCCTTTACGTGATGGAGAAGAAGAGCGCCAGGGAAGGCGATTGGGAATGGAGCGTCTTCGAGCGCGAAGGCAATGGCTTCAAAGGCGGCGTCCTCGCCAACCCCGCCATGTGCGTAGGCTGCCACCAGGAGGCCAAGGCCAGCGATTGGGTATATACCCAAGTAGCCAAGCGCTGACCCAAGCCCTTCAGGCCAGGGGTACCTCGCGGTGCTCCTGGCTCAATCCTGCCAGGGGGTGATCTCGAGGTAACGCTCCAAAGCCCTCCGCCGGATCCGGTACGAGCCCCTGGTCCCCTCCACGAGCCCCTGTTCGCGCAGGAAGCCCAGGCTGTGGGTCACGGTCACCCGCGTACTCCCGCACAAGGCGGCCAGATCTTCCTGGCGCAGCTCGAGGCTCAGTTCCCACCAGCCCTCCTCCACCTCGCGGCCAAAGCGCGTGCACAGCCATAGCAGCGCCTGTCCCAGGCGCAACAAGACCGGAGCGCTGGAGAGCTCGAGCTGGTCCTCGAGGTGGCTAAGCCGCTCGGACAGGACCTCGGCCAGCCGCAAGGGCACGTTGGGGAGCTCGAGGGCCACGTGCTCGATGTGGTCACGGCTGACCGGGCAGATCACTACCTCACCCAAGCAGACCCCATCCGAGTGAAAACGCGCCTTGGGATCGAGAAAGTTGGTGCCCAGCAAGTCCCCCTCCCCCGCGATGAAGATGATGCGCTCCTGGCCCAAAGGGGTGAGCCGGGTAAGCTTGATCTGTCCACGAATCACGATGGTTAGTGCGTCGCAGCGGTCACCGACCCGAAAGAGGTGCTCGCTCCTGCGATAGGTCTTGGGCGGGCAGATCTGGCCCAGGCGGGTACGCTCGTGCTCGCTAAGGCGCTCCATGAACCCGGGCTGTTGCAGGTAGTCCATATGCCTACTGTACGCCCAAGCCACCTCGAGCAGCCACCCCGACGCAAAAGTGTGGATGCCCCAGGGGCATCCACACCAGAAGCCTTGCGCTCAGAGCTTGATCTCGCCCTGGCCGTTCTCAAAAGTGATGGTCAGGGTGGTGCCCGGGGGCAGGGTGGCGTCAGTGTCGAGGCTGAAGGTGCCGGTGAGGGTGTTGGACGCGGGAGGGCTGCTCAGAATGGCAACAACCTTGCCCACGTCGGCGAAATCGCCGCAGAGATTCTTGCCGTCGCCGGTGTATTTCCCACCCGAGACGCTCAGGGTCACCTCGCTGGCGGTAGCCTGGATGGTCGTCGAGCCATTCGAAGCATCCTGGAGGGTCAGGTTCATCTTGATGTTGGTCAGCTTGAGGCTCATCGGCGCACTCGAGGGCGCGTCACCTGTCACCGTGAAGTCGTAGCAGGCCTTGAAGGAGCCGGGGGTGAAGGGGATGCTCACGCCGCTCAGAACGTCCTCCACCGAGACATTCACGCTGCCCGACATGGCCGACTGGCTGCTCAGCGCGCCCCCGGTCAGGGAGAGCGTCACCGACTTCCCGTTGAGTTGCAGCGGGTCGCTCAAGGGGATCGGCGGAACCAGCCCACAGCCTGCCAAAATCGCTACCACCGCACCGCCTAGAAACCAATTCCACTTCATGCATCCCTCCTTAGCCAATTTAGGCTCCCCTTATCCTACGACGCTACGACAGGCCGCCCTGACACATGTGGCCACGGCTCGGGTGGATCAGCGGCCATTCCCTCCCGTGGAGCGGGCGACGGGCTCCGGTCGGACGTTGCGCAGCGCCGCCAGGATGAGGTTGGCGTACTGCTCGCTCAGGGCCTCGAGACCCAACGGCCCGTTGGGGTGATACCACTGGTAGACCCAGTTCAGCGCCGAGAGCACGAACAGGCTGGCCAACCTCGCGTCCTGCGGGGGGAACAGGCCCTGGGCTATGCCCGTGGCGATGGTTTCGCGGAAATATGCCTCGTAGGCATCGCGCCGCTCTTTGATGCGCCGCTGGTAATCCTCGGAGAGAAAGCGCCACTCGTCGAAGAAGACCTTGGCCCTGGGCAACTCGTGCACGATGACCTCGAGGTGGCCCCGCACCAGCGCCCGCAGCCGGGCCTCGGGCGCGAGGTCTCGCGGCACCGATTCGGCCTGGCGCAAGAAGGCATCGGCGGCCTTGTTAACGATCTCGAACAGCAGATCCTCCTTCGAAGCGATGTGGGCGTACAAGCTGCCGCCCTGCAAGCCCACCGCCTCGGCCAAGTCTCGCATGGAGGTGGCGTGAAAGCCACGGGTACTGAAGAGCTCCCCAGCCCTATCGAGAATTTCGCTGCGCCGGCTCATAGCGAACTAACAGTAGTTAGTATACCCGCCCTCCCGTAGGGCTGCGGCGTCTTACCCGCCTTAAAGCTTGACGCTGCGGCTAGCCCTGCATACAATGACGGTTGCTGTTTTGTGGCCTTGAGGGGTCCAAATCGCAGTGTGGTGAGTGTAGCTCAGCCGGTTAGAGCACCGGTCTGTGGAACCGGGGGTCGTGGGTTCAAGTCCCATCACTCACCCCAAAAATCCCGGCGAGATACCACCCCGCAAGGGGTGGTATCCTGTCCATGGGCCAGATCCTGCCCAGGCCGTGCGAGGATGGCGGAATTGGTAGACGCGCTGGACTTAGGATCCAGTACCGCAAGGTGTGCGGGTTCAAGTCCCGCTCCTCGCACCACAGCCAACTAACCTTACTCCATAAAGCGGCATCCAAAGCTAGGCAAAGAGCCCGGCAGCGGGTAAACTGGTGGCTTGGTGACGCCAGACAAGCGAAGTCTGGCCGCGCGCCAGGCTGGCGCATACAAGAGGTGTCAAAGTGGCAGAGATTCTCGAGCGCAATGGCTTCATGGTCAAAATGAAGGTCGAAGTCCCGGCAGGAGAGGTGCAGAGGGCCTACGACTCGGTGGTGCGGGAGTACGCCAACCGTTACCGCTTCCCCGGTTTCCGTCCCGGCAAGGCCCCGGCCAAGGTCGTCGAGGCCCGACTGGGCCGTGAAGCGCTGCTGGAAGAAACCAAGGAGCGCCTGCGGGACGACTTCTTCCCCAAGGCCGTGCGAGAACTCGAGCTCACCCCCGTGGGCGCCCGCCTGCTCGAAGAGGAGCTCAAAGAGGGAGCCCCTTACACTTTCGTGCTCGAGGTGGAGAACTACCCCGAAGCCAAGCTACCCGACTGGACCGCCTTCAACCTCGAGACCCAGAAGCCCGAGGTCACCGAGGAGATGGTCGCCAAAGCCCTCGACGAGCTGCGCCAGCGCTACGGTGAGCTGGTCACCGTCGAACGCCCCATCGAGGCCCACGACCAGGTCTTCATCGAAACCGAGGACGGCAGCCGCTTCCCCGTGAGCATGGAAAACGCCCTCGAGCACGTGCGTGAGGCCCTCATGGGTCACAGTGCCGGTGAAGAGGTGATGGTGCCGGTTAAGGATGGCGAGAAGGTGGTGCGCGAGATCAAGACCAAGATCACCGAGGTCAAGACCCTGCAACTGCCCGAACTCGACGACGAGTTCGCCAAGACCGTGGGCGAGGACGACCTGGCCACCCTCACCACCAAGGTGCGCGAGAGCCTGCAAGCGCAGGCCGACCGCGAGGCGCGCAACCGAAAGGCCAACGAGTTCGTAGATAAACTGGCCGAGGGCATGGAGGTGGAAATCCCGCCCACCATGCTCTCGCGGGAGGAGCAGCACCTGCTGCAACACCTCGCCGAGGAGCTCCAGGCCCAGAAGCTCGACCTCGGCACCTACCTGCAAGACCTCGAGAAGCAGGGAAAGCTCGAGGAGTTCAAAGCCAAACTCCGCAGCGACGCCACGCGCTCGATTCGCCGAGCGCTGGCCAGGGAAAAGCTGGCCGAGGACTTAGGCACGGTGTTCACCGATGAGGAGTGGGCAAACTACGTTGTAGAGCTGGCCCGTGCCTATCGCACCAACCCCAACGCCCTCCAGCAGGAGCTGGGCGAGGAAACCCTGGCCCGTCTGCGCATCCAGCGCCTGCACGACAAAGCCGTGATGGAAGCGCTCGAGCGCATCGGAGCTTGAAGTCAACCTCCGATCGTAAAGCCGGGAGTTATCCCGGCTTTTTTGTTTGCTGGGGCACAGCCTCAGCCTCCAAGCGAAAAAAGTGCTCCAGCGTCCCCTCGAAGACCATGCGCCCATTACAATAGGGCCGGTATGGTAGTCCCTTACGTCATCGAACAAACCGCGCGGGGTGAACGCGTTTACGACATCTACTCCCGTCTGCTAAAAGATCGCATCATCTTCCTGGGCACCCCCATCGACGCTCAGGTCGCCAACGTCGTCATCGCGCAGATGCTCTTCCTCGACGCGCAGAACCCCTCTCAGGAGATCAAGCTCTACATCAACTCTCCGGGCGGCGAGGTGACGGCAGGACTGGCCCTATACGACACCATGCAGTTCGTCAAGGCGCCGGTGTCTACCATCTGCTTGGGCATGGCCGCCTCCTTCGGTGCGGTGCTGCTGGCGGCGGGGACTCCCGGCCGCCGCTTCGCCCTGCCCCACGCCAAGGTGATGATCCACCAGCCCTGGGTGTCCGGCGGCATCGGCGGGCAGGCCAGCGACATC
The DNA here is from genome assembly GCF_000373205.1 of Calidithermus timidus DSM 17022. Lineage (NCBI taxonomy): Bacteria > Thermotogati > Deinococcota > Deinococci > Thermales > Thermaceae > Calidithermus > Calidithermus timidus. The sequence goes on from NZ_KB890696.1 coordinate 205,025, forward strand.
GCCATCTACGCCGAGCAGATCCTCAAAAATAAGCAGCTCATCAACAACATCCTGGCCAAACACACCAAGCAGCCTGCCGAGAAGATCGAACGCGACACCGATCGGGACTTCTGGATGACCGCGACCGAGGCGCAGCTTTACGGCCTAGTAGATCAGGTGGTGTCCAGTGAGGCGCAATAGGCCCACCTGTAGCTTCTGTGGGCGTCGCCCGCCCGAGGTGGACAACCTCGTCGAATCCCCCATGGGCGAGGTCTACATCTGCAACGAGTGCGTGGAGCGGGCTTGGAGCCTGTTGGATCAGCAGTCCAAACAGGGCTTCCAGGGGCCCAGCCATCTGCCCAAGCCCCTCGAGATCAAGAGCTTCCTCGACCAGTACGTCATCGGCCAGGACCACGCCAAGAAAACCCTGGCCGTAGCCGTTTACAACCACTACAAGCGCCTGCTGCATCCCGAAGCCGAGGTGCAAAAATCCAACGTGTTGCTGATCGGGCCCACCGGCACCGGCAAGACCCTGCTGGCCGAGACGCTGGCCCGCATGCTGGACGTACCCTTCGCCATCGCCGACGCCACCACCCTGACCGAGGCAGGCTACGTGGGCGAAGACGTGGAAAACGTGATCCTGCGCCTGCTGCAAGCCGCCGACTTCGACATACAAGCCGCCGAGCGCGGAATCGTCTACATTGACGAGGTGGACAAGATCGCCCGCAAGTCGGAGCACCCCAGTCTCACCCGTGACGTCTCCGGTGAGGGTGTGCAGCAGGCCTTGCTGAAGATCGTCGAGGGGACGCTGTGTAACGTGCCTCCCCAGGGTGGGCGCAAGCATCCCCACCAGGAGTTCATCCAGGTCAACACCAAGAACATCCTGTTTATCCTGGGAGGCGCTTTCGACGGCCTCGAGCACATCGTGAAGGCCCGCACCGATCAGCACCCCATCGGCTTCACCAAGGCCCTGCCCAAGGAGGAGAGCCTCGAGGTCATCCCCGAGGACCTGGTGCGCTTCGGTCTGATCCCCGAGTTCGTTGGGCGGGTTCCGGTGGTGGTGCAGCTCGAGGCCCTCGACGAGGACGCCCTGGTGCGCATCCTCACCGAGCCCAAGAACGCCCTGGTGCGGCAGTACCAAGAACTCATGCGCATGGAGGGCATCGAGTTGCGCTTCACCCCCAGTGCGCTGCGCGAGATCGCTCGGCGGGCACTCAAGCGCGGCACCGGGGCGCGGGGGCTGCGGGCCATCGTGGAAAAAGCCATGACGGACCTTATGTTCGAAGCCCCCAGCGCCAGCGTGCGCGAGCTCGTCATCGACATCATCCACCTCGACAAGCCGCTCTCGGCGCTCGAGGAGGCCCGGCTGCGGCAGGCGTCGTAAAACGGGCGGGCCCAGAGGCCCGCCCCTACGTATCGATGATCCTATTTCCTATTGCGAGCTGCTGGTAGGCCGGTTGCGCTCGGGGATGGTGGGGGTTTTGCCCTCGAGGGCCTCGTCCAGGGCCGTTTTCCAGTCGTCGTAGGCCATCGTGCCGCTGACCTGGGTTGCATTGATGAAAAATGTCGGTGTGCCCGACAGCCTGAGCTTATCGGCCAGTGCACGGTCGGCCAGCACACCGGCGCGCTTTTGGCCGCTGTTGAGGCAGTTCTCAAAGCTGGCAGGGGCCAAGCCAATCTGGCCTGCCAGGTCCACGAGGTAGCGTGTCAGCGAGGGCTCGGGCAGCCCACCCCACTGCTGCTGGGCCCGGAACAGGGCCTCGTGATAGGTCACGTACTTGTCGATGGTGGCATCGGCAGCACAGGCCGCCGCTTCCCCAGCCCTGACCACGGGCGGTTGGGGGTTGTTGGGCGCGCCAAAGGGGAAGTCGCGGAAGACGTAGCGCACCTTGCCGGTGTCGATGTAGTCCCGTTGGATCAGCGGGAAGACCTCGAGCGCGTGGTCGCGGCAGTGGGGGCAGAGGTAGTTGGAGAAGTCTACCACCGTAACCTTGGCCTCGGCGGAACCGAGGATGAAGCGGGCTCCCGCGACCAGCTCCGTTGGGTCGACGCCAGCTGGTGCGGCGGCAGTCCCGCGCGAGCGCAGGGCCCCGAAAAGGCCAATAGCCAGCAATACCGCAACCGCCGCGACGACGATGAAGAGCGTCCTTTGCATACTCATCAGTCTACTCGTTGCGAGGTGAGGCCTGTCCCGCTCATTCAGAGCGGTAAGGTGCTTGCCGGGCCTCACCCTCGTCGGTGAAGTATATGGGTAGGGCGTCCGTCGAGACCATCTGCTCAGCCTGAATGGCCTCCTGGAGGTCTTTGGGCAGCACGAACATGGCCTCGATGAAGGGGGCGGTGAGGTGGCGCAACGGCAGGTTGCGCTCGCGGATGCGGGTCTCGAGGATTCCTTCCGAGAAGGCCACCGGGTCCACACCATCCGAGGCGAGGATGAAGCCGAAGTCGAGGAAGAACTCGGGGATGTAGTTGCGGTAACTACGGGTATGGCGGAACACTTCGCGCACGGTGCGGTGAATCACCGGGTGCACCTTGTGGTGGGTGAGCAGGATCATGCCCGCCTGCATGGCCATCACCCCGCCGGGGTTGAGCCGCCGCTTAATCAGCTCGTAAAACTCCACGGTGAAGAGCATGCGGGCTGGGTTGTCTTCGCCGATGGGGTCGTTGAGATCGACGATGATCACGTCGTAGCTGTCGGGGTGGGTCTCGAGCCAGGCCCTGGCATCCTGGGTGATCACCTGGGCCCGCGGGTCGTCGAAGGCGCCCTGGTGCCACTCGGGAAGCAGTTCCTTAGCCATCTCCACGAGCTGGTCGTCGATGTCGCACATCACTGCCCGTTTGACGCTGGGATGACGCAGCACCTCGCGCAGCGTCGCACCCTCTCCCCCACCCACGATGAACACCGACTCGGGCGCAGGGTGCGAGAGCATGGCCGGATGCACCAGGGTTTCGTGGTAGATGTACTCATCGCGCTCGGCACTCTGCACGTCCTTATCAAGGACGAGCACCTTGCCAAAAGCCGGGGTTTCGAAGATGAAGTAGTCCTGAAAACGGGTACGCCCCGAGGCCAGCACCTTCTCCATACGCCTGGAGATGGCCTCGTAAGGGGTGACCTGTTCGAGGAAGTACATCCCGTATTCCATGCGATAACCTCCGTACGTATTGTGTGTTACGTCTGCAGAAGATCAAAGACGCTGGGCTACAGTGCCCGCTTACTGATTTTCCTTCATCCGGGGCCCTCACGGAAAGCGTGGGACCGTGTGTGCTGGGAAGCTTCTCGTGGGGTATTTAATTTAGGCGCAAGACGTGCAACATGCGACCTTCATTGCGGCTTCATCGCCCGGCGACGAATATCGTGTCCCTCAACCGTGCGCCACAGCCGGAAGGCCGACTCCTCGCGCGCGCCGAAAGCCCGCGCCAGGCCACGCAGAACGCTGTCGGGCTCGGCATCGGGCTGGTAGAAGTACAGGTCTAGCGCCGCCGAGGCATCGTCCTCGGGCCAGGTGTGGATCATCACCGCACCCACCGGGCTGACCACGGCTGCCGAGAGCCCCTGGGGGTAGAACTTGTACACCACGCTCTGCACGCTTGCTACCGGTGCACCCAGCTTGATCACCGCGTCCTTGAGCGCACTTTCAACCAGGCGTGGGTTTTCCAGCACCTCGAGGTTGCAGCCGTAGATCTCGGCTACCCAGCGGCCACCCGAAACAGCCATGTCTGCCACGAGGGATTATTAAGTCATCCCGCGCCGAGCTTGTCAAATGACGCCAGTGACCGTTGAGTTTACGCAGAAGGGTGGCTAGGCTTTGAGGCTGCCGGACCCACTCCCACGCAGGCCCATGAGCAAGATCACCAGAGCAGCGCTGCTCAATGCCATCAAAACGCTCAGGGGATCGAGCGGCGCGGCCTCACCCCACAGCACACCCAGGCTGCTGGGCAAGGGCAAGCCGGTCAGCCGGGTCATCAAAAACAGCGTCAGGAGGATGGAGTTCAGACCGATCCCGGCTGTGTACAGGCTCCGCTCGAGCGGCTCGAGTTGCCCCCGCGTGCCGGAAATGTTGAGCAGCACCAGCCACAAAAAGGCATAGGCCACCTGCAGGGCCAACCCGCCGATGAGCAGCTGCGAATACCAGACCTGGGCCGAAAACACGTCCAGGTAGCCCCCGCTCAGGGCTCCGCACCACCCGCCCCCCAGTGGAGTGCGCACCCAACCCAGCAGTTGCAGGCCGAAGGGCAAGAGGGAAAAGCCCGCGACGGCCAATTGGGCTACCGACCTTCTGGCTACCGCCATTCTTCGATTGTGCCGTCTGGGTAGCCACTTGGGAAGGGACTTTTTTCCTCAAGGCGGCTCCACCCTGCTGCGCACGATGGCGTCGCCGGTGGGCAGGTCGGCTAGGGCCAGGACCTGCCCAGGAGCATAGACCCCGCTGCGACCTTCGAAGCGAAAGTTGTAAAGCCTTCCGTTCAGCATGGGATTGATGCCGTAGCGCAGGTTTTCCCGGCCTTCCAATTTCCTGGCCAGCCCCTCGCGCAGCCAGACCTGTCCCTCGAGGCGAGCGGGGTCGGCACTCCAGGGACCTTCCCAGCGAGCCGCATTGGCCGAGGGCTGGACCACCAGCCAGGCCCCCGCAGCGTCACAGCGCTCGATGAGGTGCTCGTGAAAGGCGTCCAGACAGATCAGGTTGGCTATGCGGCCCAGCCGGGTGTGGATCACCTGATCGCCCCAGCTTCCTCCTTGCAGAAAGCTCCGCCGCTCATCCATGGTGAGGTTGATCTTGGGAACTCGAGCCAGCAACGTGCCCTGGGGGTTGAAGACGAGGCTGAGGTTGTAAACCCTCCGACTTTTGCGATGGTATCCGCGGGCCGGTTCCCAATCCACCAGAGGGCTGAACAACGACCCCGCAATCACATAGGCAGCGCTCTGGCGCGCGGCGCGGGCAAAGGCTCTCTCCCACAGCGGCCACACCTCCAGCGCACGCAGGTGGAAGAGTGCCGAAGGCGAAAGGGTGGCAGTTCCCAGGGCTTCCCGCCAGCGCAGGCGCAGCAGCCTCAGCCCCGCTTCAAGCGCGCTACCTGAACGCACAACCTGCTCGGGGGTCTCGAGCCAAAACACCAGCGGCAAGGCAAAAGCCTCGGGAAAGGCGATGATGCGAGGCTCGCCCTCGGGCAAGCCCTCCACTGCCCTCGCACACAGCTCCAGAACCCGCGCCTCAAAGGCCTCTCGCTCGCGGTAGTGCTCGAGGCGCAACTCGCTCTGGACGGCGATCAGGTGAACGCTTTTCACAGCGTGGAGGGGTCTTTGGGCGTGACGTCTACCGGAAGGCCCTGCTCACCCCAAGCCAGGATGCCCCCGCGCAGGTTCACCACTTCACGGTAGCCCTGCGCCAGCAGGAACGCGGTAGCCTGGGCGCTGCGTCTGCCGCTGCGGCACTGCATGACCACGGGTACATCCTTAGGAATCTCCACGAAGCGGGTGGCGAACTCCGAAAGGGGGATCAGCCTGGCGCCGGGGATGCGGGACTGGGCGTATTCGTCGCGCTCACGCACGTCGATCAGCACGGCACCGCGCTCAATCATCTGCTGGGCCTCCTGGGGACCGACCTCGGGAAGCTGAAGCTCGCTCATGGCCCGAGTATAGGGGCAAACCCTGCTGCGAGGAGGTGAAGGGGTTTGCAGCCGCTCACGGCGGGATGTCAGTTTGGCTACTTCCATTCTGAGGCTTTGGGCTTAGATTGGGAACGATGAGCACGACGCGCAATTGGATTCAGTGGTCTGCCGCGGCGGCGGTTCTGCTGGCTTTGGGGCTGGGGCTATTCCTGCGCAACCCCAATCGAGAAGGCGGGGTGCGCCTCGAGGGCGAGGTGCAGAACTTCAGCGGCGAGCGCTTCGACCTCGCCCGCTTCAGGGGCCAGCCGGTAGTGGTCAACGCCTGGGCCACGTGGTGCGGCCCCTGCCGCCGCGAACTCCCCATGCTGCTCGAGCAGGCCAAGGCACACCGCGAGATCAGGTTTGTCTTCCTCAACCAAGGAGAGGGGCCCGAAGCCGTGCGGGCTTACCTCGAGGAAGCCCGGCTGGACATGCCCGAAGCCTATTTCGACCCCAACAGCGGAGTGATCCAGCGCTGGGGAGCACAAGGCCTGCCCACCACCTACTTCTTCGACGCCGCAGGGAAGCTGGTTGCCAAGCACGTCGGCGAGCTCAATAAGGAGCAGCTTCTGGGTTACTTATCGCTGCTATAGACTTGGTTCAAGGTCAGATTAAGAGACTTACACAACCCGCAAGCAACTTTCTCCCGTACGCTATAGCCAGGGAGGCCTGAGAGTCGATGCTAGCGCTGCTCGCGGATTTCGGGACACAAGTGCTCATCGGTCTGATGTTGCTGGCATTCATGGCCGTACCCTTCCTGCTCCGCTCGCGCCGGAGCCAGGGTGAGTCCGACCAGGCCAACAGCGATCTACCGCGCGAATTGCTCTGAGCTGCCTGAAGTTGCCGACGACAGCAACAGTACTATCAGCGCACCCTGGCCCCTGGCGGAAGGTCTTTTTCGGGCGTGACCACGACCACGTTGCCAGCCTCGTCTTCCCCGGCCAAAATCATGCCCTGTGACTCCACGCCGCGCAGCTTGGCCGGCTTGAGGTTGGCCACCAGGATCAGCTTGCGCCCGATCAGGTCCTCAGGCTTGTACCACTGGGCGATGCCCGAGACCACCTGACGGGTGTGGTCGCCCACGTTGAGCCGGAGGATCAGCAGCTTGTCGGCTTGGGGGTGCTTTTCGCAGGCGACCACCTCGGCCACGCGCAACTCGATGCGGGCAAAGTCCTCGATGGAGATGGGGCCGTTAGCCAATTTGGGGTCACCGCTGGCAGCTTGTGGTTGAACCGAAAGCTCAGGCCTCGCAGCGGATTTATCCTTGGCGTTTTGTGCCTTGCGTCCAGCGTCCTGTGGTGCAGCCTCGAGCTTGGGGAACAGGATAGGGGCCTCCTCGGGAATCCGGGTGCCAGCAGGCGAAAGCCCCCAGACTTCGGTATCGGCCACGCCGTAGTCGCCCAGCCCCAGCGCCCGGCGCAGTTCCTTGGCCTTGTTGGGGATGGCCGCCTCGAGCAGCACCGAAGCGATGCGCAAGCCTTCGACCACGGTATAGAGCACGTCCTCGAGGGTCTTGCGCTTGGCCTCGTCGCGGGCGAGTTCCCAGGGCTTGTGGTCGTTGACGTATTTGTTGAGGTTGCGCACGTACTGCAGCACTTCCTCCAGGGCCAAGTTGAAGCGCAGTTCGCGCACCAAGGGACGCACCCGTGCAGCCAGGCTCACCCCCTCGCGGGCGATGGGTGAATCGCCAGGAGAAGGCTGGGGCAGCACCCCGCCGCAGTACTTCAGCAGCATGGTGCGCACCCTCGAGAGCAGGTTGCCTAGGTCGTTGGCCAGGTCGGAGTTGAGCCGCGAGACGATCACCGGCTCGCCAAAGGGACTGTCGGCGGCCAGGGTGGTATCGCGCAAAAGGGCGTAGTGCAGGGCGTCTATCCCGTATTTCTCGAGCATCTCGGCGGGGTCGATGGCGTTGCCCAGGCTCTTGCCCATCTTGCGTCCGTCAAGAGCCAGGATGTGCCCGTGGACCACGAGCTTTTCGTACAGCGGCAGCCCGGCGGCCTTGAGCATGGTAGGCCAGAAGACCGCGTGGGGCTTGAGGATATCCTTGCCGATGACGTGCCAGGCGTGCTTCCAGAAGGGCTCGTAGCGCCCCTCGGCCACCAGGGCCGAGACGTAGTTCAAGAGCGCGTCAAACCACACGTAGGTGACGTGGTTCTCGTCCCAGGGGATGGGGATGCCCCAGGGCACGCGCTCCTTCGGCCTCGAGATGGAGAGGTCGCCGATGGGTTCCTTGAGCATCTCGAGCACCTCGTTGCGATAGCCGGTGGGCTGGATGAAGTCGGGGTTGTTCTGCAGGTGCTCCAGCAGCCAGGGACGGTACTTCTCCATGCGGAAGAAGTAGTTGGCCTCCCGGCGCAGCACCGGTGGCTCGGAGTCGCCGGGGAAAATCCCGTCTACCAGCTCCTTTTCGGTCACAAAGCGCTCGGAGCCCACCGAGTAGAGCCCCTCGTACTCGGCGTAATAGATGTCGCCCGCGTCGTAGACCTTCTGCAAAACCTGCTGCACATAGCGCTTGTGGCGCTCCTGGGTGGTGCGGATGAAGTCGTCGTAGCTGATGCCCAGGCGGTCGTAGAGGGCGCGAAAGGCCCCTTCTGAGAGCTCATCGACGAACTCCTTGGGGCTCTTTCCAGCCTTGGCCGCTGCTCTGGCGATCTTCTCGCCGTGCTCGTCGGTCCCGGTGAGGAAGTAGGTTTGGTAGCCGTCCAGCCGGTGCCAACGGGCCAGGAAATCGGCCAGGATCTTCTCGTAGACGTGGCCGATGTGGGGAGTCGCGTTGGCGTAGTCAATCGCGGTGGTCACGTAAAAAACCTTGCTCATTCTCATCCCTCCTCCGAAGGGTCGCCAGCTCGGAGGGCAAGCCTCGCTCGAGTCGGCACAAAAAACCGGGGCGCATCATACACGCGCCCCGCCGATAGCCTCAAACCTCAGCTACCGCCGGGGCACCCCCACCATTCGCCGGGTGAAGAAGCCGTTCATGAGGTCATGGTAGCTCAGCCGGCCACCCCTGGCAAGCTGGATTCAGCGCCTGAGGGTGCGGATCCCCTGGGAGTCGGCCACCACTGCCAAGCTCGCCATCCCCACGAACAAGCCCGTCTCGACCACGCCGGGAATGCGCTTGAGCTTCTCCTGCAAAGCGCCGGGGTCATCGATGGGGCCAAAGAAGGTGTCGGCGATGAGGTTGCCCCCGTCGCTGTGGTATGGCTGACCCTCCTTCAAGCGCAGCGCAGGCTCGCCCAGCTCGCGCAGATGCCTGAGGGTGCTCTTGTAACCAAAGGGAACTACCTCGATGGGCACCGCGCCCCGCCCAAGCTGGCCGACCAGCTTGCTCGAGTCGGCGATCACGATGAACTGCCGCGCGGCCACCTCGACGATCTTCTCCCGCAACAGCGCCCCACCCAAGCCCTTGATGAGCGAGAGGTCTGGAGCGATTTCGTCGGCTCCGTCGATGGCCAGGTCCACCCCGTACTCGTCGAGTTCCATCAGCGGAATGCCCTGCTCCACGGCCAGCCGAGCTGTAGCTTCCGAGGTAGGAATACCCCGTATGTCGCTGATCTCACCCTCCCGCAGCCGGCGTCCGATCTCGAGCACGGCATACTTCGCGGTAGAGCCCGTACCCAGCCCCACCACCATCCCCGACTGCACGTAGCGTACGGCCTCGATCCCGGCTTCACGTTTGTAGATTTCAGGAGTAGTCATAAGCAAGGGGGCGTGGGGAATACGCCCCTACACAATACCGCCCCTCAGGCCTGCTGAAGCTCTTGCAGAGCCTGGGCCACCTCGAGGGCGTGGTCCTCGGCCCTGACCTTCTCCCAAACCTTCGCGATGTGGCCAGTGGGGTCGATCAGGAAGGTCTGGCGCAGGATACCCTCGTATTCCTGGCCGTACAGGTTTTTCTTGCCCCAAGCCCCGTAGGCCTTGATGACCTCGGTACTGGGGTCGGCCAACAGCGGGAAGTTGAGGCCGTACTTGCCGGCGAACTTACTGTGGCTGGCCGTATCGTCGGCAGAGACTCCCAGCACCACCGCGCCCATCTGCTCCAGCCGCCCCTTCTCGTCGCGGAAAGAGCAGGCCTCTTTGGTGCAACCGGGGGTATCGTCCTTGGGGTAGAAGTAAAGCACCACCCACTTGCCCTGGTAATCCGAAAGCCTGTGAACCTTGCCCTCTTGATCGGGGAGGGCGAACGATGGTGCGATTTTGCCTACGCTGACCATAACGCCAACAGCCTACTGGACAGAAGCTCACTGTTGCCAGGGACTCAAATGAACGCCGTGGGCCGCGAGGGGCTTTATCCCACCTTGTACCCAAAGCGCCGCAACAGGTCCTTGCGCCAGGCGACATCCTCCTCACCCTCAACCCCTAGCGGCAGGAAACCATCCATCACGCCGAGAATGCCTCGCTGCTCACCCTCTTGTGCGACGACCACGCTCAAAGGGTTAGCCGTGGCCGCGAAGATGCGCACCACTTCGGGGCAGGCCTTTACCGCGTGCAACACGTTGATGGGAAAGAAGCCCTCACCCAGCACGATCAGGAAGCTGTGACCCGCGCCGATGTTCCGTGCGTTGCGTACGGCCAGTTCGACCAACTCGGGCGCAGTCCCAGTCCTGCGGACGAGGCGTTTACCGCTGGCCTCGCAAAAGGCCAGGCCGAACTTGATCCCCGGTACGGCGGTCACCAGCGCCTCGTGCAAGTCCTCGACGGTCTTGATGAAATGGCTCTGCCCCAAGATGACGTTGAGGTTTTCCGGCTTCTCGAGCTGCACCACTTGTAGTTCCATACCCACCTCCCATACGAGGCTGAAGAGCTACGGGCTACCGACCATCGACAATTATGGCCGCAGTATCCGCACAAGGTCGATGGTTCCACCATCCGGGCTGGCATAGCGCACGATCCCCACGCCGGGCACGAAATACGACTCCACCACCACGCTGCCTCCCGCCTCCGTGACCAAGGAGGTGCGGATCACGTAGGCGTTGTAGCGTCCGGCAGGGACGCTGACCCCCTCGATTCGCTCCACCCGCGCCAGGAGGGCTATGGTGCTGCCGTTGAGGATGCTCCTGCCGCCCCACTCCTGACCCAGCACCATCGGAGCAGGCGGGTAAAGCATCAAAGCCGGCTGATAGCGCTGCACCTGGCCATTGAGTACCGTACCCTCGAGGAAAACCCCCTGTGGGCTATAGCGCAGCAGTTCGCCGTAAACGGGTTTGCCGGGGAAGCGGTGCTCGAGCACCAGCATCCCTGCTTGCTCACGGGCGAAAATCTGCACCTCACCTGAGGAGTAAGCCCAACCCAGCCCCACCCCACGGGGATAGAAATCCCCCGGTTGAGCCAGCACCAAACCCAGCAGTAAACCCCAAACAACCCAGCGTCTCACTCATCTTCTCCCAGCGCAAAGCCGCGTAGGGTAGCGGCTTCTACGGCTTCGATCAGGGCAGCCCGCAGGCCGCGGGCCTCCAGGGCGGCCAGGCCATAGATGGTAGTACCGCCGGGACTGGCGACCTCCTCCTTGACCACAGCCGGATGCTTGCGGCGCAACAGCTCTCCAGTAGATACCAGCACATCGGCAGCCAGCTTGAGCGCCTGCGCCCTGGGGATACCCTGCTTGACCCCCCCGTCGGCCAGGGCCTCGGCCACCACGGCGATGTAAGCCGGGGCCGAGGCCGACATACCGGTAAAAGCGTTGAACAATCGCTCGGGCAGGTCGTAGATGTCGCCCACGGTGGCGAAGAGCTTTTGGGCGAACTTGAGGTCGCCAGCCTCCTCGGCCTCGGGAGGCGCGGTGAGGGCGGTGGAGCTGCGCCCAATGGTAGCCGCCACGTTGGGCATGGCCCGCACCACCCGGCGCGTGCCCAGGCGGCGGGAGAGCACGGTGGTCGAAACCCCCGCCATGATCGAGATATAGCCCGTGTTGGGATGGACGATGCGGGGTGCCAGAGCCGGGAAATCCTTGGGCTGCACCCCTATCAGAACCCGCTCGGCTCGTCGCAAGTCTTCAGGGTCGAGGGCGTTCACAGCGTACTGCTCGGCAATCTGCTGAGTACGCTCGGGGAAATCCAGCACGCCGATCTCCCCCGCGCTGAGAAAGCCCGAGCGGAGCACTCCTTCGAGGATGCTCCTGCCCATCTTGCCCACGCCCACCATGGCCAGTTTCATCCACATGAGTCTAATGGCACTATGAGAGCGGGTAAAGTGCGTTTGAGTTAGGTAATTGCTAATGAACTCGACGGTCGGTGGTCGACGGCTAGAGTGCCAACCCACGGCCTCTTGTGTCTTGCATTAGCGATATACTCCTGGGCGTGCAGGTACTGGCCATCGACACCGCGACCGCTTTTTTGGTGCTCGGCCTGCCCGCCAGCGAGCGCGTCGTTCGGCTAGACCGCCGTCATGCCGAAGCGCTCTTTAGCGAGCTCGAGTCCTTCCTCCAGTGGGCAAACTGTGGGCTCGCGCAGCTCCAGGGCATCGCCGTGGGCCGGGGGCCCGGCTCTTACACCGGGCTGCGCATCGGCGTCGCGGCAGGGCTGGGGCTGGCGAGGGGGTTGGGCATTCCCCTCGTTGGCGTGGACACGCTGGCCGGAGTGGCCGGACGCTACCGGGGTACGGTGAGGGTGGCTCACTCCACCCGCGGCGGCTTCGTATACACCGCCAGCTACCACGTTCACGACGAAATCCAAGCCCTTACGCCCGCCGAGAAAAGGCCCCTCGAGGGCCTCGAGCCCCACTCGCTAGACGAGCCCCCATCGGGGCGGGTGTTGGCCAGACTGGGAGCCAGGCTGCTGCGCTCGGGCCAGAGGGGTGTGGAACCCCTCTACCTCTGATACACTCATTCTTCGTGGTTCTCGAGGCCTACCACCGCCTGCATCCCCTGCCCGCCGGCCCACTCACGCTCTACCACAAGGCGGGTGCGCGGGGGTATGGGGACGGGCGCTGGGAGCTGTTGGCCAGAAGCCTTCGGGCTCACGGGGTCAGGGCCCTCGACCTCAACCCCGGCATCGGGCTCGCCAGCGCCGTGCTGGTGAAAGCCGGGCTCGAGCTAGACCTGCTGGAGACCTCTCGCGCCGCCCTGCGCTGCCTCGAGGCCGCTTTCGGCAGCCAGCCTGGCGTGCAGGTCCGCACCGCCTTGCCCTGGGAAGCTCCGGTGGAGCACTACGACCAGGCCGTGCTGGTCCTGCCTTCAGAGCGGGGGCAGGACTTCACCCACCTCAGCCTCCTCGCCGCGGCCCGCGCCCTGCGTCCTGGCGGGCAGTTGTGGCTCAGTGGCGATAAGAACAAGGGCTTCGAGCGGCAATTCGGGGCGGCCAAGGCCCTGCTGGGCTGTGGGGAAGTGCTAAAGCGCGAAGGACCTTTGCGGGTGGCGGTGCTGGAGAAGCAAAACCCCTCCCCCCACCTCCCCGACCCCTGGACGAACTTCAGCATCGAGGCCAGGGGCCGCTCGCAGGCGTTTTACTGCCTGAGCGGGGTCTTCTCCGCCGGGCAGCTCGACAGGGCCACCGCCCTGCTGCTCGAGACCCTGGGAGACATCTCCGGCGCCGAGGTGCTCGACCTGGGAGGGGGCTACGGCGCCATTGGGTTGACGCTGGCTGCCGAAGGTGCGCGCGCGACGCTGCTGGAGGATGACCTGGCGAGCGTTCTGAGCGCGAGGCGAAGCGCCGATGCTGCTCAGATCAGCGCTACCATCATCCACAGCGACGTAGATGAAGGCTTGCCAAAAGACCGTTCATTCGATATAGTACTATCAAACCCCCCGTTTCACGTGGGGGGCTCAGTCATTCTCGATGTGGCCCACGCTTTCATCACAGTCGCACACGCCCGCCTTCGGTCAGGCGGGAGGTTCTATCTTGTGGCCAATCCCTTCTTGAAGTACGAACCGCTCCTGCAGACGCTATTTGGTGGCGTCCGCACCCTTGCGACAGAGGGCTATAAGGTGCTCTCGTGCACTAAAGACCGGAGCGCACGGTGAGGAATCGACACGACTCTCTGCGGGCTTTGCCCATAGGCGGCAAAGCCTTAGCTCGGAGGTGAGGCAGCTTGAGCAAGAAGAAAAGCACCGCCAAGGCCAAATCCGCGACCCCCGTAGCCGAACCCAAGTCCAAGGCCAAGAAGGCCAAAGAAGCCAAGGCGGACGACGCCCTGCTGGATGAGGGATTGGGCGACGGCGCCCTGACCCTCGACGCCCCCGACGTGCCGCCCCTGGAGCTAGTCGAAGATGCCCCTGAAGACCTCGAGGCAGCCGAAGAGCTGCTCATCGAGGGGGATATCGACGAGACCGCCGATGTGCTCGACCTCGACCTCGACACCCTCGAGGCCCCCACCATCCTCGAGGAGACCGACGACGAGCTTGAAGACGATTTCCCCACCATCCGCGTCAGCACCTCCGACCCGGTGCGGCAATACCTGCACGAGATCGGCCAGGTGCCGCTGCTGACGCTGGAGGAAGAGATCGACCTGGCCCGCCGGGTCGAGGATGGGGTGGCTGCCGCCGGCTTCTTAGCCCAGGAGACGGGGCTCGAGGCCGAGCTCATCCGCCAGGTGCTGCGCTCGCAGGTGCAGGGCAGCTCCCGCGTGACCAGCGTTCCCGGGCTCGAGATTCGGATCGACCCCGAAACCATCCAGGCCGTCGACAGCCGCCTGCGGGCCCTGCCGCGCGAGGTCAAGCGCTATCTGCACATCGCCCGCGACGGGGAAATCTGCCGCCAGCACCTGATCGAAGCCAACCTGCGCCTGGTGGTCTCCATCGCCAAGAAGTACACCGGACGCGGCCTCTCCTTCCTCGATCTGATCCAAGAGGGCAACCAGGGCCTCATCCGCGCGGTGGAGAAGTTCGAGTACAAGCGGCGCTACAAGTTCTCGACCTATGCCACCTGGTGGATTCGCCAGGCCATCAACCGCGCCATCGCCGATCAGGCCCGCACCATTCGCATCCCGGTGCACATGGTCGAGACCATCAACAAGCTCACCCGCACCGCCCGCCAGATGCAGCAGGAGCTCGGCCGCGAGCCCACCTACGAGGAAGTGGCCGAAGCCATGGGCCCCGGCTGGGACGCCAAGAAGGTGGAGGAAACCTTCAAGATCGCCCAGGAGCCGGTTTCGCTCGAGACCCCCATCGGCGACGAGAAGGACTCCTTCTACGGCGACTTCATCCCCGACGAACACATGGCCTCCCCTGTGGACTCCGCCGCCCAGAGCATGCTCAGCGAGGAGCTCGAGAAGGCTTTAAATAAGCTCTCCGAGCGTGAGGCCATGGTGCTCAAGCTGCGCAAAGGCCTCATCGACGGGCGCGAGCACACCCTCGAAGAAGTGGGCGCTTACTTCGGCGTGACCCGCGAGCGCATCCGCCAGATCGAGAACAAGGCGCTGCGCAAGCTCAAGTACCACGAGTCGCGCACCCGCAAGCTGCGCGACTTCCTGGACTAAGCGCCAGGAGTCATCTGCCAGATATGTCCGACCCAAGGGATTCCCGCTTCACCCCCCTGATCACCGAAGCCATCCGGCGGGCACTCGAGGAGGATATCGGCGAGGGAGACGTGACCACGCTGTGCACCATCCCTCCTCAGGCCCGCTCGAGCGGGCATTTCCTCGCCAAGGAGTCGGGGGTGATCGCCGGGCTCGAGGTGGTCCGACAGGTCTATGCCCAGCTCGATCCCCGCCTCGAGCTCGAGGTGCTCTTCCCCGACGGGAGCGCGCTCGAGGCGGGCACGGTCTTCGCCAGGGTGCAAGGCCCCTGCCAAGCACTCCTGATGGGCGAGCGCACCGCGCTCAACTTCATGCAGCGCATGTCGGGCATCGCCACCCAGACCCGCCGCTTCGTGCAGGCGGTGGCCCATACCAAAGCCCGCATCCTCGACACCCGCAAGACCGCGCCGGGCCTGCGGGCGCTGGACAAGTGGGCGGTGCGCATCGGCGGGGGGGTCAACCACCGCTTCGGTCTGTGGGACGAGGTGCTGATCAAGGACAACCACATCGCTGCCGTGGGAAGCCTCCGCGAGGCCGTGCGACGGGTGCGAGAGGGCGACCCCCAGCAGCGGCCCATCACCGTGGAAGTGCGCACCCTCGAGGAGCTGCGCGAGGCGCTCGAGCTCAGTCCCGGCGGACGCCAGTACTCAGGCGTGAGCCGCATCCTGCTGGACAACATGGACCTAGAGCAGCTCCGCCAGGCGGTGGCGATCAGCGCCGGACGCGTCCCGCTGGAGGCCTCCGGCAACGTCACGCTGGAGAACGTGGCCCAGGTAGCCGAGACGGGCGTAGACTTCATCTCCGTCGGAGCCCTAACCCACTCGGTCAAGGCGCTGGACATCAGCTTGGATCTTGAATCGTGAGCCTTAGGGGCTATGGTTGATGGCGTGCGACCGACCTCTCGAAGGAACACTATGACCCACCTCAGCTTCGACCAGCTCAAGGACCGGCTCGCGGGCATCGTGCCCGAGTTCGAGCTCGAGGCCAAGTTCGAGATCGCGCAGGAAATCCTCGAGCTCAAGCGCGAGAAGAACGCGGTGATCCTGGGCCACAACTACATGGAACCCGCCCTCTTTCACATCATCCCCGACTACACTGGCGACTCGCTCGAGCTCTCCCGCGTCGCCGCCAGAACCGACGCCGAGATCATCGTGTTCTGCGGGGTGAGGTTCATGGCCGAGACCGCCAAGATCCTCAACCCCGGCAAGACCGTGCTGCTGCCCTCCACCAAAGCCGGCTGCTCGCTGGCGGCGAGCATCACCGCCGAGGACGTGCGGCGGCTCAAGGAGCGCTTTCCCGGCGTGCCGGTGGTGACTTACGTCAACACCTACGCCGACGTGAAGGCCGAGAGCGACGTGTGCTGCACCTCGAGCAACGCGGTAGCGGTGGTGGAGTCTCTCCAAAGCGACACGGTCATCTTCCTGCCCGACGAATACCTCGCCCGCAACATAGCCCGCGAGACCGGCAAGCGCATCATCTTCCCGACCCTCGACGAGGGCGCGCCAGGCGAGCTGGGCTACGAGATGATCGGCTGGCACGGGCGCTGCGAGGTCCACGAGCGCTACACCGTGCAGGACATCGAGGACGTGCGCAGGATGTTCCCCGACGTGGTGATCCTCTCGCACCCCGAGTGCAGCCCCGAGGTGGTCGAAGCCTCCGACTTCGCCGGAAGCACTACCGCCATGATCCGCTACGTCGAGAAAAGCAACGCCCCACGCTACTTGCTCCTGACCGAGTGCTCGATGGGCGATAACGTGATGGCGGCCTACCCCGAAAAGGAGTTCGTGCGCCTGTGCACGGTGCGCTGCCCCCACATGAACCAGATCACCCTCGAGGACACCTTAAACGCCCTCAAGCTGGGCCGCCACGTCATCGAGGTGCCCGAAGACATCCGGGTACGGGCCGCCAAGGCCCTCGAGCGCATGATCGCCATAGGCCCCAACGGGAAGAGGGATTGAGGCGAACAGGCGAGCCGGTGGCTCGCCCCTACAACCGGCGTTTGGCCTTCAACCTCCTGCATCGTTTATGGAACTCATCGAAACCGAGGTGCTGGTCATCGGCAGTGGCATCGGGGGCGGCATCACCGCTTTGAGCCTGGCCGACGCGGGGATACCCGTCACGGTGGTGACCCGCTCCGTCGACGCGCAGGAGAGCAACACCGCCTGGGCACAGGGAGGGATCATCTACAAGGGCCCCGGCGATTCACCCGAGCTGCTCATCGAGGACATCCTGCGCGCGGGGGCGGGTCACTCCCACCTCGAGGCCGCGCGCATTCTGGCGGAGGAAGGGCCAGCGAAGGTGGAGGAGTGGCTGCTCGAGCGGCTACAAGTGCCCTTCGACCGAGACCCCTCGGGGGAGCTTTCCCTGGCGCTGGAAGGCGGACACCAAGTGCCGCGCATCCTGCACGCCGCCGACGCCACGGGCCTGGCGATCCACCGCGCGCTCATGGCCGCACTCGAGGCCCATCCCCACATCACCCTGCTCAAGGGCCACACCGCCATCGACCTGCTCACCCCAGCCCACCACTCGCTCAACCGCCTGGACGTCTACGGACCGCTCTCCTGCGTGGGGGCCTACCTCTTCGACCGCACGGAGCGCGTCATCAAGCGCTGCATCGCCCGCCATACCGTGCTGGCCACGGGCGGGCTGGGCCAGGTCTTCCTCCGCAGCACCAACCCGCCGGGGGCCCGGGGCGACGGGGTGGCCATGGCCTACCGCGCAGGGGCACGGGTGATCAACATGGAGTTCGTGCAGTTTCACCCCACCACCTTCCACCTCACCGGAGCCCCGCCCTTCCTCATCTCCGAAGCGGTGCGCGGCGAGGGAGCGCGTCTGGTCGACGCCGACGGGCAACCTTTCATGCAGCACTACGACCCCCACTGGAAAGACCTCGCCCCGCGCGACGTGGTGGCCCGCAGCATCTACCACCACATGCTCCTTCACGACCTCCCCCACGTGTACCTAGACTTGCGCAGCTACATCCCCAAGGGAAAAATCCTCCGCCACTTCCCAAATATTCACGCCGAGTGCTTGCGCTACGGCATCGACATCACCCAGGACCTGGTGCCCGTGGTTCCAGGAGCGCATTATTCGTGCGGCGGGGTCTGGGTAGATGAATGGGGCCAGACCACCCTCCAGGGGCTTTACGCGGTGGGAGAAGTGGCCTGCACGGGCCTGCACGGGGCCAATCGGCTCGCTAGCACCTCGCTGCTGGAGGGCTTGGTCTGGGGGGATCGCATCGCCCACCACATCCGCGGTCACCTCGAGGAGCGCCCCTCCTTCGACCCCGAGCGAATTCCCCCCTGGCAGGACTCGGGCCACTCCGACCCCGACCCTGCCCTGGTGCAGCAGGATATGAGCGTGATCAAGCACATCATGTGGAACTACGTGGGCCTGGTGCGCACCACTCCCCGCCTCGAGCGCGCCCTGCGGGAGTTGCGCCACCTCGAGACCGAGATCGAGGACTTCTACCGCAACAATCGCCTGAGCGACGGGGTTATCGGCCTGCGCAACGCCGTGCGCACGGCCATCCTCATCGCGATGGCAGCCTGGGAGAACAAGCGCAGCATGGGCTGCCACTACCGCGAGTAAAGGGCTCGCGCGGGTACTTAGCGCGTAAAACTCCACGACACCGGCTGCCCATCCCTGTAAGGCATCACCCCATGAAAGGGGCGTGGGTCGGAGTCGAAGACCAAGGGCAGAAAGTGGCGGTCACCGGGCCACATGGGCAGTTCCATCCGGACGACGCGCTCGAGCGCGACCCACTCGAGCGCCCCCTCGTGGTTACGCTGCAAAGGCGTACCGGTCCACTCGGGAACGAGGAACACGAAGCCGAACCAGTCCTCGCCGCGCTGGCCGAAGCCAGGCCAGGAGATGGTTCCCCGCAGGATGAGCCTGGTGGCTTCGATGCCCGCCTCCTCCCGCAGTTCGCGCCGCATCCCGGCGGCCACGTCCTCGTGGGGCTCGAGCTTGCCCCCCAACCCGTTGTACTTGCCTAAGGCGGGGTCGTCGGGGCGGGCGTTGCGGTGGATCAGCAGCACCGAGCGGCCATCGGGCGAGAGCACATAGCCGAGGGTGGCCAGGATGGGGGTGTAGGGCATCTTGCGTACAACTACGGCCAGCACTCAGCCTCAAGCCAGCCGGGGCGCGGCGGGGTCAGGACGCTCGGCCAGGGTCTTGAACTGGCGATGGCGCTCGAGCGCTGCCGCGATGAAACCACCAAAGGGAGGCGAAACCCGCATGGGGCGGCTGGCGAGCTCGGGATGGGATTGCAGGCCGATGAAGAAGGGGTGATCGGGCAGTTCGATAGCCTCCACCAGACCTTCTCCGCGCCCGTGCATACCCGGCGTGACCGCCGAGACGGTGAGGCCGCCTTCGATGAGCTTGTGCACGTAGGCGGGGTTGACCTCGTAACGGTGGCGGTGGCGCTCGTAGGCCAGGTCCTTGCCGTAGAGGCGGTGCAGGATGGTCTCGGGGTGGATGCGCATGGGCCAGTTGCCCAGCCGCATGGTGCCGCCCAGCCCCTCGACCTCGAGCTGCTCGGGCATCAGGTCGATGACGGGATGGGGGGTATAGGGGTCGAACTCGGTGGAGTTGGCCCCTTCCAACCCCAGCACGTTGCGGGCGAACTCGATCACCGCGACCTGCAGGCCCAAGCAGATCCCGAAGTAGGGGATGCGGTTCTCGCGGGCGTAGCGGGCGCACAGGATCTTGCCCTCGATGCCGCGGATACCGAAGCCCGGCCCCACCAGCACCCCGTCCACCCCGTGCAGGGCCTCGGCGGCCTGCTCGAGGCTGGTGATCTCCTCAGCGTTGACCCACTTCACGTTCACGCGGGCGTCGTTGGCGATCCCCGCGTGGCGGAAACCCTCGAGGATGGAGAGGTAGGCGTCGGGCATCTTGACGTACTTGCCCACGAAGGCCACCGTCACCTCGTCCGAGGGTTGCTTGAGCTTGCGCACCGCGCTCTGCCAGAAGCTGAGGTTGGGTTGGATGGGCTCTAGGCCCAGCTTTTTCTCCACGATCCGGCCCAAGCCCTGCTCCTCGAGCACCAGCGGCACCTCGTAGAGGAACTGCACGGTGGGGCTGGTGAACACCTCGCTAGGGCGCACGTTGGTGAAGAGGGCCACTTTCTTGCGCACGTCCTCGGGCACCATCTTGTCCGAACGCAGCACCACCGCGTCAGCCTGGATGCCCAAACCCCGCAGCGCCGAGACCGAGTGCTGGGTGGGCTTGGTCTTGAACTCCTCGGAAGTGGGCAGGTAGGGCACCAAGGTGAGGTGAATGTACATCACGTCGCCGTCCTCCTCGTCGAACTGGAACTGGCGGATGGCCTCGAGGAAGGGCAGGCTCTCGATGTCGCCCACCGTGCCGCCCACCTCCACCACCGCGATGTCGGCTTCCTGCTCCTTGGCGACCCGGCGAATGCGCTCCTTGATCTCATCGGTGATGTGGGGGATTACCTGCACCGTCTGGGAGAGGTACTCGCCCCGGCGTTCCTTCTGGATCACCGAGAGGTAGACCTGGCCGGTGGTGAGGTTGTTGCCCCGGCTGAGGTCGATGTTGAGGAAGCGCTCGTAGTGGCCGATGTCGAGGTCGGTCTCAGCCCCGTCGCCCGTCACGAAGACCTCCCCGTGCTCATAAGGCCGCATGGTCCCCGCGTCCACGTTGACGTAAGGATCGATCTTGATGGCCGTGACCCGATAGCCCCTGGCCCGCAAAATCGCACCCAGCGAGGAGGTCAGGATGCCCTTGCCCAAACTGCTCACCACACCGCCCGTGACAAATATGTATTTCATCCTGCTCTCCTCCAAACAAAAGCCAAACCGCCTCACGCCTCTCGGTGGCGCTGAGGCCGGACAGTTTTCACGGGATTTCATCATACCATCTTTGGCCTACGGCTCGGATGAGTCAGGCAGCAAAAAGGCCCCAGATTTCTGTACCTGGTCAAAGCAAGGGTATAGTTGAGACATGAATATCGCCCCTGGCATCGCAGTTATCCCCGTGCCCATCCCCTACCCCTTCAAATACGTCAACTGCTACTTGCTGCTGGGCGACGGGGCGGTGCTGGTGGACTGTGCGCTCGATACCCCCGAGGCCAGGCCCGCCCTCGAGGCAGCCTTAGCACAGCATGGCCTGAAGTTCGCCGACCTGGACCGTCTGGTTCTGACCCACCACCATCCCGACCACTACGGTCTGGCCGGGCTCATCGAGGCCGAGGGGGTGCCGGTGTATTTGCTGGACGTGGAGCTCGAGCGCGGCCACCCCTTCTGGACCGAACCCGAAGCCATGAACCGGACGGGACTGGAGCTCTTCCGCCGGCACGGCGTCCCCGAGGAGGCCCTGAGCAACCTGGGGCGCGAGATGGCCAAGACCCGCAGCCGGGTGCACGCCCCGCGGAATCCCCGCGCCTTCCGCGAGGGGGAGGTGCTCGAGCTCGCCGGTCAGCGCTGGCGGGTGATCTGGACCCCCGGACACGCCGACGGACACGCCATGCTGCTGCGCGAGAGCGACGGCGTCTTGCTGGCCGGAGACCACGTGCTCGAGCGCATCTCCCCCAACATCGGCGTGTGGGCCTACTCCTACCCCAATCCGCTGGGGCTCTACCTCGAGTCGCTGGAAAAAGCCAAGGGGCTCGAGGTCTCGCTGGCCCTGCCCGGCCACTACCGCCCCCTGAAGGACTTCAAAGGGCGCATTGAGGAACTGGCCGCTCATCACCACGAGCGCCTGGATTACCTGCTGGGGTTGATGAACGGCCAGCCCAAAACCTGCTGGGAACTCTCCTTAAAGCTTTTCCCCGGAGAGCTCAACACGGCCCAGCGCCGCTTCGCCTGGTCGGAGACGCTGGCCCACCTGGAGTACTTGCTCCAAGCTGGCAGAATTCGCAAAGAAACCATGGGCGAAACCATCGTCTATGGTGTCTAGGCAAAGTCGCGGGGGTCTTGTCGGGGTCGGCACAAGCGAGGGCGCGATAAGCTGAAGGCGAAGGAGGCGGCCATGGACAAGGTTTACAAGAAGGTCGAGTTGGTGGGCTCGAGTGGCGAGAGCATCGAGAAGGCTATCGAAACCGCGCTGGGCCGCGCGAACAAGACCCTGCGCAACCTGGACTGGTTTGAAGTCAAGGAATTGCGTGGGCTGATCGAGGGTGGAAAGGTCAAGATGTATCAGGTGACGCTCGAGGTGGGGTTCAGGCTCGAGGAGTAGCGCGAATCTGCCTACCACGCCAGTGCCTGACCATCGGCCCTGGGCTCCGAGGCGGCGATCAAGGCCTGGCCGTGGCGCAGGATGATCTGCCCGCGCCCGAACAGCCCGGCCTCGGGCTGGATCACCACGTGGTGGCCCCGGTCGATGAGGCCCTGCACCACGTGCTGTGGCACGCTGGGCTCGAGCAGAACCTGCTTTCCTCTGACCCACTGCCAGCGAGGAGCGTCCAGCACAGCCTGCGGGTTGAGGCCCGCGTCCTCCAACGCCAGGGCTACCTGGAGGTGGCCCTGCGGCTGCATGTGACCGCCCATCACCCCGAAGGGCCCCAGTGGCTTGCCGTCGCGGGTCAGGAAGCCGGGAATGATGGTGTGGAAAGGGCGCTTGGCGGGGGCGTAGCGGTTGGGGTGATCGGGCTCGAGCACGAAGCCCGCTCCCCGGTTTTGCAGCGAGATTCCGGTGCCCGGCACCAGCACCCCGGCCCCAAAGCCCATGTAGTTGGACTGAATGAAGCTCACCATCAGCTCGCCGTCGGCGGCGCAGAGGTAGACCGTACCCCCCTTGGGAACCCCGGCTTCTACGGGCCGGGCGGTATCCGTGATGAGTCGCCGACGGCTCGAGAGATAGACATCGTCGAGCAACTGGGCGCTGCTGAGGCGCATGTGCCGGGGATCGGCCACCTCGGCCTTTACGTCGGCAAAGGCCAGCTTCATGGCCTCGATCTGGAGGTGCAGGTACTCGACGGGGTCATGGGAAGCACGGAGCATGTCGAGGCCGGCCAGTATCTTCAGCGCCATCAGGGCAGCGATACCCTGAGTATTGGGGGGAATTTCGTGGACCTCGAGGCTGCCGTAGCTGGCCGAGATGGGCTCGACCCACTCCGGCTCATAGGCCGCGAGGTCGGCTTGGGTCAGCCAGCCTCCCGTGTCGGCGGCGAATTCAGCCATCTTCCGGGCCAGGGTTCCTTTGTAGAAGCTCTCGGCCTGGCTCGAGGCGATCTCTCGAAGGGTCGCGGCATGCTCCGGACTACGCCAGACCTCCCCGGCTCGTGGACCACGTCCCCCTGGGAAGAACACCCGGTTGAAGGCCCGGTGCTCCGGCCCCAATAGCTTCAAGAAGGCTTCCGCCGAACGGCTCCAGCTCCTAGCCGTCACTGGCGACACGGCAAAGCCTTCTTCGGCGTAGCGGATCGCGGGCTCGAACAGCCGCTCGAAGGGCAGCTTGCCAAAGCGCTCCGAAACCGCCCGCCAGCCCGCGGGCGCCCCCGGCACGGTGACGCTCAGCCAACCCCTGGCCGGAACCTCCTCCATCCCTTCGAAGGCTGCGAGCGGGAGCTGGCTGGGGCTGGGCCCCGAAGCATTGAGGCCGTGCAGCCCGCCATCCCAGATCAGGGCAAAAGCGTCAGAACCGATGCCGTTGGAGGTGGGCTCGAGCACCGTCAGCGCGATGGCCATCGCCAAAGCCGCATCCGCCGCGTTGCCCCCGGCCAAGAGCATTTCCATGCCCGCCAGGGCTGCTTGAGGCTGGGAGGTAGCGACCGCGCCACGCTTGCCCACCACCACCGTACGGCGGGAGGGATAGGGATAGGAGTTGAGGTCCACGAGTAGCAGGGTACAGGAGGAGAGCGGTCGCGGGTCAAGGGGCTAGCCACCTTTGACCCTCAACCCCAGCCCTTCTAAACCGGCTCGTCGAAGCGGTAGGGTTCGATGCTCTTACAGCGGCCTCGCTCAAAGGTCAGGGCAGTGGCGTGGAAGCGGGCGGGGCCTTCTTGGGCGCGGAAGCGGGTGGGGCGCTGGGTGAGGAAGCGACCCAGGAAGCTCTGTACCTCGCCGCCAATGATGCCGTCGTAGGTTCCGGTCATGCCCACGTCGCTCTGGTAACCCGTACCCCCAGGCAGCACCTCGGCATCGGCGGTGGGAACGTGGGTGTGGGTGCCCAGCACCGCGCCGACGCGCCCGTCGAGGTAGCGGGCCAGGGCCAGTTTCTCGGAGGTGGCCTCGGCGTGAACCTCGAGCAACACGCAGTCGGCCTGCTGCTCGGCGAGCAAGGCATCCATCCCCCTGAAGGGGTCGTCGAGGGGGTCCATGAACAAGCGGCCCATCACCTGGCAGATCAGCAAGCTCTCCCCCGCTGCCTCCACCCGCCACCAACCCCTGCCAGGGGTTCCGGGAGGGAAGTTCAGCGCCCGCACGATGGGCTCGGTTTCGATGAGCTCGTAGACCTCGCGATGATCCCAGGCGTGGTTTCCAAGGGTGAGCACGTCCACGCCCGCCTCGCGCAACCGCCTGTAGGCGGCCTTGGTGATACCCAGGCCCCCTGCGGTGTTCTCGGCGTTGGCGACGACGACGTCGAAGCCATCCCGAATATCGGGTAGGTGCCTCGAGACGATCCGCAGACCCGGTTCGGCGAAGATATCCCCGATGAATAAAACGCGCATGGGCCTAGTCTAATCGGGCATTCGGGTACAGCGCGTGTAATTCGGCCTTCAGGCCCTGGAAATCCTCCGAAGGCAGGCGGCAAACCCCCCGCCGGCACACATAAGCCAGCCCCGCCTTGCGCCCCGCGAGCACGGGCAGGGTGTGGGAAGGGCCAATCGCCAGGGTGGTGAGGGGTAGATAGAGCTTCTGTGCCTCGGTAGCCCAGCGCGAGGGCGTGACCAGGGCCAGCTCGCTGCCCTGGGCCCCAACCAGGTGGGCCTGGAGCAGCGCCGAAAAGCCAAAAGGGCTGTGCTGGAGGCTACGGGCGTAGACCTCTACCGCCGAAAGCGCGGCTTCGTACCACTCCGGGCGCTCGTACAGGGCCGCCAGCCGGAAAAGCAGCTCGGCAGCCGAAGCCGAAGGGCTTGGGTAGGGTCCGTCGTACGCGTCCTTGGCCTTGATGGGCAGCTTCTCGCTTGGGGAGTCGCGGAAGCCCCCCTCCGGGTCGCGGAAGTGGGCCATGATGCCCTCGGCCCGCTGGTGGGCGGCCTCGAGCCATTCCATCTCCCCGGTAGCCTGATAGAGCTCCAGCAGCCCCAGCCCGTAGCTGGCCTGGTCGCTCAGGTAGGCTTCGGGGCGCAGTTTTCCCGCCCGCCAAGAATGCCGCAACAACCCCTCTGCGACCATGGTCCCCAGCACGAAGCGAGCGTTGGCGCGGGCGGCCTCGAGGTAGCGCTCCTCTCCCAGCAGCCGCCCGGCCTCGGCCAAAGCCCGCAGCATCAGGCCGTTCCAATCGGCCAGCACCTTGTCGTCGGTGAGGGGCCAAACTCGCCGCTTGCGGCGCTCGTAGAGCCTGGCCCGCACGCTCTCTACCCACTCGGAATAAGCCTGGGGGCTCAGGCCCAGCGACTCGCGCAGGGCCTCGTCGGGGAAGCGGCGCTCGAGCACGTTGACCCCTTCCCAGTTCCCCGCCTCCGATACCCCGAACAGCCGGATAGCCGCCTCGGCATCGCTGCCCAGCACCTCCCGCACCTCGGCTTCGCTCCAGACGTAGAACTTACCCTCCACGCCCTCCGAGTCGGCGTCCTGGGCCGACCAGAACTCGCCCTGCGGTCCGGTCATCTCGCGCAGCACGTAGCGCAAAATCTCCTCGGCCACCTGTCGGTAGCGCGGCTTTCCCGAGAGCTTGTAGCCCCCCAGGTACACCCGCGCCAGTTGTGCATTGTCGTAGAGCATCTTCTCGAAGTGGGGCACCCGCCAGATGCCGTCGACGGCGTAGCGGTGAAAGCCGCCGCCCACCTGGTCGTAGATACCGCCCTCCATCATGCGCTCGAGGGTCAGCTCGAGGTGCTTCCAGGCCACCCGATCCCCCAACCAGGCATGGCAGAGCAGGTAGAGCAGTGCGGGGGCGTGGGG
Organism: Calidithermus timidus DSM 17022; assembly: GCF_000373205.1. NCBI lineage: Bacteria > Thermotogati > Deinococcota > Deinococci > Thermales > Thermaceae > Calidithermus > Calidithermus timidus. The sequence continues at coordinate 231,130 of NZ_KB890696.1, forward strand.
AAACTTGGGAGCGCCACCAAAGCCACCGTAGCTCTGGTCGAAGGCCCTGGAGAGCCCGGCCAGGGCCGAGGGGTGCAGGTCGTCGGGAAGGGGGGCGCTCTGGGGCCGCAGCGCGTTGCTGAGCGCCTTGGTCAGGTCCTCGGCGTTCTCGAGCACGTCCTGCCTGCGGTGCAGCCAGGCGTTGTGGACGCCCTCGAGCAACCGGCGAAAGCTGGGCAACTGGGGATGATCGCGGGGCGGGAAATAAGTCCCGCCGTAAAAAGGCCGTAGGTCGGGCATGAGGAACATGTTCATGGGCCAGCCGCCCGAGCCGGTCATGGCCTGGAGCGCGTTCATGTAGACCTGGTCGACGTCGGGCAGTTCCTCGCGGTCTACCTTGATGGGCACGAAGTGGGCGTTGAGAAAGGCGGCCACCTCGGGATCCTCGAAGCTCTCGCGCTCCATCACGTGACACCAATGACAAGTGGCATAGCCCACCGAAAGAAATATCGGCTTATCCTCTGCCCGCGCCTTGGCAAAGGCTTCCTCTCCCCAGGGATACCAATCCACCGGGTTATGGGCGTGCTGCAACAGGTAGGGGCTGGTCTCGTGGATCAGGCGGTTAGGCATGAGCCGAGCCTAGCCCTCGAGGTCGCCCGCAACTGTAAGAGCGGTTTCCAGGAACATCGGGCGGGTAGCGGATCCGGGGTGAACAGGGGCGGGCTGGTGGCCCGCCCCTGCAAAAGGCATCTTGCGTTTAGGCCGATTTAGGCTTCTGCACGAAGCGCAGGATGAAGTAGAACGCCCCAGCTACGATCAGGGCAGGTACCAGGATGGTCAGCAGGCGGAAGATCAGGCTGGCCAGGCCCTTGAGGATCGCTCCCAAGAAGGTGAAGAGCCAGCCCCCCACCCACATCACCACCAGGGCGACCACCGCGATGAGCAGGCCCAGCACCACCCATTCAAGGATGTCCTGGAAAGAACGCTCGTTCATGTGCTCAGGATAGCACACTGCCCTCAGCCTCTTGTGTGCCATCCCGAAGTGGAAAGCGCTCTCAATCGGCATAAAGCTGGGCCTCGAGTCGGATCAGCCAGCCCTCGTCACCCTGAGCCGCAGCCAGGGGAGCCACCGCTACCTTCTCCTGCTGCAGCACTTTCTCCACGCCTGTGATACCGTATTCGACGTAAGCCGCGAGCAGCGAGTGAATGATTTTGGCGTCGGGGCGCGACTCAGCCCACTTCCAAGCCTGATAGGCCCGCTGCTGGCGGGTCTTGACCACCCAGCCAAAAGCCAGCCAGCCCAGCATGTCGTAGAGGTCGAGGTCGCTGCGGCGGACCAGACGTCGCAGGCCCTGCTCAGTCCAGCCTTCGCGCTCGAGGGCGATCACCAGGCTCTCGCGCTCCTGGGGGTTGAGCCAGGCTTGCCTGAGCCGCTCTGGACTGCCAATAAGCTCGGCCAGGTAAGGCCGCGCTTCGGCGGGGCTGAGCACCAGGAAACCACTGGCCAGCACCAGCCCCCCTGGTAGAGCGCCCGGTTGATCAGCAGGCGCAGGTTGCGGTGGGTAAGGGGCTTACGGGCAAGCGTTTCCGAGCGCAGCCAGGGCGGACGCTCGGCGGGCAACGCCTCGAGTACCAATATCGCCGGAACGCCCTCGAGCTTGGGGTTCTCCCGCATCGCCCGGCGCAGCGCGATGCTGTCGTATTCTCCCAGCCTGTCGAGGATCACCAAGTCGGGCAGGTCCTCCAGGAGCTGGGCCTCCCAGGAGTCGGGCCGGTCGTAAGCGCTCAATTTATACCCATCGGCAGTAGTCACCACTTCCAGGAATCGCTCGAGCCCGGAATCATCCGTCACAACGCCAATATGAGCCATAGGGTTGTCATGAGTATACCGATAGTCAGCGGGAGAATCGATGGCTGATAGCCATGAGCGTCTAGAGGCCAGAGCGTCTTGCGTCTGGCATGCGGCGCAAGTCTTGACATTGTAAAGTATCGCCGTGGTTCGCATCGCTTACCAGGGAACCGAGGGAGCTTACAGCGAGGAAGCCGTGCTCAAAGCCTTCCCCGAGGCACAGCCCATTGGGCTTCCCACTTTTCACGAAGTATTCGATGCCGTATCCGAGCACGAAGTCGAGCTGGGGGTGGTGCCGGTGGAAAATACCACCGCCGGAATCATCAACCAGACCTACGACCTGCTGCTCGAGACCGACCTGCACGTAATCGGGGAGATCGTGCTCAAAGTCGAGCACTGCCTGATGGCTCCCAAGGGGAGCCGGCTCGAGGACATCCGCTTCGTCAAGAGCCATCCCCAAGGGCTAGCCCAGTGCGACGGCTTCATCGCTCGCTACCACTTGAAGGCCACCCCGGTCTACGACACCGCGGGGGCGGCAAGGGAGCTGGCGGAAAACCCCGAACCCGGCCACGCCGCCATTGCCAGCCGCCGGGCTGCCGAACTCTACGGGCTAGAGGTGCTGGCGGAAAACATCCAGGACTTCAAGGGCAACTACACCCGCTTCTTCGTACTCTCGCGCGACATCCCACCCCGACGCGAGGGGCCGCACAAAAGCTCGGTGGTCTTCGCTACCCGCCACGTACCCGGTGCCCTGCTGCACGCGCTACAAGCCCTAGCCGACGCCGGGGTCAACATGACCAAGCTCGAGTCCCGCCCCCGTCGGGATCCCGAGCGTCCCTTCAGTCCCGTATTCTACGTAGACTTCGAGGGCCACATCGAAGACCCTGGACCGGCCAAAGCCCTCGTCGGGCTGCTGCAGCGCGCGCAGTTCGTCAAGGTGCTAGGTTCATATCCGGTAGCGCAAAACGGCGTGTAGCAAAGAAAAAGTGGGGGCTTCGTGCCCCCACTTTATGAAGTTCTACTCAGCATCTCATCGGAAGGAGGCCCCCAGGATAGCCCGGCTGCCTACAAAGCCATCGAAGTAGTAGATCCCCTGCCAGCCCACGAAGAGCCCGGTTGAGCGATCCACGGCGAACTCAATGCCGAAGTCCAAGGTCAAGCCCGCGTCCGCGGCACCCCCGCCAAACCCCACTCCGACGCCGCCCCCGATGTAAGGCGAAACCCCGCGCAAGTCGCGGTCGAACTGGCCCAGGTCGGGCTTGAACAGCAGCTCACCGCCTACGAGGACTGCCGGCCCCCGGAAAACGAGGTCGCCGTAAAGCAAGGCCACCAGGTTACGCTGGAGTTCGGCCTCGAGGCCGAAGCCGAGCGCGGGGTTGGGAACCGAGATGCGGAACTGGAAGGCGCGCTGAGCCTGAGCGCTCGCGCCGATCGAAAGGACCAAGAGGAGAATCAAAAGGCTGAGTCGTTTCATGGGTCGTTACCTCCTCCGCGTCACCATAGCCCATACATGGCCATATGTCCAAGCCTGGCTTCTCTCACAGAGCGCTAACGCTGCATGCTTAGATTGGGGCGCATGAAGAGGATGCTGTGGATCGCCCCTGTGCTGGCAGCCATCGGCCTGATGGGGGCTCCCCTGGTCGCCCAGACCAAGCCCCAGGCCGTTAAGATCGGCTTTATCAACTCCGATATGGCCATCGAAGCCCACCCCGATTACGCCAAGGTCAAAGCGGTGCGCGACCAGGCCGATAAGGAGCTCAAACCCCTACAAAACCAGCTCACCCAACTCCAGCAGAAGATCCAGTCCGGCCAGGCCACGGCCAAGGATCAGCAGGACTTCCAGACGCTGCGCCAGGCCTACCAGGATGCCCTCAAGAAGTGGTCCACCCGCACCGAAGAGGCTGGCAAACCCCTCACCGAGCAAATCAACAAGATCATCAAGAAGGTCGCCGAAGAAAACGGCTTCCAGGTGATCATGGATTACAAAGTCGCCAGCGCCAGCAATCTGGTGGTCTACGCCGCCGACGGCCTGGACGTGACCCAGAAGGTCATCGAGGAACTCAAGAAGTAGGCGCAGTCGCTATTCCAAGGGGCTCTCCGGAGCCCCTGCTTTTCTCATGGGACGTCCTCTCATCGCGTTACCCACCATTGCGCCGCACTGGGTATGCGTGGGAACCGCTCTCACAAGTTGCTAAAGCAAGGTCCGTACAGTGAAGGCCATGTGGACACGCGTTCTCGCCGCCCTTTGCCTGGTGCTGCTGACAGCGCCATTGTCGGCCCAGACCAAGCCCCAACCCTGGCGGGTAGGGTTCATCAGCCCGGACATCGCCATCCAGGCTCATCCCAACTACGCTAAGCTCAAGGCCGTGCAGGACCAGGCCGAGAAGGAGCTCAAGCCTCTGCGCGACCAGATCAGCCAGCTCAGCCAAAAAGCCCGCGGCGGGCCGCTGTCGGCCAAAGACCAGCAGAGCCTGCAAACCCTACAGAAGGCGTTACAGGACGGCGGCAAGAAGTGGAGTGAGCGCATCAGCGCGGTGGCCAAACCCTTGCTCGACGATATCGACAAGGAGGTCAGGAAGGTTGCCCAGGCCAACGGCTTCCAAGTGGTCATGGATTACAAGGTGGCCCAGGCCAGCGGCATCGTGGTCTATGCCGCTCCCGGCACCGACGTAACTACGCTGGTAGTCAAGGAGCTCAAGAAGTAAGCCAGCACCATCCAAGCGTAATACCCCTCGAGCGAGGACACGAAAGCCAGCTTTTGCTCGGTCTTAATTCGAGATTGGGGGGGTTTTGGTTGTGCTAGACTGGCTTCAATGGCAAAGGCAAAGTCCAAGCGCTCTAGCCCGGCCCCAAATCCCTCTCCCAAGAACCCCAAGGAGCCTCATCTCGATTCCGAGGCGCTAGCCATGGTGGCGCTGGCGGCGGGAATCGCACTGGGGTTGGTGCTCTACGTCAACCCCCACTTCACCGGGGAGTACGGCCAGTGGCTGCGGCAGATCAGCTACGGCAAGCTAGGGCTGCTAACCTGGATACTCCCCCCCGCCCTGGCCATCCTCTCGGGCCTGCTGTTGCTGGGTCGGTCGCTGCGCGCTTTTCTGCGCGCGGTGGGTTTTACCCTGTTGGGAACCGCCGTGATGCTGCCGGTGCTCTCGGTCATCCGCCCGGAATGGGGCGGTGAACTGGGCGCACTGGCCGCGAGGGGACTGACCGACACGCTGGGCAACGCCGGGCTGCTGCTGTGCGCGGTGATGCTGGCTTTCGTGCTGGACATGGCGCTGCGGAAGCGCCCCGGGTGGCTGTTCGGGGTGGTGGGCCGGCGGGTCGGGCTGGCGGCCTCGAGGCTCTCCCGCTCCATCCGCCTGGCCCGTCGGGCCTCGAGGTTGCTGGGTGAGACCCGCATCCTGGCCGAGCGCTACCCCGAACACAAGGCCCTGGCCGCGTTAGAAGCGGACTTGGCCGAGTATCGTCGCAATCCGCTGGCGGGCGACGCGACGGGCGAAGGGCTCGAGGCACTCTCCGGAGTGTTCCAAAAATTCCTGCAAGAGCGCAGCACCGAGCTGGCAAGCACGGTCAGGGCCGAGGTACGCCCCTTGGCAGCCAGGCTCGAGCGGCTTTCGGCAGCGCTAGCCACCCCAGTGCAGGGCCTCGGGCTGGCCCAGGCCCTCGAGGAGCGCCGAGCCGCGCTAAGCCTGGAAGTAGGCACCCTCCACGCCAAGGCCCGCGGCCTCGAACGCCAGGCCGAGCAGGCCAGCGCTCTGCTGGAACGCGGGGTAGGCGCCCACCACCTGTTGCAGGCCTGGGACGAGCACCAGACCCGGCTGGAGGCCTGGGAAGCCCTGCAGGGGCTGGTGAGCGATCTCGAGCAGCGCGCCGACGGCTGGCTGCGTTGGGCGGAGTGGCTGGAAGCCAACCCACCCGAAGCCCACTCCGCCGGTCTGCGAGCACTGCTGGAGGGCGGCCTGAGCGCCACCCCGCCGGTGATCTTCCCGGCAGTGACCCGCTCCCCCGCGGTCGAGAATCTGCCAGACTTCGAGCTGGAATTCGACTTCGACGAGGCCCCTGAGGCCCAACCGGTGGTCACGGCCCAACCCAAGGCACCGCCGAGCAAGCCCCCCACCAAGGCGCAGAGCAAAGCTCCGATCCGAGCAGTAAACAACGAGACGACCGCGCTGGCGCTGCCCACCTCGGCACTGCTCGACCCCGCCGAGGCCCCCAGGCACGACCCCCGCGTGCTCGAGGCCAACACCCGCCGCCTGGCCGAGACCATCGACGCCGCGCTCAAAAGCTTCAACGTGGAGGCGAAGGTGGTGGGCTGGGCCCGCGGCCCCACGGTGACGCGCTTCGAGCTCGAGCCCGCTCCTGGCGAGAAGATCAGCCGGGTGGCCAACCTGGCCAATGACCTCGCCCGCGCCCTGGCCGCCGGTTCGGTGCGTATCGAGGCTCCCATCCCCGGCAAGAGCGTCATCGGCCTCGAGGTGCCCAATGCCGAACGCGACGTGGTTCGCTACAGCGAAGGCATCAACAGCTCGAGCTTCGTACGGTCGAAGGACCGCCTCCCGCTGGTGCTGGGCAAGAGCATCGACGGCGAGATCTGGGTACGCGACCTGGCCAAGATGCCCCACCTCCTCATCGCTGGCTCCACCGGCTCAGGTAAGAGCGTGGCCGTCAACACCCTCATCAGCAGCCTGCTGTTCAAGTTCCTGCCCACCGAGCTGCGCTTCCTGATGATCGACCCCAAGATGGTCGAGCTCACCCCCTACGAGGGCATCCCCCACCTCATCCGGCCCGTGGTGACCAACCCCGCCGACGCCGCTGGGGTGCTGCTGGGTGCGGTGGCCCACATGGAGCGTCGCTACAAGATGATGAGCCAGGTAGGAGCGAGAAACCTCGAGCAGTTCAACGAGAAGATGAAGGCGGTGGGCGAACCCACCCTCCCCTACCTCGTCATCGTCATCGACGAGCTCGCCGACCTGATGATCACCGCCCCCAAGGAGGTCGAGCAGGCCATTTTGCGCCTGGCTCAGATGGCCCGCGCCACCGGAATGCACCTGATCCTAGCCACCCAGCGCCCTTCGGTGGACATCCTGACCTCCTTGATCAAGGTCAACATCCCCGCCCGCATGGCCTTTGCAGTCTCCTCGGGCTTCGACAGCCGCACCATCCTCGATACGGTGGGCGCCGAGCGCCTGGTGGGCCAGGGCGACATGCTCTACCACCAGCCGGGGTTGCCCAAGCCCGTGCGCCTGCAAGGCCCCTACCTCTCCGAGGGCGAGGTGCACCGCCTGGCCGAGTTCCTGCGCCAACAGAGCTTCGAGGACGCCTTCGGTGAGACTTATGGCTCCGATTTCGACGGCCCGCCCAACCTGGCCGCAGACGGCGGGGGCAGCGGCGAGGTGGACTTCTCCGACCCCCTGCTGCGCAAGGCCGCCGAGGTGGTCATCGAAGAGGGCTATGCCTCGGTGAGCCGCCTCCAGCGCCGCCTGTCGGTAGGCCACGCCCGCGCTGGCAAGCTGGTGGACAGCCTCGAGGCCATGGGCATCGTAGGCCCTCACCAGGGCTCCAAGCCTCGAGAGGTGCTGATCACCCGCGATCAGCTACCGGAGTACTTCGGCAATTGAAGCGGGGATGAGGATCAACCGCCGACCCCTCCGTGCTCAAAGGTTCTCCGGGAACAACTGCACACCCTCCAAACGCGCATAGTTATCGATGAGTTTATCCAGAGTGGCCCCAATCAGATCCGAGCTCAGGCTCTCCTGTACCGCTTCGAAGGGTGCGTAGGCGAAGGGCTCAATGTTGTTGAGCCGGATGATATGGTAGCCAAACTCGCTCTTGACCGGCACGCGGGTGATCTCACCGACCTTGAGCCTGAGCATGGCCCGCTCGAAAGCTTCGATCAAGCTGCCCACCGGGTAGCAGCCCAGTTCGCCCCCTTCGCTGCGGGAGCCCGGGTCGAGGGACAATTCGGAGGCCAGGGCCTCAAAGGTCTCGCCTTTGGCCAGGCGGGCCAGCACAGCCTGGGCCTGGGCCGGGGTCTCGACCAGGATGTGAGAGGTGCAATAGCGCGCAGGCTGGCTATACTCCGCGCGCTTGAGGTAGTACAGCAGCTTGAGCGCGGGTGTGCTGAACTGGATTTTGCTTACCAGATCGTCGATGAAGGCGTTGAAGGTGATGGCTTCGTAGATCAGCAGCCTATACCCTGCCAGGTCGCGCAGGCCGGCCTCTTTGAGCCCGGCCAAAAACGCCTCCTCGCTCTCGAAGCGCTCACGCACCGCGCTGATCTGTTGCTCGACTGCCGCGTCGGTGGCCGCGTAGCCCTGGCGCTCGGCCACGTTGAGCACCGCCTGGTCCTTGGCGAGGCGCTCGAGTAGCTGGGGTTTGAAGGGCTTGAGGGCGTCGGCGGCTTCGGGAGTGTAGGGGATCCCCTGCCGCATCAGGGCTTGATGGGTGAAGTACTCCCATTGCAAATCGAAGTAGCTTCGGGTCAGGCTAACCTTGCCCACCTTGGCCACCACAGGGTCGCCGCCCTGGGCCAGGGCCAGGGGGGCAAGCAAGACCAGCATCAGCAAAATTGGACGCATTGGGTTATGTTAGCACGGACACGCTGAACCGGCTGTAGCGACCGCGCGGTAAAATCAGCCGCGTGAGTTCGCCAGCGAGCAATTTTCAACTGATCGTGGTAGGGGCCGGGCTGAGGGGCTTGGTCTGCGCCTACCAGGCGCAGAAGGAAGGTTTGCGGGTAGCCGTGCTCGAGGCCCGCAAGCGCCCCGGTGGAGCCCTGCACACCCTGCGGCAGCCAGGGCTGCTGCTCGAGTGCGGCCCGGAGAGTATCCCCGCTAGCCCGGCCCTGAAGCGGCTGCTGGAGGAGCTCTGCCTCGAGTCCATCCCCGTGCAAGAGCAAAAAGCCTGCAAGCACAATGGGCAGTGGGTGACCTATCCTCAAGGACTCAGCCCCTCCGATCCGGCAACCTACGCTATGCTCGGTCCCCTGCTGGGCTTCAGCGCGCGCCTGCGCCTGCAAGCCGAGGGCCTGGTAGGCAAGGGAGCGCTCGAGGACGAATCGGTGGCCAGTTTTTTCACCCGCCGGCTGGGCAGCGCTGCCTGGGGGTTGTTGGCCCCCCTGGTGCAGGAGGAGTGGGGCGGCGACCCGGCCCAGCTCTCCCTGCGCTCGGCCTATCCTCGGCTGTGGCAGGCCGAAAACCAGCATGGAAGCCTGGCGCGTAGCCGCGAGCAGGCGCTTCGAACCCCCCGCCTCACCTTTGCCCAGGGCATGGGCAGCCTGATCGATGCGCTGGGCAAGGCCCTCGAGGGCAGGGTTCCCTTTGGACCCGGCCAGGAGGTAGTGGGCCTGCAACGCAAGGGGCAGCACTGGCAGGTCTACACCCGGCAGGGCCTGCTCGAGGGGGAGAGCGTGGTGCTAGCCTGCCCGGCCCCAGCTGCTGCCCGCATCCTACGCCACATTCACCCCCAGGCCACCACCCTGCTCAACCAGATCCCCCACCTGCCCTACAGCAGCGTCCATCTGGTCTTCGCCCAGGAGCAGCTTCCCGAGGATCCCCACCCTGTGCGCCTGTGGGAGGGAACAGGCGGCTTTTACCGCCTCAGCCGCACCCGCTCCCGCTTCCCGGCGCGCGTGGAGGAGGGGTTCGAAGTCCTGCGACTGGAGGTGGTAGGCGAAGCAGCCCGGCTGAGTGAAAGCGAGCTAGCCCGGCTGGCGCTAGACCAGATGCGCCGGCAGCTCGGGATCGGCGAGTCGAGCCGGGTGCTGGGCAGTTGGGTCTTCCGCCAAGTCGGCAGCCTACCCCAGCCTAGCCTGGGGCATCACCGCCGTGAGGCCTTACTCGAGAGCACCCTGCCTCACCTGCCGGGGGTGTTCTTCGCCGGGGGAAGCCTAGAGCAAGCCGTCACCGACGCCGAGCGGGCCGCCCGCAAGGTCTCGGGCTATCTGGCCTTGTCCGTAAATACACCCTCCCAATAGCAGAAGACCAGACCGTCCACGAGCTCGTAGCGCTCTGGGGAGGTAGCCTGGCGCACGGGAAAAAGGCCAACCCGGGTTCCCCTTGGGGGCGCTGCAAATGAAGTGCGAGCAGGCCATCCCGACGCTCCCGACGGCTAGCCACCGCGCCCCTGCCGCAGTTGCCGAACGAAAACCTGCGCCAGCTGGGGGTCGAATTGGCGTCCCGCCTGACGCTCGAGCTCGGCGAGGGCTTCCTCGTGACTCCAGGGCGGCTTGTAGGGGCGCTCGGAGGTGAGGGCGTCGTAGACATCGGCCAGGGCGAAGATGCGTGCCAGCAGGGGGATGGCCTCACCCGCGAGCCCGTCGGGGTAGCCCTTACCGTCCCAGCGCTCGTGGTGGTGGCGGATAACCTCTAGCGTAGCCGGGGGGAGGAAGCCCAGCCGCCGGGCCATCTCCTCACCCAGGGTGACGTGGGCCTTCATCTGCTCCCACTCCTCGGGCGTGAGCTTGCCGGGCTTCTTGAGGATGGCATCGGGGACGGCCAGCTTGCCCAGGTCGTGCAGGTAAGCCCCCAGGCGCAGTTCGGTGAGCGCGGGCTCGCCCAGGCCCAGCGCCTCGGCCAGCCGCAGGGCCAGCCGGGTAACCCGCTCAGTGTGCCCGGCGGTCTCGAGGTCGCGGTACTCCAGCGCTACCCCCAACCCTTTGAGGGCTTCCTCTCGCGCCTGACGGAGCTGCTGTAGGGTCTGGGCTTTCTCCAGGGCACGCTCCAGGCGGCGGGCGGCAAAGGTGAGCAGCGGCAGAGGGTCTTCGCGGTAGGCCTCTCGGAAGTCCAACAGGCTCAGCACCCCCACGGTCCGGCCAAACAGCTTCACCGGCATGTAAGCGGCGCTCTTCAGCCCCAAAGCCACCCGCTCAGGCAGGGCCTGGGGGTGGTCCGGGTAGAAGGGGGTGTAGAGGGCCTCCCCGGTGAGCAGGGCCTGACCCATGAGCCCCCGGCCTGGGGGATAGCTCTCTTGGCGGGCCCGCTCGAGCCAAGCTCCAGGAGGTTCTCCGGCCACCACCTTCAGCCGTAGGCCCTCGGGAGCGGCCTCACTGAAAAAAGCTGCCTGGAAGCCGCTGATGCGCCACAGGGCTTCCAGGGCCTCCTCCAAGATGACTTCGGGGTCATCCAGCACCTCCAGTCGGGCCGACAACTCGGCCAAGGCCCGGAAGCGCTCGGCCTCGCCTTGGGCCTTGCGCAGGGCCTCGAGGCGAGCGATGGCCGCCCCAGTGGCCTCGGCCAGGGCCAGCAGGAAGTGGCGGTCCTCAGGGAATAGCTCGCCGCCGTGCTCGGCGGTGTCGGCGGAGAGCACCCCCAGCACCCGCCCCTCGGCGGCGCGCAGGGGCACCCCCAGATAGGCCGCCCGATCCCGCCTCCCGGAGAAGAACAAGGCCTCGGGCACCTGCGAGGCGTCCTCCAAATACAGCGACTCGCCCCCTTCCAGCACCCGCCAGGCCAGACCCACCCCCCGCTCCACCCGCCGTCCCCGGGCGGCCTCGGCTATGTAGCCCGCCGCGGCCACCACCTCCAGACAGTCCCCCTCCTCGCGGTAGAGCGAGAGCAACGCGGTGGTGGCGCGGGTCTCCCGCAAGGCGGCCTCCACCGCGATCTCGAACACCTCCTGGACGGCGTGGGCCGGGCGCAGCAGGCTGTGGGCCCGGGCGGTGGCCTCGAGCCGGACCTGGTTCTCTCGCTGTGTCAGTTCCAGCGCGGCCCGCTGGGCGTAGGCCAGCAGGATTTCGCGCCGCAGTTCCTTCTCGCCCTCGGGCAGCGGGGCATCGTGCATGGCCACTAGGATGCCCAATATCCGTCCCCCCTCCCCCCGCAAGGGGGTACCCAGGTAGGCCTCGGCCCCCATCTCGGCAGCCAACCGATCATGGGGGAAAAGCCGGGTAACCTCCTGACCATACTCGCAAAACTGCCCAGCGAAGACGTCGGCACAGGGGGTGCCCTCGAGGTCATACTCGAAGGGCTCGGCACCGTAAACCGCCACCGCCAGGGCTTTATCGGGGGAGAGCAGCCGGTCGAGGAAGGCCCAGCGCACCCCCAGGCTTTCCCCCAGAGCCCGCACCAGGGCCTCGAGGTCGCCGGGGGGTACCTGGATTAGGCGTTCTAGAGCAGCGCGCACCCGGCGCTCAGCCAAGTCGTGGCGGGCGCGCTCCATAGCAGTGGCCCCAGCCTGAGCCAGCGCTTCTACTAGCCGGGCTTCCTGGGAACTGTAAGTGGGAGCGATCCGGCCAGCGATCAGCACCCCCAGCGCTCCCCCATGCGGGTTTGGGAGGCGGGCGACGACTTCGCTGCCGCTGGGAGGCGAGTCAACCCCAGGGGGCGTGTAGATCCGAGGGTCCTTCTGCACATCCCTCAGCACCTGGGTCCCCTCCCGCAAAGCCGCCCAGGAAACTCCCCGACCCTGGGGTAGCCCTTGGCCTACGCTCCCAGCCAGCGCCCCACTCGCGGCAGCTACCCGCAAGACACCGTCCTCGAGCAAAAGCACCGCTACCCAATCTGCCCACACGAGCTCTGGGGCCAGTTCCACCAGCCGCCGGGCGGCCTCCTCGGGACTGTGCACCTCGCCTAAAGCCTCTAGCGCCCGCAACAGCAGCTCCTGCTCCTTGACCCGCCGTTGCAGGGCTTCTTGGTCCAACTCACGCAGGAGGGCTAAGGAGAGCTGGGCGGCGAAAGCTTGGGCCATGGGGAGGATGGCGGGGGGATTGCTCAAGCCGTAAAGCCCTAGGAAACCCAGCGTAGATCCGTCCGGCTTGAGGGGCAGCACCAGGGCGTTGCCCAGCGGAGCCAACGCCAGCAACCAGGGCGGCACCCCCTCGCCGGGAATCTCCATCAGCACCACTGGCTCGCCTGTACGCAAGGCCTGAGCGTGGGGGCCCTCCTCCAGCGAGGCACTCTGGCCGCGCAGGGGTTCGACCTCCTGCCCCGATGCCGCCACCAGGCGGCGCTCTGGGCCTTCCACCAGAGAAACCGTGGCCGCTTTAGCCCGCAGCAACGAACGGGCTTCCTCCGCGCCGATCTGGGCTACTTCCTCCAGGTTTTTGCCCTCCAGCATGGCCCGGTCTAGGCGGTGCAGGGCTTCTAAAAGCTGTTGGCGGCGCGCTAGCTCGGCCTCGGCGTGAGCGCGCTGGAGGATCAGGCCAAAGAGGGGCAACACCTCCTCGAGGGCAACAATCTCCTCGTAAGGCACCACCTCTGCGAACAGCAGGCCCAGCGTGCCCAGCAGAACCCCATCACCGCGCAAAGGAGCCAGGACTAGCCCCCGGTAGCCCAGCCCGGCCCAATGGCGACTGGCCGGGCCGGTGGCCTCCTCGGGCAGGCGGTAGATCAGCACCCGGCCGCTGCTCAGGGTCTCGACCTCCTGCGGGGTGAGGCGGGCTTCCTCGGGGGGAACCACCCCCACCGCCGCGCGGAGCCTCAGCCCATTCTCCCGCAGCCGCAGCCAGGCCCCCTGGGCTCCCAGTGCATTGGTCAGAGCGCTCAGACCCCTCTGGGCCAGGGACTCGAGGTCGCCCGCTGAGGCCAGAGAGCGGCTCAGGCTGCCCAAAATTCGCTCGACCGCGCGCGAATGCATTCCCCATTCCAAACTATAAACTCTCCACACCCCTCGGGGTAGGGAATTCGAACAGGGCCTTATCGCCTTTCCCACATTTACGCTGCACGCGAGGCGGTTGTAGGCGGTATTCGTGGGAACCGCTCTAGAACAGTCCGCTCCGCGGTCTCGGCGACTGCGGGTGCTCTGCTCGCCCTCTATCTCAGCACCGCTTCCGCGCGGCTCACCATCAAGCGGGCGTACTGGATGAGTTCGCCCAGCGCGTCGGCCACGGTGCTTCGCAGCAGGTATTCCCCTGGCGAGAGTCGCTTCAGCAGCAAGAAGGGCGGCCCGGCCAGCACGTCGAGGATCTGGCGCACGGTGTCGGCCTCCAGCGGGAGGTCGCCACCCACCAGGTCGGCCAGCAGGAACACGCTCTGCTGAGGCATCTCAGCCAACGACAGCAAGACCGAGGAGAAGGCCGCGCGCTCGCCCAGGATGCCCTCGAGTTCGTCCTCCAGGGGGCGTAGCGACTCGAGATCGAGCCGCCCAACCTTTAGAAAGCGCTCGAGCTCCACCGCACCCACCGGGAAGACCTGGCGTAGCTTGGCCAGCTTCTGCAGGGCTTCGGGCGAGATATAGCACAGGCCACCCCCACCCAGGCCCGAAGGCCGCCACTGGGCCAGCTCGCCCAGGGCTTCTTCGCGCATGGACTCCCCAGCCACCAACCCGGCGTACTGCACGCTCCCCTGGCGGCGCAGCTCGAGCAACTCGGACGGCTCGCACTCGCCCAGGCGGCACAGGGCCAGGGTGTAGGCCTTGCGGCCCAGCGAGGCGCGGAAAAGCCAGGGGGGGCCACTGCGTTCGCGGCTCAGGCCCAACCGCTCGAGGTCTGCCGAGAAGCCCGGAGCCTCGACCGCCGGAGCGTGGGGGTACATCACCGCCTGAGGGTAGGGGGTCACCTTGACCCGGCGCTGGCCGGGCGTGGGAGCCTCAGGCTGCGGCTCGGGTTTGGGCTCGACTTCGACCACGACCCTGGGCGCGGGGCGTGGGGGACGGGAGTGCAGGGCCTCGAGGCCGATCATCTCACCGTCGAAACTGAGGTGGATCACCTCGTTGACGGCCAGCCGGCGCTTGGCGTAGTAGCCTTGCAATCCCGTCACCCAACCCCTCGACCACTCCACCTTGCACTCGTAAACCTCACCATCCTCGTCCACGAAGCGCGCTGTGTCCTTATTCTTGAGGAACTGGCGCAGGCTTTGGGTCAGGGTCATGGTCCCGGAACTGAGGCAGTGTGAAGTCAAAACGTAGCGTCCGGTCATAGTTCTCCAAGGGGCCGGGGACTACCGGCAGTCAGCATGTAGTACATCTCGTAGGCTACCTGGGTGGTGATGTTGACATCGCCCAAGGCGCGGTGGCGACCGCGCACCTCGCCGAGGTCGAAGGCGAAGGCCAAAGCATCGAGCCCCCGCTTGGGTAGTCCAGGCAGGGCTTTGCGCGCCCACTGAACCGTGTCCACAACTACGTTATCCAGTCTATACCCCAGACGGGTTAGGCGAGGCTTGAGAAAGCCGAGGTCGAAAGGGGCGTTCTGGATGATTAAGGTGGCTCCGGCCAGCAAAGGCCAAGCCTCCTCGAGCACCTGGTAGACGTCGGGAGCCTCTCGCACGTCCTGGTCGCGGATTCTGGTGAGACGGGTGATGAAGGGTGGGATAGGGGTACCGGGGTTGACCAGGCGCTGGAATTCGGTGCGTTGGCCCTTTTCCAGCCGCACGAAGGCCAGCTCGATCACCTCGTTGGCCTCGGGCGAGAGCCCGGTGGTCTCGAGGTCGAGCACCACCACCGGCTCGGAGTGGGGCGGGAAGGGATAATCCCACTCCCAGAGGCTCACCTCCTGTCCATGGTTGCGGAATCGGCCATCCAGCAAGCCATCGAGGAATTTGCCGGACCAGGATAGCTGGGGCAATTGGGGCGAAGCCAGCACTTCCTGAGCCAATTGAGCTTTAGGGAGGGGGCCTCCAGCTTCCCGCAAACGTCGGGCGATGCGGGTGCTGAGGCGGTAATGGGTGGGGCTCATGGCTCGAGCGAGGGCGTAGGGCATAGGAATAAACTCAGTCCAATCAGCAAGCCGTTCTGGCTTGCCGCAGTATACGGCAAAGCGCGAATTTTAGGCACCTGCAGCAGCGATGGGGGCAGCTTTGGTGAAGGCCGAGCCGGTGAGCTGTTCGAAACGTTGGGCCAGGCTAAAGAGGCGTTCATCCTGCAGGGGCTGGCCGATGAGCTGCATCCCTACCGGCAAACCCTCCTCAAAACCCGCCGGGAGTGACAAGCCCGGAAGCCCAACTAGGTTGAGCGCCACCGTGTCGATGTCGGAGAGGTACATCGACAGCGGGTCGCCGGTCTTGGAGCCGAGCTTGAAGGCCGGGAAGGGGCTGGTGGGGGTCAGGAGTACGTCGGCCCCGGCGAAAGCCTGGTCGAAATCGGCTTTGAGCCGGGCCCGGGCCTTGAGGGCTTTGCCGTAGTAGGCGTCGTAGTAGCCCGAGGAAAGCGCGAAGGTACCCATCAGGATGCGCCGCTTGGCCTCGGAGCCAAAGCCCGCCGCACGGGTTTTCATCATAGTGTCGCTCACGTCCCTGCCCGGCACCCGCAATCCGTAGAGGGTGCCGTCGTAGCGAGCGAGGTTGGAGGAGACCTCGGCGGTCATGGCGATGTAGTAGGTGGCCAGGGCATATTCCAGCGAGGGAATGCTGACCTCGACGAAGCGTACCCCCGCCCCCTCGAGCGTCCGGCGGAAGTTCTCCAAAGCCGCCAGCACCCCGGGGCTGTTCCCGGCCTGAACACTCTCCCGAACGATCCCCACGGTGAGGGCCGGGCGCTCGCCCAGGGCCCGGGTGAAGCCGGGCTCGGCCTTTAGGCTGGTGCTGTCGCGCGGGTCGTAGCCGCAGATCACGTCGCTCAGCAGGGCCAGATCCTCCACCGTGCGGGCAAATGGCCCCACCTGGTCGAGGCTGCTGGCGCAGGCCACCAACCCGTAGCGTGAAACCCGGCCATAGGTGGGCTTGAACCCGTATACCCCGCAGAAGGCCGCGGGCTGGCGCACGCTGCCCCCGGTGTCCGAACCCAGGGCCACGGGAGCCATATCCGCCGCCACCGCCGCCGCCGAGCCGCCCGAGGAACCGCCGGGAACGCGTTCTAAGCCCCAGGGGTTGCGGGTCGGGCCGAAGGCCGAGAACTCGGTGGAAGAGCCCATGGCGAACTCGTCCATGTTGGCCTTGGCCAGCACCACGGCTCCGGCCTCCCGGAGCTTTTCGACCACGGTGGCATCGTAAGGCGGGACGAAGTGCTCGAGGATCCTCGAGCCGCAGGTGGTCTCGAGGCCGCGGGTGCAGAGGTTGTCCTTCAGCACCACCGGAACCCCGGCCAGCGGCAGGTCTTCCCCCTTGGCCAAGCGCCGCTCGACTGCCCTGGCTTCCTGCTCGGCCTCGGGGTTGAGGCGCAGCAGGGCGTGGATCTGGGGCTCGAGGGCCTCGATACGCTTTAAGTAGTGCTTCAACACCTCGGTCGGGGCAGCTTCACCGGATCGGACCTTGGCGATGATCTCTCGCGCCAGCATAGCCCTGACATCATACGTCGCGAAGGGGTTAGGGGCCCCCGCGGGAAGCGTTGATCCGAGCGCCAGGGGTTGCTACTGCGCGCTCTCGAGGTCGGGCCTCAAGCGCACAGCCTCCCTCAAGTACACGTGCCGGACCTGTTTCTGGGGCAGGGTGGTGTTCCAGAGCATCATCACCCGGATCACCCTGGGAAGCGAGCCCGGAACCGGCACCTCGCGGGAGTTGATCAGGGGCACCATCTGCATACCGAGCTGGCGGGCGGCTTCAGCAGGAAAGGCGGCGTTGAGGTCGTCGGTCAGGGTGAAGATCATGGCTCCGATGGTGTCGAAATCGCTGATCTGATTGATCTCGAGCATCTTCTCCAGCAGTTCGCGGGTAGCACTCAGGATGGCTTCGCGGCTGTTTTCCTCTACAGTGATGGCTCCACGGACCCCTCTGACCATATGCGGGTGATTCTACCCCAAGGCCCCTCGCGCAAAGCCACAAAACCGCGTGTCCAATGCACCGTGGGCTCGAGCTTGAAAGCGCTGCTTCCGGCTGGTAGACTTTTGAAGTTGCCCGCACGACCAAGATCGTGCGAAAGGAGCCTCCAGATGAAGAAGGACATCCACCCCAAGCTGGTGCCGTGCAAGATCATCTGCAACGGTGAAGTCGTGCTCAACACCTACTCCACCAAGCCCGAAATCCACGTCGAAGTGTGGAGCGGCAATCACCCCTTCTGGACCGGCCAGCAGCGCTTCGTGGACACCGAAGGCCGCGTGGAGAAGTTCCAGAAGCGCTTTGGCGACTCCTACAAGCGCAAGAAGTAAAGGCTTTAGCCCTCAGCCCCTCTCTCCCATGGGGAAAGAGGGGTTTTGCTTTTGGGGGTTGTTGCGGCTGGGGCAGCCGGGTAAACTCTGCCCCGACATGCCCCATTTGCCCGTGCTCCCTGGATGGATTGAAGTGGTGGTCGGCCCGATGTTCTCGGGCAAGTCGGAAGAGCTCATTCGCCGGGTCAAGCGCGCCCTGATCGCCGGGCAGCGGGTCATGGTATTCAAGCCCAAAATCGACGACCGTTACCACGCCTCCGACGTAACCAGCCACGACGGCAAACGGGCCGAAGCCGTGGCGGTGAAGGATTCCGCCGAGCTACGGACCCACCTCAGCGAGGAATTGCCCGAGGTGCTGGCCGTGGACGAGGTACAGTTCTTCGATCCGGGGCTCGTGGAGCTTGCGCTCGAGCTCGCCGATCAAGGCGTGCGCGTGATCTTGGCCGGTTTGGATCAGGACTTCCGCGGCGAGCCCTTTGGCATCATTCCCCAACTGCTGGCCAAAGCCGAGTACATCGAAAAGCTGGCCGCCGTCTGCCCGCTGTGCGGTTCACCGGCCACCCGCACCCAGCGGCTCATCGGCGGGCGTCCGGCCCGCTACGACGACCCGGTGATCCTGGTAGGAGCCAGCGAGAGCTACGAGCCGCGCTGCCGCAAGTGCCACGTGGTCGAGGGGCGTCCCAGCCACAAGCAGCGGACCCCTGGCTCCTAAGCCCAGGGGAAAAATCGAGCGGAGGGCACTTTTAGTCCATGGCCTTCTTGACGATGACCTCGAGCACCCCACCCTTGAGCGAAGCCTGGGCAGTACCCAGCTGAATGCGCTGGCCGAAGTCGAAGCTGCGCTGGAAGTGGCCGCTGGGGCGCTCTTGCAGGTTGTAGGTACCCACGATGGGGTGGCGCACGCCGCCGAGGGTGAGGGTGGTGCCCTCCTCCTTGAGCTCGAGGTCCTCCGGGCGAACCCCAGGCAGGTCCACGAGCAGCCTGAAGTGGTCTTCTTCTTCGATGATGTCGGCGTTGGGCACCCAGGCCCCGGCCAGGCTCCGCGTCAGGGCCTCGAGGCGGCGGCGCACATCCTGAAGTTGCTCCAGGGCACTAAAGCGGTCGAGTGATTCAAGCGACATGGAATGAGCGTAGCATGGTCGGTGTGTCCAGTATGAGAGCCATCCCGGTGTTGACCGGACCTACCGCCTCGGGCAAGAGCGCTCTGGCCCTGAAGCTGGCCCAGGAGTATCCCATAGAGATCGTTTCCGCCGATGCCTCGCTGGTTTACCGGGGCCTCGACATCGGCACCGACAAACCCAGCCTTCAAGAGCGGAGCACAGTCCCCCACCACCTCATCGACATCGTCGACCCCGATGAGCCTTTCAGCGTGGCACAGTACCTCGAGCGCGCCGAGGAGGCCATTGCGGAGGTGTTGCAGCGCGGAAACATCCCGCTGGTGGTGGGGGGAACCGGGTACTACATCCGCACCCTCTCGGAGGGGTTGTACGAGATTCCCCCCCGCGACGCCGAGGCGCAGCGGCAGCTCGAGCGCGAACTCGAGCAGCGAGGGCTCGAGGCCCTGATCGCCGAACTGCAAAGCGCCAGCCCCGAAGACGCTCGGCGGGCCGGGCGCAACCCCCGCCGGGTCATGCGGGCTTTGGAAGTCCTGCGCCGCACCGGCATCCCGCCTAGCCACTTCCCCAGGCGAAAACCCCGCTTCAGCTACCGCAAGGCCGTGCTGTGGCCCGCCTTTGAAGCCCTCAAGCCCCGGCTGCTAGCCCGCACGGCACGGCACTTCGAGCAGGGGTTGGTGGAGGAGGTGCGGCGGCTGCTCGAGCGCTACCCCACGCAACCCGCTGCCCTCAGCGCCATCGGCTACAAGGAATTGCTGGGCTACCTGCGCGGGGAGTGGGGGCTCGAGGAGGCCCGGCGGCGTATCGAGCACAACACCATCGCCTACGCCAGACGCCAGTACACCTGGTTTCGCAAGGAGCCAGGCGACGTGAGCTTCCTCGAGGCCCTGGGCGAGGAAGCCTGGCCGCTCCTACGCAAGTGGTTTAGCACCTCGCAGTAGCCAATCTGGTATTCGGCCCTCGGTCACCGACTCTCAGTGGATCAATCCAGCGTAAAGCGCGGCTCCGTCGGATGCAGCCGCACCCGCCGGATGATGCGCTGGTCGCCGGGCAGCTCGTCGCGGGTAGTGGCCGTGACCGTGACCATGCTGCGAATGGGGCTGTTGAGCACCTTGCGCGTGAGGGTCTCCTCGACCTGGAACAGCCCCGCCGAGTTGTTCATGATCACCCGGATCTCGACCGGGACCTGCTCGCCCTTCAGGATCTGCACCTCGTCCACCGCCAGGGCGCTGATGGAGTGGATGTCTACCGAGCCCAGGGCGAAGGCCTTGCGACCTCGGCCCTTGGTGATGTCGGTGCCATCGGCCACCGCCGTGACGCCAGCCTCGAGCGTGAGGGGCTCGGCGATAAGGTCGTGGGTATAGATGCTGTGCAGGATGAAGCTGCGCATCTCGGTGCGCTGCTCGGGGTCGCGGTAGAGCTTTTCGAGGATGCGGTCGATGAGGGGAATTGCCAGCATCACGCCAAAAGCTTCGTGCTGATGACGGTGCACCTGGTTGCCGATGTCGTGCAGCATGGTCGAGACCAGCACCACTAAGTAGGTATCGTCGAGGTCGCCCACCCCACTCTCCATCACGTCGGGCTTGGCCCCGGCCTCCACCAGCAGCTTCAGGATGGCCACGCTGGCCGAACCGGTGAGCAGGGCATGCACCCGGCCATGGTCGTTGTAGCCCAGCTTGCGCATGGTGATGTAGTTGGACATGTCCCAGTGTCCCCTGGCCTCAGGGTCCATCGAGAGCAAGTCGTAAGCCTGTAGGGCCTTAGGGTAGCCCAGCAGGTCGCGCCTGATGGCCGTGTCGGCCTCGAGGTAGAGCTTGGCCTTGGGGCTGGTGAGCTGAACAACGTGTTCCTGGACTTTGCCGGTGTCGTCCACGCGGCAATTGTAGGACATAATACCGGATTCAAAAAGATAATCACCCAAACCAAAGACCTTCAGAGGCTATCTTTTTGAATCCTAGAGCACTCCCTTCGGTCGGGTCAGTTCGTTCCCATTCGGGAACGAACTGACCGAATCTGGTATAAGCCCTTCCCGCGCGGGTCGGAGGTCACGAAAGGGGCAAGGCGGCGGCTTGCCCCTACTCTCTGTCTTGCATTGAGTGCGTTGCCTACTCCCCTTTGAACTCGGGCGCGCGCTTCTCCAGAAAAGCGCGGGTGCCTTCCTTCATATCCTTGGTGGTGACGGCAAAGCCGAAGAGGTCGGCCTCGATCTCCAGCGCCTCCTCGAGCTCGAGGCCCTCGCCCCGCGTCACGGCCTCCTTGGCCAGGGCCAGGGCCACCGGGCCATTCTTGAGGATGGCGCGGGCGAGCTCGAGCGCCGCTTCCAGCGCATCCTCCCCCACCCGGTTGACCAGACCCAGTTGCAGGGCCTCCTCAGCGCTCACGTGCCGCCCGGTGAAGATCAGGTCCAGCGCCCTTCCCCGCCCCAGCAAGCGTAACAGACGCTGGGTTCCACCGAAGCCGGGGATGATGCCCAGGCTCACCTCGGGCAGGCCGAGCCTGGCCTTGGTGCTCGCCACGCGCAGGTCGCAGGCCAGCGCCAGCTCGAGACCCCCGCCCAGCGCGAAGCCGTTGATGGCCGCGATGGTGGGCAGCGGCAGGGCAGCGATCTCGCCCATGACGGTCTGGCCCAGCAAGGCGAATTCCCGTCCGGCAAAGGCATCTTGAATATCGGCAATCTGAGCGATGTCGGCCCCGGCCACGAAAGCCCGGCCCTCTCCGGTGAACACCGCCACCCGCACCTCGGGGTCCTGAGCGATCACATCGGTCACGCTGGCCAGTTCGACCAGAAGGTCCTGGTTGAGCGCGTTGAGGGCCTGGGGACGGCGGATGGTCACGATAGCGACCCGATCGCGCACCTCGTAGGAGAGAAACTCGAACTCGGGGATCTGGCTTTCCATAGGCTCGTTCATCGTGCTACCTCAAATCTTGTCCTTGAGCTTGAGCAGGGCCTCGAGGGCCACGCGGGTCATGTTCTCCACCCCAGCTCGCAGGATGCGCTCGTCTACGAAGGAGCTATCGCCAATCTGGTTTGAGACGGTGAGGACGGCCCCTGCCCTCACCCCCCGCATCTTGGCCACCAGAAACAGCGGTGCGGCTTCCATCTCGATGGAGAGCACCCCAAACCTCGCCCACTCCCGCGCCGTCTCGGGGCTGGTGGCGTAGAAAGCGTCCTCGGTAGAGATCAGGCCCACCGTGTGCTTCAAACCAGCCTCTCGCGCCGCGCCGACCAGCGCCTCGAGCACGTCCCAGTCGGCGACGGGAGCATAAGGCCGCCCTCCGAGGTACTGGCGGGTGGTCCCGTCGAGGGGCACTGCCCCCTGGGCGATGACCAGGCTTCCGGCCTCGAGGCTGCCGTCAATCCCCCCGGTAGTCCCCACCCGAACGATAGCCCTCGCCCCCAGCTTGATGATCTCCTCGACCACGATGGCCGTGGAGGGCCCCCCCATCGCGCTGGTCTGGACTGAGACCTCAACCCCCTTGTAGCTTCCGGTGAAGCCCAACAGCGCTCGGTAGGTGTTGTAGGTGCGGATGTTCTCGAGAAAGGTCTCGGCGATCCACTCGGCCCGGCCGGGATCACCCGGCAGGAGCACGAGCGGGGCGATGTCGCCCGGGTTGGCACGGATATGCAAAGCCATACCGGTTCAGCATACCGGGTTCGGGGGGTGGGGTGTCGGGGGTCGATAGCCGAACGCCGGTCGTGGACGCCTTGGCCCTAGACCCTCAACAAACCACTAGCCCCTCCATACACCCTTCAGCCCTCGGCTACCCCCCCAGCCGCAACTCCGGCAAGTCCGCGACCAGGTGCTCGTCGTGGGTGGCGATGAGCAGGGCGGTGCCCAGGTCGCGGCACAGGTTTTTCATCAGCTCCACCATGCGCTCGGCGTTGCGGGCGTCGAGGGAGCCGGTGGGTTCGTCGGCCAGGAGGAGCTTGGGGCGCTTGTACAGCGCCCTGGCCAAGGCCACCCGCTGCCGCTCCCCGCCGGAGAGGGCCCTGGGCAAGAGGTGCGCCCTGGCCTCCAGGCCTACCCTCCGCAGCAGCTCTAGGCCCCACTCACGGTCCACCTCGCCCGCGAGGTAGCCGGTGACGAGGACGTTCTCGAGGGCAGAGAGTTCGGCCAGCAAGTAGTGGTGTTGGAAGACCAGCCCCAAATAGGAAAGCCGCAAGCGAGCCAGCTCCTCCTCACCCAAATGCGCGATGGAGCGGCCTTCCCAGCGCACGTCTCCCCCCTGGAGCCGCAAGAGCCCGGCCACCAGGTGCAGCAAGGTGGTCTTGCCACTGCCCGAGGGGCCCAGCAAAGCCAGAGCCTCGCCTGCGCTCAGGGAAAAACTCAAGCGGTCAAAGAGTTCGACTTCAGGGTAGGCAAAGCTCAGGTCCTCGACGTCAAGCACCACAAATCGCTCCTGAGGGGGGTTAGGGTTCATCCTTTGCTCATTCATGCTTGGCAAACGATGACCTCAGCCTATAGATTAAAGCCAATGCTCACCGACACCCAAGCGCTAGCCCAGACGCCGCTGTTTCGAGGGGTCCCCGAAACGGCCCTACAGGTGGCCCGCGAAGCCTTCGTGGCCCGCAGCTACCCTGCAGGCAAGCTGATCTTCGAGGCCGGCGACCTGGGAGCGGCTTTGTACGTGGTGCAAAGCGGCAAGGTACGCATCTATCGCACCTACTTCGACGGGCGCGAGCGCATGTTCGCCTATCTGGGCCCCGGCGAGGTGTTTGGCGAGATGAGCCTGCTCGACGACCAGCCCCGCTCGGCCAGCGCCGAGGTGGTGGAGGACGCGGTGCTTTTGGTGCTCTACCAGGACGGCTACTGGAGCTTGGTACGGCGCTACCCCGAGATCCTGCACAACCTGGCGGTGATCCTGGCCAAGCGCCTGCGCGAGGCCGACCTCGAGCTCGAGGTGCTCTCCTTCGAGGAGGCCAGGGGCCGGGTGGCCTACGCCCTGATCAAGCTCAGCCGCCAGCTCTACAACGGCGGCAACAAACTGCGCCTGACCCACATGGAACTCGCCCAGCTCTCCGGGACCAGCCGCGAGACCGTGACCCGCGTGCTGCACGCCCTGCGTGACGAGGAACTGGTCAAGCTCGGTAGCGGTTCGGTGGAACTGCTCGATCCCACCGGGCTGGAAGAGGTGATGCTGGGTTTGCGTTAAATTGCCCACCCCAAAACGCAGGAGCAGCGTAGACTGAACCGACCTCTGCCGGTCTATGTGCGTTTTGCAGTGTGTCTGTGCTATGTCTGAGCCAACCACGAACCCTCGCCCTCGAGTTCGTATCGCCCCCAGCATCCTCGCCGCCGACTTCGCCCGGCTGGGCGAGCAGGTGCGCGAAGCCGAGGCAGGGGGAGCCGACTGGATCCACGTAGACGTGATGGATGGCCGCTTCGTGCCCAACATCAGCATGGGGCTGGTGGTGGTCGAAGCGCTCAGGCGCGTGGCCACGGTCCCCCTCGACGTGCACCTGATGATCGTCGAACCCGAGCGCTATCTGGAGGACTTCGCCAGGGCCGGAGCCGACCACCTCACCATCCACGCCGAGGCCACTCCCCACACCCACCGGGCCATCGAGCGCATCCGCGAGTTGGGCCTGAAGCCGGGTCTGGCCGTCAATCCCGGCACTCCACTGGGCTTCTTCAAGCCCTTGCTGGCAGACCTCGAGATCGCTCTGCTGATGACGGTGAATCCCGGTTTCGGCGGTCAGGGCTTCATCCCTGGCAGCCTGCCCCGGCTGCATCTGCTGCGCCAGATGGTGGAAGAGATGAACCCTGGCTGCTTGATCGAAGTCGACGGCGGGATCAACCCCGAAACCGCCCGGTTGTGCGCCGAGGCCGGAGCCCAGGTGCTGGTGGCGGGCTCGAGCGTCTTTAATGGCAGGGCCAGCGTGGCCGATAACCTCCGGGCCCTGAGGGGGCAGTCATGAGCCAGCCCACGCCCAAGCGCCTGCGGGTGGACCTGCTCCCCCAGCCCGAACTCGCCTACCCCGACGTGGTACTGGTGGTGGACGTAATCCGGGCCACCACCACCGCCGCAGCCTTCCTCGAGGCCGGAGCCAGCGCGATCTACGTCGCTGCCAGCCTCGAGCAAGCCCGCGCCTTCAAGGACCACGACGTCGTCATCGCCGGAGAGGAAGGTGGCCTGATGCCGGCGGGCTTCGACTACGGCAACAGCCCGCGTGATGCCCTCGAGGCCAAGGTCACCGGCAAGACCGTGGTGATGGCCACCACCAACGGCACCCGCGCCGCTCACCTGGCCGCAGCCACGGCCAAGCACGTGCTGCTGGCCTCGCTCTACAACGCCCACGCCGCCGCCCGCCTGGCTCACGAGCTAGCGACGGAGGAGGTGGCCATCCTGTGCGCCGGGGCAGGCGGTAGGGTCGCCCTCGACGACACTTACACCGCCGGGGTGCTGGCGGAGTTCATTCAGCTCATGGGCCTCTACGACCTGCAAGACGGCACCCTCATCGCCCTGGCCACCCGCCGCACCTACCCCGACCCCCTCGAGCCCCTCTCCCTGTCCATCGCCGCGCGCAGCCTCCAGCGCGTGGGGTTGGAGGCCGACGTGCCCTTCTGTGCCCAGATCGCCGCTTCACCGGCGGTGCCGAGGCTCGAGGGCCGCGTCGGCGAAGCCCTGATCTTTCGCCGCTACCAACCCCAACGGGCCATAGCCTCCGGCGAGAATTAGAGCGGTTCCCCCAAATACCCCCTATGGCGAGTTTTGCCGTGCCGGGTACCTTATACCGGATTCAAAAAGATACTCTTCAAAACCAAAACCCAGAGGCTATCTTTTTGAATCCCAGAGCACTCCCTTCGGTCGGGTCAGTTCGTTCCCGAATGGGAACGAACTGACCGAATCTGGTATTACGCCTCGCTGCGTGAGGCCTAAGGATGGAACGCGATCAGTGCCCGACCGCTGCGTGGGCCAAGGTACCCCTGGTGCCGCGTTACATCATCGTGTAGCAGTTTGCCACCGAGTTACGCCTGCCCTTCAGCTACCTCCTCGCCAAAGACCGGCTTCACCCCAGCGACTTCACCCACACCTGCATTGCTACCTACTACCTTGAGCTTGTTGCAGGCCATGCCCTGAAAACCCCGCCTGCCCTCGAGCCGAGCCCGACACCCAGTAACACCCCCGTAACGCCCCGAAGCCTAAACTTAGCCTCAGTCGCATCGCCCGACACGTACCCCGGCCATCGAAACCGTGGACCTGGAGAGCCCATGCAGAAAACCCTCGTCGGCAATTCTCCCGCGCCAGCCCACTCCAAAAGCACCGAGGGCTATCTCTTCGTCGACAACGCGCGCTTTTTATCCATCGTGTGCATCGTCTTGCTGCACGCCAACTGGTTCGAGATTGACCGCTCGCCCTCACTATTTGAGAGCACCATCGTGGCCTTGCGGGGCTTCGGAATCCTGACCTTCTTCGTCATCACCTCCTTCCTCATGGCCGCCAAGATGCAAAAGCCTCGGTTCGAGGTGCTGTCGTACTACTGGGAGCGGGTCAACCGTATCGGCAAACCCTACCTCGTCTGGCTGGGCGTCCTGGTGAGCATCACCTTCGCGCGCCTGATCGCCCTGGGCAAGTTTCGCCTCATCGATATCCCCCTCGAGATCTGGCACACGACCTTTTTCACCGCCTTCTGGTACATCCCCGTGCTGCTGTTTTCCCTCGCTATCATGCTGCTCCTGCGCCACCACTGGTGGAAGCCTTGGTTCCCCGTGGCGGCCTTTGGAGCCAGCTTGGTCTACGCAATCAACCAGTACTTCCAGTGGTTCATCCCCGTCCACTCTTTCGCCTTCTTCGGCTTTTTGTTCTACATGTGGGTGGGCCTGTGGCTCTACCGCAACCTCGAGCGCATCCAGCCCTGGGTGCGGGCGCTGCCCTGGTGGAAGCTCCTGGCGATGGCTGCCCTCGGCCTAGCCCTGGCCACCGCCGAATCCCGGCTGCTCATCCACCTCGGCTCGCTCAACCCCTACGATGGCCTGCGCATCAGCAACCAGCTCTATGCCCTGATCTGTCTGGTGGTTATCCTCAAGCTCCCCTGGCGACTGGCTCCCAGCTTCGTGGACGTGCGCAAGGACAGCTACGGCATCCACCTGATCCAGGTGCTCGTCAACATGCTGGGCAAGTCGGCCATCACCTTGCTGCTGTTCGTGCTGGGCATCGACCAGAGCTTTACCTTCTTCGACCGCGTACCCGAGTACGTGCCCAACCCACTGGTGCGGGTGGCAATCTGGTTTAGCTGGTTCGTGCTGGTCTACGGCACCAGCCTCAAGATCACCCAGCAGATCCGGCGCACGCGCCTGGCCTGGACCGTGGGTGGGGGGTAGGGGCCGAGGATCGAACGCCGGGCGTGGGTCGTACTCCTGGTTAGCGGGTGGCCGACCGCTTTCCGCTCTTTACCCCTGAGCCAGCAGCCGTAGCAGGTTTTCACTGGCCTTGATGCCCCGCTCGAAGCACTCGAGGTCGAATTTCTCGTTGGGCGAGTGGAGGTTGTCGTCGTTGAGGCCCATCCCCATGAGCACGATGGGCATGCCCAACAATTCCTGGAAGCTGGCCACGATGGGGATGCTGCCGCCGGCGCGGGTGAAGACGGGCTTGCGGCCCCAGGCCTGCTCGAGGGCCCGCATGGCCGCCTGCATGGGCGGGGACTCGAGGTCGGTGACCACCGGCTTGCCCGTGCCGTGGTAGAGGATTTTCATGCGATAGCCTTGGGGCAGGATTTGATGCAGGTACGCGGTGACGGCCTTCTGAATGGCCTGGGGATCCTGGTCGGGCACCAGCCGCATGGAGAACTTGAAGCCCGCTTTGGCCGGGATCACCGTCTTCGAGCCCTCACCCTGGTAGCCACCCCAGATGCCGTTGACGTCGAGGGTAGGCCGTACCCAGGTGCGCTCGAGCACCCCCCACCCCGGCTCACCCGGCAGGGCTTCAGCGCCGATGGAGCGGGCAAACTCCCCCGCGTCGAAGGGCAAGGAGGCAAAGTTGGCCCCCTCCGCCTCGCTCAGGGGGCGCACTGCGTCGTAGAAGCCGGGAACCAGGATGCGCCCGTCCTCCCCCTTGAGCTTTGCGATCATCCAGGCAGCGGCGTGGATGGGGTTGGGTGCGGCCCCACCGTAGGTGCCCGAGTGCAGGTCGCGATTGGCGCCCTCGAGCTGCACCTCCATGTAGACCAGCCCACGCAGACCGTACTCGAGGCTAGGGACGCCCGGCGCGTACATCGAGCCATCGGAGATGATGAGCGCGTCGGCCCTCAGGCGCTCACGGTTGGCCCTGACGAAGGGCTCGAGGTGAGCCGAGCTGACCTCCTCCTCCCCCTCGATGAGGAATTTGACGTTGACCCCCAACCCCGAACCCAGGTTTTCCACCGCGGCGATGTGGGCGTAGAGTTGGCCCTTGTCGTCGGAGGCTCCGCGGGCGTAGATCCGGCCCTCGCGAATGGTGGGCTCAAAGGGCGGGGTATGCCACAGCTCCAGCGGGTCCGGAGGCTGCACGTCGTAGTGGCCGTAGATCAAGACCGTGGGCGCGGAAGGGCTAACCCGCTTCTCGGCATAGACGATGGGGTGGCCGGGGGTGGGAATCACCTCAACCTCGAAGCCTAGGCCGCCGAGCTTGGCCTCGAGCCAGCGGGCAGCCCGCTCCACGTCGGCTTTGTAGGCGGGGTCGGCGGAAATTGAGGGGATACGGAGGAAGTCTTTGAGGTTTTCCAGGTGCTTCACGTGGAGATTGTACGTCATGTACGTTGTACGCCCAAGCCGGGACACCAAACGCCAGCCGTAGGCAAGGGGGCTCCACGAATCCCCAGCCCTCGATGCCTCCTGGCCATCGGCTAGGGCTCAACCGGCGCTGGACTTCTTTGCCTCGGACTCCCCCGAACCCAGCTCGCGCAGTAGCGCCAAGCGCAGGCGAGCTATTTCCGACTCGAGGTGCACCTGCTGGCTATCGAGTTCGTCGCGCAACCGGATGATCTCCTCGACGCCGGCCAGGTTGACGCCGAGTTCCTGCGTCAGGCGGCGGATTTCTCGCAGCTTCTCCACGTCACGCTCGGAGTACAGCCGGGTCTTGCCGCCCGAGCGGCGGGGCTTGACCAGCCCCTTGCGCTCATACAGGCGTAGCGTCTGGGGGTGCATGTCCACCAGCTCAGCCGCCACGGAGATCACGTATACGGGACGTTCTTTGTCGGAGAGCTGGCGCTTGGGCTTGCCCTCGGAGGGAGCGGGGAGGGCCGGAGGCAGGCGCAGGTCCTGAAGCTTCTCACCCAGCTCCTTCTGCAAGCGCTCGACTTTGGCGTGAAAGCGCTGCTCGAGGGCCCACAGCTCGTCGCGCAGCCGCATGATCTCCTCGACGCCGGCCAGGTTGACGCCGAGTTCCTGCGTCAGACGGCGGATTTCTCGCAGCTTCTCCACGTCGCGCTCGGAATACAGCCGGGTCTTGCCGCCCGAGCGCTTGGGTTCGATCAGCCCCTTGCGCTCATACAGGCGTAGCGTCTGAGGGTGCATGTCCACCAGCTCAGCCGCCACGGAGATGATGTAAACCGGTCTGTCCTTATCCATAAGCCAAACGCCAAAGGCTGCCGCGCAGCCTTTATATGCCGATTATACGATTATCTTTCGCGCGACCAGAAAATGAGTTTATATCCGCGCCCTCACTTAGCCGGCTTGAAAGGAAGATACTGGGGCTTCCAGAAGCGCTCCTCGACGAAATCCCTCAGGCTGGTGAAGTCCAGGCCCTTGAGCTTGTCCGAACGGGCCACCCCTTCCTGGATGGCCCGGCGGATGACCCGCGCGGCCACGAACTTACTTACCTCCCGCAGCTCGCCCACCGGGGGGTAAATACGGTCGGGGTGATGGGTCGAGGTGTAGTCGTAGAGGGCATAGGCAGCCTCGAGCACCATGCCGTCGGTGACCTCCTTAGCCTGCGAGAGCACCGCGCCAAAGCCCAGCCCCGGGAAGATGAAGGCATTGTTGCCCTGGCCCACCGGGTAGCTCCGGCCCTCGTACTCGACGGAAGCAAAGGGGCTGCCAGCGGCCACCATCGCCATACCGTATGTCCAGCGCACCAGGTCCTCGGGCAAGGCTTCAGAGGAGCTGGTGGGGTTGGAGAGGGGGAAAATGACCGGACGGGGCGTGTTGGCCAGCATGGCCTTGACGATGGGCTCGGTGAAGGAGTCGGGCTGACCTGAAAGGCCCAGCAGCACCGTGGCCTTGGCGTTCTGGATGACCTCGAGCAGGTTGGGCGCGCTGCCCGCGTAGCTCCAGCCCTCCAGCGCCTCCGCCTTCTGGGCAAAAGGCTGTTTGTAAGGCTCCATCCGCCGCCCCTGAACCAACAAGCCCTGGGAGTCGAGCACGAACAGGCGGGCGAGGGCTTCTTCTTCGCTGAGCCCCTCGCGCATGAGCCCGGCTTTGAGCGCCCAGGCCACCCCCACCCCGCCGGCCCCCGCGCCGTAGATGATGATGCGCTGGTCGCCGAGCGTCTCACCCTTGACCCGGCAAGCCGAAAGCACCCCGGCTAGGGCCACCGCACCCGTGCCCTGGATGTCGTCGTTGAAGGAGGGCAGCACCTTGCGGTAGCGCTCGAGCACGGCGAAAGCGGTGTCCTTGCTGAAGTCTTCCCACTGGATGAGGGCCTTGGGGTAGCGCTTGCGCACGGCCTCGACGAACCTATCGAGGAACTGGAAGTAGGCCTCCCCGGTGAGGCGGCGGTGCTTGGCACCGAGGTAGAGGGGGTCGGAGATCAGGTCCTGGCGGTCGGTTCCCACGTCCAGGCCCACCGGCAGGGTTTTGTCCGGACCCACGCCGCCGGCGGCGGTGTAGAGCGAGAGCTTACCGATGGAGATGGCCAAGCCCCCGAAACCCTGATCCCCGATACCCAAAATGGCCGAGGAATCGGTGGCGACGATGAGCCGCACCTCCTCCAAGGGCACGTTGGAGAGGGTTTGCTCGACGCGGTCGATGTCGAAGGTCGAGGCGGTAAAGCCCCTGGGGAAGCGGTAGATGGCCGAGAATTGCTTGACGGCCTCCCCTACGGTGGGGGTGTAGAGGATGGGTAGCATCTCCGACATGTGGTCGGCGAGGAGGGCATAAAACAGCACCTCGTTGCGATCTTGCAGCGTTCTGAGGAAGATGTGCTTATCGAGGTCGGAGGCTTGCAGCCGGTAGCGCCGATAATGCCGCTCCTTCTGCTCCTCCAGCGTCGAGACGTGCGGCGGCAACAGGCCCTCGAGCCCCAGCAATCGCCGCTCCTCGCGGGTGAAAGCCGACTCCTTGTTCAGCAGCGGCAGCCCCAACAGGGAAAAACCGTTGATGTAGGGCTCGAGGTAGCGCTCTCCGTTCTCATCGCGTTTGACGTCGTAGTACCGGCTGACACTCATGCCAGCTATCGTAACGTTGTTTCATCAGGCGCGCTATATTTTCGTCAGGCGAAAGATAACCCTGAGCGCCAACCCAATGAATGAGGGCGAGCACGAGGCCCGCCCCTACCCTACAGACGTAGGGCCCTTAGACCTCACTTGATCAGCCCAAGCTGCAGCACCGCGTCGCGCTCCTCGGCGAGCTCCTTGGCGCTAGCATCCATCTTCTGGCGGCTGAACTCGTTGATATCGAGGCCCTGCACGATCTCGAAGTCGCCGTTCTTGCACACGCAGGGGTAGCTGTAGACCAACCCCTCGGGGATCCCGTAGGAGCCATCGGAGGGGATGGCCATGCTCACCCAGTCGCCCTCAGGGGTGCCCAAAGCCCAGTCGCGCATGTGGTCGATGGCCGCACTCGCCGCGCTGGCGGCTGAGGAAGCCCCGCGAGCCTCGATGATCTCGGCTCCGCGCTTGGCGACCTTGGGGATGTAGGTGCCCACATACCATTCATGGTCACCCACCAGCTCGTAGGCGCTCTTGCCATCCACTTCGCAGTGGAAGAGGTCGGGGTACTGGGTGAGGGAGTGGTTGCCCCAGATGGTCATCTTCTTGATCGCCGTCACCGGCACCTTGAGGCGGGCGGCGAGCTGGGAGATGGCGCGGTTGTGGTCGAGGCGGGTCATGGCGTGGATCTGGCGGGGCTCGAGCTTGGGCGCGTTCTTGTAGGTGATGAGGGCGTTGGTGTTGGCCGGGTTGCCCACCACCAGCACCTTGACCCCCCTGCGGGCATTGTCGGATAGGGCCCGGCCCTGCGCGGTGAAGATCGCCCCGTTGGCCTGGAGCAAGTCGGCACGTTCCATGCCCTGTTTGCGCGGCATCGCGCCTACCAGCAAAGCATAGTCGGCGTCCGCGAAGGCCACGTTGGGGTCGTCGGTGGCCACTATCCCGGCTAAGGTGGGGAAAGCACAGTCCTCGAGCT
This sequence comes from Calidithermus timidus DSM 17022, assembly GCF_000373205.1. Lineage (NCBI taxonomy): Bacteria > Thermotogati > Deinococcota > Deinococci > Thermales > Thermaceae > Calidithermus > Calidithermus timidus. The sequence goes on from NZ_KB890696.1 coordinate 263,347, forward strand.
CCATGATCACGCCCTGTAAGGCTTTCATTGCCGGGGTAATCTCCAACAGTTGCAAGATGACGGGTTGATCTTTGCCCAGCATCTCGCCGCTGGCGATGCGGAAGAGCAGGCTGTAACCGATCTGACCGGCAGCACCGGTGACTGCGACACGTACGGGCGACTTCATGAACACTCCTTTCGCTTCATCACACGCCCTCAAGGGCGGGTGTTTGCCGCTCGAGATCATACCCTTGTGAGATGCCAAAGGTCGAACGCCAAGGGCGACGGAGGGGACCTGCGGCTCGCAGAGTTTGGGGTCTCGTGATTGGAAGCTGCCTCTGCCTCACGAAGGTGGCAGGACGGTACAATACGGCAATCGGAGGTTCTGTGGGGCTTAAACCCGTCAAGAAAGGGTGGAATCCGGAGCTGTGGGCCTCGAGGCGCCCCTTCGGGATCGGGCTGCAGAAGCCCAACAACTTCATGGAGGTCTTCCGGGCCATCGGGGAAAACGCCGACAAGTTGGGTTACGCCTGGCGCATCCTGCAGGAGGGGGTCTGCGACGGCTGCGCGCTGGGGACTTATGGGATGCGCGACTGGACCATCGAGGGCATCCACCTGTGTAACGTGCGCCTGCGGCTGCTGCGGCTCAACACCATGGGGCCGCTGGACGTGAGGGTGCTCGAGGACGTCGAGCAGCTGCGCTCGAGATCCTCCGCCGAGTTGCGTGGGCTGGGCCGCCTTCCCTACCCGATGTACCGCCGCAAAGGGGATAAGGGCTTCAAGCGCATCTCCTGGGCCGAGGCGCTCGACCGCATCGCGCTCCAAATCTGCCACAGCGCCCCCGAGCGGCTGGGCTTCTACCTGACCAGCCGGGGTATACCCAACGAAACTTACTACGTAGCCCAGAAGGTGGTGCGGGCGCTGGGCTCCAACAACATCGACAACGCCGCGCGCATCTGCCACTCGCCCAGCACCGTCGCCCTCAAGGAAGCGCTGGGGGTAGCGGCGACGACGTGCAGCTACCGCGACCTCATCGGCACCGACCTGGTGGTGTTCTTTGGTTCCAACGTGGCCGTGAACCAGCCGGTGATGATGAAGTACCTCTACTACGCCAAGAAGGCGGGGACCAAGGTGGCGGTGGTCAACCCTTATCGCGAACCGGCCATGGAGCACTACTGGGTGCCCTCCGACCTCGAGAGCGCCCTCTTCGGCACCCGCATCGCCGACCGCTTCTTCCTGGTGCAGCCCGGGGGCGACATCGCCTTCATCACCGGGGCCATGAAGCACCTGCTCGAGCAGGGGGGCTTCAACGAGCGCTTCATCGAAGCGCACACCAGCGGCTTCGAGGCCGTGGTACAGTCGCTGCGCGCGGCCCGCTGGGAAGAGTTGGAGGCCAGCAGCGGGGTTTCACACCAAGAGATGCTGGCCTTCGCCCGCATGCTGATGGAGGCCGAGCGGGCCGTGCTGGTGTGGAGCATGGGCATCACCCAGCACAGCAGTGGCGAGGAGGCGGTGCAGGCCATCATCAACCTGGGCCTCGCACGGGGCTATCTGGGGCGCGAGGGTTGTGGCCTGATGCCCATCCGGGGGCACTCCGGCGTGCAGGGCGGGGCCGAGATGGGGGCTTATGCCAGCGCCTTTCCGGGGGGCGTGCCCATCAACCCGGAGAACGCCCGCAAGCTCGCCGAGCAGTGGGGCTTCGAGGTGCCAGACCAGCCGGGCCTCACCGCGACGGAGATGCTCGAGGCCGCCCTGCGGGGCGAACTCGAGGTGCTGTGGAGCATTGGGGGCAACTTCCTCGAGGTGCTGCCCGACCCCCAGCGCGTGCGGCAGGCGCTGGAGCAGGTGGGGCTGCGGGTGCACCAGGACATCGTGCTCTCGAGCCAGATGCTGGCCGAACCGGGGGGTGAGGTGGTCTTGCTGCCGGCCACCACCCGCTACGAGGTACCCGGGGGCGTCACCGAGACCTCCACCGAGCGCCGGGTGATCTACAGCCCCGAGATTCCGGGCCCGCGCATCGGCCAGGCCCGGCCCGAGTGGGAGGTGCTGCTCGAGCTGGCCCACAAGGTCAGGGCCGACCTGGCCAGCCGGCTACAATTCGCCGACACCGCGGCCATCCGCCGGGAAATCGCCCAGGTGGTCCCCTTCTACGCCGGGATTGAAGGGCTGGCGGCGAAGGGTGACGCTTTCCAGTACGGCGGCCCCCACCTCTGCAAGGACGGGGTCTGCCCCACGCCCGACGGCAAGGCCCGCTTCCGGGTGGTAAAGCTGCCCGAGCAGCAACTTCCTCCCGGCGCCTTCCGGCTGGTGACGCGGCGGGGAAAGCAGTTCAACAGCATGGTGCTCGAGGACACCGATCCCATCAACGCCGCGCCGCGCGACGCGGTGCTCATCAGTGCCGAGGACGCCCGGCGGCTGGGGCTTGCGCAGGGCCAGCGGGTGTGGCTGAGCAACCCGCTGGGCCGCATGGAAGCCCGGGTCTTCATCGCGCCGCTCCGTAGCGGTACCTTGCAGGTGCACTGGCCCGAGGGCAACGTGCTGCTCGACCCCAACCTGCGCTCGGCTAAGGCCCGCATCCCCGCCTACAAGGAGGCTTATGCCTTCATCGAACTCCAGCCCAACCCGGCCCTCGGCCAAGGTCAGGACCACCCTGCTGCGGGTGGCTGAAGGCCGGGTCCAGCCCCGCAGCGACGAGCTGGTCAGCGAGGAGCCGCTGGAGATTCGCCTGCTGTTGGGAGGGCAGCGGCGGACGGTTGCCGTGACCCTGCGCACCCCGGGCCAGGACTTCGAGCTGGCGGCGGGCTTCCTGTTCGCCGAAGGGGTCATCGGTGGACGGGAGGAGATTCGCCGGGTCGCCTACTGCACCGATCCCGGCGAGACCCAGCAGTACAACATCGTCAACGTGGAGCTGCGGGGCGAGAGCCTCCCCGAGCTGGGGCACCTCGAGCGCCACTTCTACAGCACCAGCGCCTGCGGAGTGTGCGGCAAGGCGGGGCTGGAGCAGCTAAAGCTGCGTGGCCAGCGTCCCCTGGTCGACGCGGGCCGCATCCGGGCCGAAGTCCTCCCCCGGCTGCCCGAGAAGCTGCGCCGGGCACAGGGGCTTTTCGAACGCACCGGGGGACTTCACGCGGCAGCGCTGTTCGACCTGGAGGGCAATCTGCTGGCTTTACGCGAGGACGTGGGGCGGCACAACGCGCTGGACAAGCTCATCGGCTGGGCGCTGCTGGAAGGGAAGCTGCCGCTGCGAGAGAAGGTGGTACTGGTGAGCGGGCGGGTCAGCTACGAGCTGTGCCAGAAGGCCCTGGCTGCCAGGGTGCCCATCCTGGCGGCTATCTCGGCGCCCTCGAGCCTGGCCGTAGAGCTCGCGCGGCAGTTCAACCTGACGCTGGTGGGCTTCTTGCGCGAATCTTTCAACATCTACAGCGCCCCAGAGCGAATCCTGCTACCCTGAGATGCGATGAGGGCCTATCTTGGAGTCTACACGGCGCGGCTCGAGATGCCCTGGGTCAAGAGCCTCAAGGAGAAGCGCGCGCTGGTCAAGCCGGCCATCGAGCGCCTGCGCAGCCGCTATCCCGTCTCGGCGGCGCGGCTGGCCGGGCAGGACGACCACGGCTGGGAGGTGGTGGGCTTCAGCCTGCTGGGCTACGACGGGGTGTGGGTGGAAACCGTGCTGCGCGAGGCCGCGCAGTTCATGGCCGAACAGCGGGAGTTCGTCGTGGCCCACGAGGACTGGCACATCGAGGAACTGGAGCTGGAGGGCCTGCTACCGTTATATGCAAGGTAGCCTTCCTTGCCTTTCACGGAAGCGTCCATAGCCACTTGACCCGGCATTCAGCTATCGCCCTTACCAGTGGACTTCTGCCGACCCCGAGGTGAGGTCTAGGGTCAGGGTCTGGGTTTCGGGGTCGTAGTGGTGAACGCTGGAGCCGCTTTGGGGCTGGCGCACCCCACGCACCACCGCCTCGACGCGCTGGCGAGGCTGGCCAGCACGGTCGGTGAAGCTCAGGCGCAAGGTGTAACCGTCGTAGCTGCCCTCGAGCTCGCTGGTGTAGCCCGGCCCGTAGCCCTCGCCCTGGTCCTCGTAGACCCGGCCACGCATCTCGGGGGCGAGGGAAAGCTGCCAGACGAGGGTCTCCCAGTAGGCATCGGTGGTGTGGGGCTCGGCCTTGGTGGTGGGAATCGCACTGCCCGCCCGCTGAAACAGCGGGATGCGCTCGTGCGGGGTCGCGGTGGGCAGGTGGATGGGGCCTTCATAGCTTTCACCGCTCCAGAAGTCCTGCCATTCGCCCTGCGGAAGATAGACCAAGCGGTGGCGCTGGCCGGGCCGCACGGCAGGGGCTACCAGCAGGTCGCTGCCCCACATGAACTGGTCGTGCAGGGTGCTCACTTCGGGGTCGTGGGGGTGCTCGAGCACCATCGCCCGCATGGGTGGAAGGCCGGTGACGGTGGCCTCCTGGGCCAGGGTGTAGAGGTAGGGCAGCATGCGGTAACGGAAGCGGATGGCCTCGCGGATGACGCTCTCCCAGCGGGGACCGAACACCCAGGGCTCCTGGCGGCGGCTGGTCTTGCCGGAGTGGTTGCGCATGAAGGGGTAGAAGGCCCCCAGCCAGGTCCAGCGCGCCAGCAGTTCACCGTCGGCGTGGGCCGAGAAGCCGCCGATGTCGGCCCCCACGAAGGGCACCCCACTCATGCCCAGGTTCAGCAACATGGGGATGGAGCCCTCGAGGTGCTCCCAGTAGGAGTGGTTGTCGCCGGTCCAGACGAAGGCGTATTTCTGGATGCCTGCGAAGCCCGAGCGGGTGAGCACGAAGGGGCGCCTGGAGGGCTCGAGCCGCCGCAAGCCCTCGTAGGTGGCCTGGCACATGCCGTAGCCGTAGAGGTTGTGCACCTCGGCGTGGTAGCGGTTGTCCTGGCGGGCCGAGCTGGGCAGGGTGCGGTTGTCCTTGGGGGGGGTCTGGCCGAAGACGCTGAAGGCGGCGGGCTCGTTCATGTCGTTCCAGATACCCGCGATGCCTCGCTCGAGGTAGAAGCGGTGCAACCCGCCCCACCACTCGCGCACCTCGGCGCGGGTGAAGTCGGGCCAGACCGCGGGGTTGGGCCAGACCTCGCCCCATAGCTCCTCGTCGCGGTGCGAGCGCACGAAGAACTGCCGGGCGTGCCCCTCCTCGTAGACCGGGTAACCCGCCTCCTTCTTGACGCCGGGGTCCACGATGGTCACGGTCTTGACGCCCATCTCCTGCAGGCTCGAGCTGAGCTGTTTGGGGTCGGGGAAGCGGCCCGGGGAGAAGGTGAAGACCTTAAAGCCGTCCATGTAGTCGATATCGAGCCACACCGCGTCGAGGGGGATCTCCCGGCGGCGGTACTCGCGGGCGATCTCCAGCGCCAGTTCCTGGTGGGTATAGCTGTAGCGACACTGGTGGTAGCCCAGCGCCCACAGCGGCGGCAGGCTGGCCCGGCCCACCAGCGCGGTGTAGCGCTGGATGACCTCCTTGGGGGAGGGACCGGCGATGAGGTAGAGGTCGAAGGTAGGACCGTCGGTGCGGATGATGCTCTGGTGGTCCTCGGCTGAGGCCAGGTCGAAGACGGTGCGCCAGGTCTCGTCGAGGTACACTCCCCAGGCCCTCTCCCCCTCGAGGCCCACCAGGAAGGGGTGGGCCTGGTAGAGCGGGTCGGCGTCTGGGTAGTGGGTGGGGTTATCGGTGGTCCAGTTGGTCCAGGTACGGCCCTTCTTGTCCAGAAAGCCCGTGCGCTCGCCCAGCCCGTAGTAACGCCGCTCGAGTTTCTCCTTGATGAGCAAGGACATGCCCGCCCCTAGCGGCAGCCCGTCATTGACCTCGTGGAAAGCGGTCCACTCGCTGGTCTGCCACACGCCGGACTTGCCCAGCTGCTCGAAGCGGTGGGCCTCGAGCTCCAGCGCCTCCAGGCCCTCCCAAGCGAAGCCGAAGGGGTCAAGCCAGAGCTTGAGGTCGGGCACTCCCTCGGCCCGGCAGGTCAGGTCGTCGTAGAGCTCGAAGGGCAAGGGCTCGAGCCCCTCCATCACCCAGCTCTCCTTCTGAGCGTCCTCCAGGCGGTGCCAAACGAAAACCCGCCAGACCCTGGCCTCCCCTTTGTGCAAAAGTTGGACCCGGCCCCTGAAATAGCTGCCCTCGAGGTGGAGGGCATGTTCGCGGTAGCGATAGGAAGCGAAGCGAACCTCGTGCATTGCCCTAACATACCCGAGCCAGGCCAGGGCGCGCAGCAGGGGGGGGGAGAACGGAGTCCTGATCGAAGCGGGTGGTGGCCCTTGCCAAACCCGGTCACAGGTGGTAGCATGTGGAAAACGTTTACATCACGTGCAGCAGCAGATTTCATAAGCTGTGGCTTGGAGGGTGTTTTGCCACACGACCCTACCCCAACCAACGCCGACATCCGCAGGGTGGCCCTGGAAGCCGGGGTATCCATCGCCACCGTTTCACGGGTACTCAACAACCCCAGCCGGGTCAGCGCGGCTACCCGGGAGCGGGTGCTCGAGGCCGCCGCCCGGCTGGGCTACCGCCCCAACCCCCTGGGCCAACGCCTGCGCAAAGGCCGCGCCGAGACCGTCGGGGTGGTGATCCCCGCGCCACAAGGGCGCTTCGCCGATTCGTTTTTCCTGGAGTTGCTGGCCGGCCTGGGCGAAGGGCTATCCGAGGCGGGCCTGGATTTGCTGGTGACCACCAGCCCCCCTGGCCCCCAGGAGCTGAACTGCTACGAGCGCCTGGTCGAGGGCAAGCGGGTAGATGGCTTGGTGCTCGCCCGCACCCGCCGCCTGGACGAGCGCATCGTATACCTGCTCAAGCGAAAGATCCCCTTCGTGGCCCACGGGCGCAGCGACCTGATCGACGAACCATTCCCCTACCTGGACATCGACGGCGAGCAGGGCCTTCACAAAGCCGCCCAGCACCTCTTAAACCTGGGCCACCGCGACATCGCTTTCATCGGGGCTCCTCCCGAGCTCAACTTCGCCCAGCACCGCCTGCAGGGATATCAGCGGGCGCTGGCGGAAGCGGGCCTTCCCCTGCGGGCGGAGTGGGTGCTCGAGGGCGACCTGAGCGAGGAGAGCGGCTACCAGCTCACTCAAGCCCTGCTGGGCTTGCCCCGGCCCCCAACCGCCCTGCTGTGCGCCAACGACCTCATGGCCCTCGGAGCCCTGCGGGCCTTGCGCGAGCGGGGTCTCAAGGCCGGGCGAGAGGTTTCGGTCATTGGTTACGACGACATTCTTCTGGCCCACTACACCGACCCTCCTCTCTCCACCCTGCACCAACCCTTCCACGCGATGGGCCGACGCCTGGTGGAAATGCTCCTGGCGCGCTTGGGGGGGACCGCCGCCGAGGAGTTACAGGAGATCTGGGTACCCGAGTTGATTTTGCGGGGGTCGGATGGACCACCGCAAAGCTAGAAGGACCGAGGAGGTTGGCATGAAAAAGCAGTGGATCGGCTTCAGTCTGATCGGTGCAGCGCTGGTGGCACTGGCAGCGGTGTTCGCTCAGCAGCAATCGGTGCTGTTCGTCTCCACCCAGTTCACCCCCATCGAGGAGGCCCAGCGCATGCGCCAGGTCATCCTCAAGGACTTCTCCGGGCGCGTGGAGTTCATCCCCGAGGACAACGCCCCTTTCACCAGCCGGATTCTCTCCGAGGCCAAAGCCGGTAAGGTCAACGTCAGCCTGGTAGGGGGATTGCACGGCGACTTCCCGCCACTGATCGCCGCCGGGGCCATGGACAGCGTGGATGACGTGATGGCTCAGCTCAAAGACCGCAGGTTCTCCCCCACCTTCGTCAGCCTGGGCAAAATGGGCACGGGCAGTCAGTACTACATCCCCTGGATGCAGGCGACCTACATCATGGTGGCCAACAAGCAGGCCCTACAGTACCTGCCTACTGGGGCCAATCTCAACACCCTTACCTACTCGCAGCTCAAGGAATGGGGCGCCAACATCCAAAGGGCCACCGGCAAGCGCCTGCTGGGCTTCCCCGCCGGCCCCAGGGGGCTGATGCACCGCTTCACGCAGGGCTACCTCTACCCCTCCTACACCAAGAGCGCGGTAAGCAAGTTCCGTAGCGACGAAGCCCAGCGCATGTGGAGCGAGTTCAAGGGTCTGTGGCAGTTCGTCAACCCGCAGTCCACCACCTATGACTTCATGCAAGAGCCGCTCCTGTCCGGGGAGGTCTGGGTGGCCTGGGATCACATTGCCCGGCTGCGCGACGGGCTGAACCAAAAGCCGAATGACTTCGTGGCTTTCCCCGCCCCCATCGGACCCTATGGCCGCGGCTTCATGCCGGTGCTCGCCGGTTTGGGCATCCCCAAGAACGCCCCCAACCGGGACGGCGCGGTGGCCCTCATCGAGTACCTGACCCGCCCCGAGGTGCAGATCACCACCCTGGTAGAGAACGGCTTCTTCCCGGTCATCCAGGCCAAGCTCCCCGACAACCTACCCCAAGGCACCCGCATGGCCGCAGATGCCATCGCCCGGCAGGCCCAGAGCAATGTCGCCTTGCCCAGCCTGCTGCCGGTAGGCCTAGGGGCCAGGGGCGGGGAGTACAACAAGGTCTTCCAGGATACCTTCGCCCGCATCGTCCTGCGGGGTGAGGACATTCGGCGAGTGCTCGACAGCGAGGCCATCAACCTGCGGCGCGTCATGAACGACGCTAAAGCCCCCTGCTGGTCACCCGATCCTGTCAGCGAAGGCCCGTGCCCGGTGAACTAGCCAGAGGTCGATGGCTGACGGCCGGCCTGGAGTTCGCGGTTTGTCGAGGGCCTTTGGCATACGAGCCGCGTTCGGCCTTCGGCACACGAAGGGACTAACTTATGCGCAGCGAACGGTACATCCCTTACCTGCTGGTCCTACCCAGCGTGATCTTCCTGCTATTTTTGTTCGCCTGGCCGCTGGTGGAAGCCCTGTTGCTGTCGATCCGGGGAAGTGAGGGGTGGACGCTCGAGCACTTTCAGCGCATGGCCGCCGACCTCTACTTCAAGGATGCCCTCAAATACACCGTGCTTCTGGCCGTGGTGGTGGTGCCCCTACAGGTAATCTTGGCCTTGTGCATGGCGATGCTGTTGGGAGGAATCTCCAGGGGGCGCGACCTGTTTTTGTACGTCTGGACGATTCCCCTGGGGATCTCCGATCTGGCCGCCGGCATTGCGTGGCTGGCTATTTTTACCGAGCGGGGCTACCTCAACAGCTTCCTGCAAGCCCTGGGCCTCATCCACGAGCCGAGGTTATGGCTGAGCTACGAGACCCCGGCGATGCTGTTTTTGGCAGTGGTGGCGGCTGAGGTCTGGCGGGCGACGGCCATCGTTTTTGTGATCCTGGTGGCTGGCTTGCAGCTCATCCCCAAGGAGTACAGCGAGGCCGCCGAGGTCTTCGGCGCGACTCCCTGGCGTCGTTTTTGGAGGGTCACACTGCCCTTGCTCATGCCCAGCCTGCAGGTGGCGCTGATCCTGCGAACGATACTGGCGCTGGAAGTCTTCGCGGTGGTGGTGGCGCTGGGTGGGCGCAACCTGCCGGTTCTGGCCGGGGAAGCCTACTTCTGGTACAACGCTTACCAGAACCCCGGCGTGGCGGCGGCGTACTCGGTGCTGATCCTGGGTATCTCGGTGCTAGCGACGTTGCTTTACCTCAGGCTCATGCGCCCTCGGCAGGAGGTGGTCGCATGATCAACCGCACGATCTATCTGGCGCTGGCCGTGCTGATAGCGCTATGGGTCATCGTGCCAATCTTCTTGATCGCCACGCTGGCCTTCAGCGATCGCGCTTCGGTGTTCGCCTGGCCCAAGGGCATCCTGCCACAACGCTTCTCCCTAGAAACCATCTCCTTCTTCTTCGGGGTCACGGGGGTAGGTAAAGCCATCGGCAACAGCCTCATAGTCGCCGGCCTGACCCTGCTGTTCGCGGTGCTCCTGGGCGCTCCCGCCGGCTATGCCCTGGCCCGCTACCGCTTTGCTGGAGCCGACGCCTACCGCATCCTGATCCTCCTGACCCGGGCTTTTCCGCTGGCGATCTTGGCGATCCCACTGGCGGTGCGCTTCATCAATCTAGGGCTCTACGATACCCCTTTGGGCGTAGCCCTGGTGCATACCGCGCTGGCCCTGCCCTTCGCGGTACTGGTGACCAGCAGCCTCTTTTTAGGCATCCCCAAGGAGCTCGAGGAGGCCGCCTGGACCCTGGGCTGCAATCGCGTTCAGGCCTTCCTCAAAGTGGTGCTACCCCTGGCTCTGCCTGGGCTGGCAGCCACGGCCATCTTTGCCTTCGTGATCTCCTGGAACGAGGTCTTCGCCGCCACTTTGCTCACCCTGCGCGAACGCACCCTCCCCGCCTTCCTCCTCACCGCCCTCAACGACTCCCCCCTGCCCTTCCGCTTTGCCGGGGGCTTCTTCCTCATCGTGCCCGCGCTGGTGTTCATCTTCGCCATCCGGCGCTACCTGTTCACGCTGTGGGGGATCGCGAACCGCTGAGCTCGATGTCATACGTCCTACGTCTTGTATGTCGCACACAACGTAGGGCTTACGACCCTTGGGAGGTTTATGGCCGGAATTCGAGTGGAAAACATCGTAAAGCTCTTCGGTAAGGTCAAAGCCCTGGGTGGGGTCTCACTCGAGGTGCGCGACCAGGAATTCGTGGTACTGCTGGGGCCTTCGGGCTGCGGTAAGACCACGCTGTTGCGCATTATCGCCGGGCTCGAGCACCCTGATAGTGGGCGGGTGTTCATCGGAGATCGCGAGGTGACGGCGCTTGCACCACGCTCGCGCAAGATCGCGATGGTCTTCCAAAACTACGCGGTCTTTCCCCACCTCACCGTCTTCGAGAACATCGCCTTCGGGCTCAGGATGCAAAAGGCCCCGCCGGAGCGCATCAGGGCCCAGGTGGAGCGGGCCGCCACACTCATGCACATCGAGGGCCTGCTGGGGCGCTACCCCGCGCAGCTCTCGGGCGGACAGCGCCAGCGGGTGGCGGTGGCCCGCGCCCTGGCCGTCGAGCCCGAGGTGCTGCTGATGGACGAGCCCCTCTCCAACCTCGACGCGCTGCTGCGCCTGGAGATGCGGGCCGAGCTCAAGCGCCTGCTGGCCGAAAGCCGCACCACCACCCTCTACGTGACCCACGACCAAGTGGAAGCCATGAGCCTGGCCGACCGCATCGCGGTGATGAACGCCGGGCGCGTGGTGCAGTACGACGAACCAATGAAGATCTATCAGGAGCCTGCCGATACCTTCGTGGGCGGCTTCATCGGCAGCCCGCCGATGAATTTCCTGCGGCTGCCGGTGGAGGGCAACCAGGCTCAGATCCAATCGCTGACCCTGGAGTTACCCTCCCCCCCACCGGGCAAGGACGTCTTGCTGGGGGTGCGGCCCGAAGATCTCGAGGCCCACCTCGAGCCCCACCCCCAGAGCTTTCCCGCTCGTGTCCTGGTGGTCGAGCCGCTGGGACCGCACCTGCTGCTGACGCTGACCTACGAGCAGCAGCCGCTCAAGGTCACGGTGCCTCCTGACTTCGCCGCCAAACCCGGACAAACCCTCTGGCTCAGGCCTCAGTCGGGCCGCTTGCGCTGGCTCGACCCGGCGAGCGGCCAATCGCTCACGCACGCGAGGCAGGCATGAAGACACGAGAATCGCTGGATCAGGAGGCCATCGGCATCCTCAGGGCCAACGACCGCGGCGGCTTCACCGTTCCCACCGCCGGGCTCTACCCCTTTCAGTGGCTTTGGGACGCGGGTTTCACCGCGTTGGGCTGGATGAGGGTCGACGAAGCGCGGGCCTGGCAGGAGCTCGAGCTGCTCTTCCAGGGCCAGTGGGCAAGCGGGATGCTACCCCACATCGTCTTCCACAAGGCGGCGTCGAGCTATTTTCCGGGCCCCGAGCGCTGGGGAACCCACCACACCCCGCCCACCTCGGGCATCACCCAGCCGCCGGTGGTGGCGACCTTCGTGCGCTGGATGCTCGAGCGGGCCCAGGACCAGGCCCTGGCCGAGGAAAAAGCCAGAACCCTCTACCCTAGAATCCTGGCCTACCACCGCTGGTTCAAGCGCGAGCGCGACCCCCGGGACACCGGCCTCATGACCACCTTCCACCCCTGGGAGACAGGGGCCGACAACAGTCCGGCCTGGGACCAGGCCCTAGCCCGCGTCCCGGTAGACCCCGACCTCCCGCCCTACACCCGCCGCGACACCAGCCACGTAGACCCCAGCCAACGCCCGCACAAGGCCGAGTACGACCGCTTCTTGTCGCTGCTGGAAATCTACAAGCGCGCCGGTTACGATCAGCTACGCCTGCACCGCGAGTGCCCCTTCCGCGTGGTCAGCCTGCTCATCGACTGCGCGCTGCACCGCGCCAACCGCGACCTGCTGTGGCTCTCGCAGCGTTTCGGCTTTGGCGACGAGGCCGAGATCGAGGGCTGGCTCCGGACCAGCGGACCCGCCATCGAAAGCCTATGGGACGAGGAGAGCGGGCTCTACCACAACTACGACCTCGTGCAGAACGCGCCCATCCGCGTCGGCACCAACGCCTCCTTCCTACCGCTATACGCGGGGACCGCCAGCCCCGAGCGGGCCGAGCGGCTGGCCCATACCCTCGAGGCCTGGGGCCGCCAGGTGCGCTACCTGGTGCCCAGCACCGACCCCACCCACCCCAAGTTCGAGCCCCAGCGCTACTGGCGCGGCCCGGTGTGGGCGGTGGTCAACCGTCTCATCGCCACTGGCTTCCGCGAGTACGGCCACCTCGCCCTCGCCGAGCGCTTGCGCCAGGACACCCGCGATCTGGCCGAAGTCTCGGGTTTCAGCGAGTACTACCACCCCGTGAGCGGCGCCGGGCTGGGTGGGAGGAATTTCTCCTGGACGGCGGCGATGTGGCTGGACTGGGCGGCGGAGGGTGCTGATGGCTAAACGCCAAACGCAAGACGCCAGACCCCTTGGCCCTCGACGCCGGCGGCTGACGGCTGACCGCTGACGGCTGATCACTAATGCCTCCCCGTAATATCTTTGTACCAACAATGTCGATTCCTTCCGAGATTGCCCACCGGATGTTGGAGCACCTCGAGTTCCTCTATCCCCCTCAGGCCAGGAGCGTGCTCGAGCAGCTTCTGCAGCTGCTCGAGGCTTTCCCCAAGACCGGGGCCGTCTCGAGCCCTGGGCGCTGGAGCGAGAAGGACGCCATCCTCATCACCTACGGCGACCAGATCCGGGCGAAGGATGAGCCCCCGCTGCGAACCCTGCACGGCTTCCTACGCGACCACCTGCAGGGGGTGTTCTCCGGGGTGCACATCCTACCCTTCTACCCCGCCACCTCCGACGACGGCTTTAGCGTGACGGACTTCAAGGCCGTCGCGCCGGGGTGGGGGGACTGGTCGGACATCGAGGCCATCGGGAAGGACTTCCGATTGATGGTGGATTTGGTGTGCAACCACGTCTCGGCCTCGAGCCCCTGGTTCCAGGGCTTCTTGCAAGGTAACCCCAAGTACCGCGACTACTTCATCACCGCCCCGCCCGACACCGACCTCAGCGCGGTGTTCCGGCCCCGGGCCCTGCCCCTGCTCACCCCCTTCCAGACCCCTAGCGGCGAGAAGCTAGTCTGGACGACCTTCTCCCCCGACCAGATCGACCTCAACTACGCCAACCCCGAGGTGCTGCTCGAGGTCGTCTCGGCCCTACTGCACTACGTGCGCCACGGGGCACAGCTCATCCGGCTCGACGCGGTGGGCTTCATCTGGAAGGAGATCGGCAGCTCCTGCATGCACCTCGAGGGCACCCACCGCATCGTCAAGCTGCTGCGCCTGGTGCTCGACGCCGTAGCCCCCTGGGTGCTGCTCGTCACCGAGACCAACGTGCCGCACCGCGACAACGTCGCCTACTTCGGCAACGGGCAGGACGAGGCGCAGATGGTTTACCAGTTCCCGCTGCCGCCACTGGTACTGCACACCTTCCGCACCGGCGACGCCACTAAGCTCGCGCAGTGGGCCGCCACCCTCGAGCCCCCCTCCCCCCACACCACCTTCTTCAACTTCCTCGCCTCGCACGACGGGCTGGGCGTGGTGCCCGCGGGCGGCATCCTCGAGCCCGTCGAGATCGCGGCCCTCATGCAGATGGCCCTCGACCACGGCGGCCGGGTCAACTACAAGGACACTCCTGAGGGCCCGGTGCCCTACGAGCTGTGCCTGACGCTTTTCGACGCCCTCAACCACCCCTACCTCGAGCAGCCCGAGCCCGAAAGCCTGCAGATCGCCCGCTTCATGGCGGCCAACGCCATCCTGCTCAGCCTCCAGGGGGTGCCCGGTGTCTACGTCCACAGCCTCTTCGGCTCGCCCTCCGACCACAAGGCGCTGGCGGAGAGCGGCATCAACCGGCGGCTCAACCGGCACAAGTTCACGAAGGAGGAGCTCGGCGAGCTGCTCAGCGACCCCGGCTCGAGGGCCTCGAAGGTGCTGGCGGCCTACACCCACCTCCTGCGCGTGCGCGCCTCCCACCCCGCCTTCCACCCCAACGCCCCCCAGCAGGTCCTGCCCTCCAAGGAGGTGCTGCGTATCGTGCGCGGCAGCGGCGAGCAGAGCGTGGGCTGCTATATCAACGTCACGTCCCGCTCGCAGGTGGTCAGCCGGGTGGGCCGCGACCTCGTCAGCGGGAAGTGGTTCACGGGCATCCTCCGGCCCTACCAGGCGGCCTGGGTGGTGGACGAGTAGGCCGTACGCCGAACGCAAGACGCAAGACGCTAAACGCGAGGGGCTATGGGCTATCGACTATCGACATTTCTCGACTGAAAGGACTCCCGTGGCACGACGACTGATCTTCACCGCCCCCCGCCAGATCGGCTTCGAGGACTACGACGACCCGCCCCTGGGGCCGGAGGAGGTGCGGGTGCGCACGCTCTACTCCGGGATCAGCGCGGGGACCGAACTCACTGCGTACCGCGGCACCAACCCCTACGTCCACAAGCGCTGGGACCCCAAGCGGCGGCTTTTCCTCGCCGACGCCGCCCCCAGCACGCCCTATCCCCTACGCGGGTGGGGCTACGAGGAGGTGGGCGAGGTGGTGGAGGCGGGCTCCGCCGCCGGCGACCTGCCCCCCGGGACGCGGGTATTCGGGGTGTGGAGCCACACCACCCACGCCGTACTGAGCGCGGCCTACCTGCGGCCCCGGCAGCTTCCCGAGGGCCTCGACCCCTTGCTGGGCATCTTCTCGCGCATCGGCTCCATCGCGCTCAACGGCGTCCACGACGCGCGCATCCGGCTGGGCGAGACGGTGGCGGTGTTCGGGCTGGGGGCGCTGGGCCAGATCGTGGCGCAGATGGCCCGGGCTTCGGGGGCTTTGGTGATCGGGGTGGACCTGCACCCGGCGCGCCTCGAGCTCGCCCGGAGGCTGGGCACCCCCGTCACCCTCGACGCCCGCGCCGTCAAGGTGGCCGAGGCCATCAAGGACCTCACCGGCGGGCGCGGGGCCGACGTGTGCCTCGAGGTCACGGGCTCGACCCAGGCCCTGAACGAGGCCATCCGGGCGGCGGCCTACTCGGCGCGGGTGGTGGCGATGGGCTTCTTCCAGGGCGAGGCCCAGGGCCTGCGGCTGGGCGAGGAGTTCCATCACAACCGCATCAACCTCGTCTGCTCGCAGATCTCCGGCCCCGACCCCGAGCTCAAGTACCGCTGGGACGACGTGCGCCAGGCCCAGACCGCCATCCGGCTCCAGCACGAGGGCGTGCTCAACCTGCGCCCCCTCGTCACCCACGTCCGGCCCTTCGAGGAGGCCGCTGCGCTCTTCGAAGCCCTCGACCAGACCCCCGAGCAGGTGGTGCAGGCCGTGCTGGAGTTCCCACAACCATGAAGCGCCTTCGTGTCGGCATCCTCGGCTGCGGCGGCATCGCCCGCGCCCACGCGCGAGTGCTGCTCGAGCTGCAGGGCGAAGCCCGGCTCGTCGCCTTCTGCGACCGCAACCTCCACAAGGCCCAGGCCCTCGCCGCGGAGTTCACCGACGGCAAGGCCGCCGTCTTCGCCGACCACCACGCCCTGCTCGAGCACGCCGGCCTCGACCTCCTGATCGTCGCCCTGCCGCCCTACGGCCACTCCGACGAGGTGGAGCAGGCCGCACGGCGCGGGGTCCACCTGCTTATCGAGAAGCCCATCGCCCTCGAGCTCCCCCTGGCCTGGCGCATGGTGGAGGCCGCCGAGCAGGCGGGCATCAAGACCCAGGTGGGCTTCATGTACCGCTTCGGGGAGGCGCTCGAGCGCCTGCAAAGCCTGGACACCGGCCCCGTCGGGCTCGTCAGCGCCCGCTACTTCTGCAATGCCCTGCACGCCCCCTGGTGGCGCGACCGGGCCCGCTCGGGGGGGCAGATGGTCGAGCAGGTGATCCACCTCTTCGACCTGCTGCGCTACCTGCTGGGCGACCCCGTGACGGTCTACGCCAAGGCCGCCAACCTCTTCCACCGCGACACCCCCGGCTACACCGCCGAGGACGTGAGCGCCACCGTCGCCGCCTTCGAGGGGGGCGCGCTGGGCGTGGTCTACGCCACCAACGGGGCCATCCCGGGCCGCTGGATCAAGGACTTCCGTCTGGTCGCGCAGAAGCTCACCGCCGACTTCACCGACCCCAACCGCGCCACCTTCCACTTCACTACCGGCCCCGAGCAACCCCCCCTCGAGGTCGGGTCGGCCCGCGACCTCTTCCTGGCCCAGATGCACGACCTCATCCGGGCCATCCGCGACGACCGCCCCGCCCGCACGCCCATCCGGGAGGGCGCGAAGTCGCTCGAGTTCGCCCTGGCCGCCCGCCAGTCCGCCGAGACCGGGCAGGAGGTGCGGCTGCGATGAGGCCGCTGCTCGAGGACCACGCCCTGAGCCTGCGTTCGTCCCGCGTCGCGCTGCGCCGGTGCTACCCGGTGGTGAACGGGACGACGCACCGCGCCGAGCCCACGCACGTCCGGAAGGATGCGCACGGGTTGAGCCTCGAGTACGCCCTCCCCGAGGGCCGCTTCGGCCTGGAGGCGCGGGTAGAGGGCGACCGCTGCCGGGTGAGCTACCGGCTCGAGGGCTCCCCCGCCGATCTCGTCCTCGACAGCTTCGGGCTGCACTTCGCGCGGCTGGAGGGGGTGCGGGCCGCCCTGCGCCAGGGCTACCACAGTTGGGACGGGGCGGAGTACGTAGACCTCGAGGCCATCCCCCAACCCCGCACCGGCTACGCCCTGACCCAGTTGCTCCCCCGCGAAGGCCCGGGCAGCGCGGTGCTGGGTTTCGAGCGGCACGACCGCTTCCAGCACCGCTTCACGCTGGCCCCGGACGGCCTGACCGTCGAGACCCTCTGGGACCGCAAGGCCCCTGGCCCCGGCGGGCGCTGCGCTTCGGAGACCCTGCTGGCCTTCGCCCACGCCGGGGTCGAGGCGGCGCTGCGGGAGTGGGCCCGGGCCGTTGCCCAGGCCGCCGACCCGCCCCCGCGCCGCCCCCCTGAGCCCATCACCGGCTGGTGCTCGTGGTACAACCTCTACGGCTCGATCAGCGAGGAGAACCTGCTCGAGCACCTGCGGGGCGTGGGGGAAGTGGCCCGGCGCGAAGGGCTGCCCATGCGGGTCTTCCAGATCGACGACGGCTTCACCCCCGAGATGGGCGACTGGCTCGAGGTCAGGCCGCAGTTCCCCCGCGGGATGAAGCCCCTGCTCGACGACGTCCGGGCCGCCGGCTTCGTCCCGGGCCTGTGGATCGCGCCCTTCGTGGTGGGCAACCGCAGCCGCCTCTACCGCCTTCACCCGGATTGGGTGGTGCGCGACCGGCAGACCGGCGGCCCGCTGGTGCAGATGCGCTTTTACGGCGAGTTCCGCTGGCACAAGCGCAGCGAGGAGTATTACGTCCTCGACGCCACCCACCCCGAGGCGCTCGAGCACCTGCGCCAGGTCTTGCGCACCTGGCGGCGGGAGTGGGGCTGCGCCTACTTCAAGACCGACTTCATGTTCTTCGGCATGGAACACGGCCCCGACCGCGCCCTCCACCACACCCCCGGCCTCACCCGCGTCGAGATCTGGCGCACGGTGGCCCGGATGATCCGCCAGGAGATCGGGGAGGCGCTGTGGGTGGGCTGCGGCGCCCCCCTATGGCCCTCGGTGGGGCTCGTGGACGGCATCCGCACCGGGCGGGACGTGGGGGCCGAGTGGCCGCCCGACGCCCGCGAGCGGCTGCACGGGCTGGCGCTGCGCAACTTCGGCAACCACCTGCTGTGGGAGGCCGACCCCGACTGCGTGCTGCTGCGCGAGCGCTTCCACCACCTGAGCCCCCTCGAGCAGGAATCCCTGACCCGCTTCGCCGCGATGATGGGCGGGGTCATGCTCACCAGCGACGCCCTCGACGAGCTCTCCCCCGCCCGCCTCGAGCTGTGGCGGCAGTGCCTGGAGGCCGCCCCCGGCGGCTGCCGCTTCCCCCTGCTCGGCACCGGCGACCCGGTGCTCGTGCAGGTGCGCGGCAACCCGGCCCACGGAGCAGCCGTCTTCCTCTTCAACCCCACCGACGAGCCCGCCCCCCGGCGCTACCCCCTGGCCGACCTCGGCCTCGAGCCCCCCCTTTTCGCCCTCGACCCGGCCAAAGGCCCCCCAGGACAGGGACCCCTCGAGGAGCTGACGCTCGAACTCCCCCCACACCAGGGCACCCTGCTGTTCCTAAGCCGCGAGCGGCTCGAGCACGTCCCCGAGCGGCTGCCGTGAGGCGGTTAACAGCTTTCATACCGGATTCAAAAAGATAATCACCCAAACCAAAGACCTTCAGAGGCTATCTTTACCCAAGTTGCCACCTACTTCCTTCGCCGGGATGCAAAAATGTAGGCCGCTATGCTTCGCGAAACCATAGCGGCCTTCTGCATTATAGACGACCTCCTCCCCCTCCTGGGCCACAAAGACGACCCTCAGACCAAAACCCCCTCCAGCACCATCCTCACCCTCGCCATCCTCTCCGCCCTCCACTTCGGCGGCAACCACCGAAGGGCCCTGACCTTCGCCCAAGACTTTGCCCTCTTCTCCCACCTCCCCTCCCCAAGCCGTTTCAACCGCAGGGTCCACGCCCTCAAACCCCACCTCCTGGCCCTCCTACCCCTCCTCTCCCACCTCTGGAAGCATTTGCACCAAGCCCAGGGGTACGCTCTGGATACCTTCCCCCTGGTGTACGGCTATGCCGTCCCGACAGGGGATCGTCCCCCCTTCCCCTCTGCGAGAACATCCGGGCCCCAAGGTGCAAGCTGGCCCCGGAGCGGGTCTTTCGGGGGTTTACTTCCACGGCTTCAAGCTGCACCTTTTGGTGGACGATGGCCTCTTCGTGCACGAGGTGGCCCTTACTCCCGGGGGCGTGCACGACTTGGGCTCGCTCTTCCTTCTGCCCCTGGAGGTGGAGGAGGGGAAGGCGCTGTACATGGACCGGGGGTATGAGAGCTACGTGTGGGAGGACGTGATGCGGGAGGCGTTGGGGGTGGAGGTGATGCCCATTCGCAAGCGGAGGAGCAGGCGGTATGTGCCGTGGTCCCAGTACCTAGCCATCCTAGGGCGGCGGGTGGTGGAGACGGTGGGGAGCATGTTGCACGGTCTTTTCCCCCGGCGGATTCATGCCGTGACGCAGGAGGGGTTTGTCTTGAAGGTGCTTGCTTTCGTCCTGGCGCACGACATCCGTCTTATCGCGGAGAAAATCGCTTAGGTAGCAACTTGGGTTATCTTTTTGAATCCTAGAGCACACCCCTCCCTGACGGTCGGCGAAGCAAGCGCATCCCTTCGGTCGGGTCAGTTCGTCCCCATTCGGGAACGAACTGACCGAATCTGGTATCAGTCATCAGCCGTCAGCGGGAGGCTCGTGGCGCGTGGTGAAGGAAACCCCTCCCCCGCCCTCCCCGCCCGCGGGGAGGGAGTATCCCCCCGGCCCCCCTTGCCAAGGGGGGGTAGAGAGAGAGCGTTCAGCGTTCAGCTATCGGGTATCGACCCCCAACAACCTACCCCTTCACCGCCCCCGCCGTAAGCCCTGCCACGATGCGCTGCTGGAACACCAGCACCATGATTACCAGCGGCACCGTCACGACGACCGAAGCCGCCATGATCGAGCCCCAGGGGATCTCGAAGGGCGTGGCCCCGCCAAAGGAGGCAATGGCAACCGGCACCGTCTTGACTTCGTTGCCGATGGTGAAGGTCAGGGCGAAGAGGTACTCGTTCCAGGCCTGGATGAAGGCCAGCAGGCCGGTGGTGACCAGGCCGGGGCCGGTGAGGGGCAGCATCACCCGCAGCAAGGTCTGCATGGGGGTGGCCCCATCGACGTAGGCGGCCTCCTCGAGCTCCCGTGGCAACCCCCGGAAATAGCCCGTCAGCACCCAGATGGTGAAGGGCAGCGTGAAGAGCAAGTAGGAGAAGATCAGGCCGCCATAGGTGTTGAACAGGCCCAGCTGGCGCAGCAACACGAACATGCCCGAAAGCACCGAAACCTGCGGGAACATGGTCATGGCCAGCACGATGTAGAGCACCGCGTTCTTAGGCGGGAAGCGCAGGCGGCCCAATGCGTAGGCCGAGAGCACGCCCAGCACCAGCGAGATCAGGGTAGCAAAGCCCGCCACGATGAGCGAGTTGATCAGGTTGCGCCCGAAGGCCGCGCCGCTGAAGACGTTCTCGTACTGTGAGAGCGTGAAGGGGATGGGCAGGAAGCTGGGGTTGGAGCTGAAGAGCGCGTCGCTGGGTTTGAAGCTCGAGATCACCGCCCAGTAGAAGGGGAAGACGCTGTAGACCACCACGAAGACCACCAGCGCATAGAACAGAAGGCGCCGGACGATGAGCCAGGGCCCTTTAGTCATGACGCCCCACCCCCCCCACGAAGCGCATGTACAGCACCACGAAAATCATGATGATCACCAGGATCGCCACCGATATAGCCGATCCATAGCCCAAATCCTGGAAGTCGATGAGGGTTTGTCGGTTGTAGACCGCCAGGCTCTTGGTGGCCGTGTTGACGCCCGTCATCACGAAGATCACGTCGAAGACCCGCAGCGCGTCGAGGGTGCGGAAGATCAGGGCCACCACCAAAGCCGGGGTCAGGAGGGGCAGGGTAAGGGTCCAGAACTGCTGCCACTTGCTCGCCCCGTCGATGTCGGCGGCTTCATAGATGTCGGAGGGGATGAGTTGCAGCCCGGCCAAAAGCAGCAAAGCCATAAAGGGAGTGGTCTTCCACACGTCCACCGCGATGATCGCAGGCAGCACCAGGTTCGGGTTGGCCAGGAAGGCCACCTTACTGCTCAGGATGCCCAGCTTGGTCCCGATGACGTTGATGACGCCATAGATATCGTTGAGCATCCACTGCCACATCTTGGCCGAGACCACCGTGGGAATGGCCCAGGGGATGAGGATGGCGGTGCGCACCAGACCCCGCCCCTTGAAGTTGGAGTGCACGATGAGGGCGATGGCCAGACCCAGAATGGTCTCGAGGCTCACCGACCAGAAGGTGAACTTCAGGGTGTTCCAGAAAGCAACGCGAAAATCGGGGTCCCGCAGCAGGAAGAGGTAGTTTTCAAAGCCCACGAACTCGGGCCGCTCGACAAAAGCGATATCGGCCTTGAAAAAGGAGTAGTAAAACACCTGGGCCAAGGGATAACCCGCTACCAGGACCACCACCAGCAAGGTTGGAAGCACCAGCAGCCAGGCCAAGCGGGTTTGACGGACAGTTAGCATCGTTCACCTGCCTTTATCCGCGAAGTGAAAATCCCATGTTGCTCGATCCAAAGCATAGCTAAAAAGCCGGGGGCTGGAAATCCCAGCCCCCGTGCCCTGAAGCTCAGCGCAGGATGCGTTGCAGCTTTGCTTCGATTTCCCGCAGGGCCACGTCGGCGGTCTTCTGACCGCTGATGGCCTCGTGCACGCCGGTCCAGAAAGCTTCGGAGACCTGGTTGTACTTGGCTCCGGCCACGCCCGAAGGGCGACCCACGGCGTTCTGGAACACCGGCAGCAAATCCTTGAACCAGGGGTTCTTCGCCAGCACGTCCTTGTCGTTGTACAGCGCCGGACGAGTGGGTAGACGGGAGAGGTTGACGGCGTTGTCCTTCTGCACCTCGACGCTGGTGAGGTAGCGCACCAGGTCGGCGGCGACCTTCTGGTTCTTGGAGTAAGCCGCGACCATGAGCTGCCAGCCGCCCAGGGTGGCGGCGTTCTTACCGCTGGCACCGGGACCCTTGGGCAACACGGTCACGCCGACCTTGCCCTTGACAGGGCTGTTGGCTTCCTGAGCCAGCGCGTAGGCGTAGGGCCAGTTGCGCATGAAAGCAGCGTTGCCGTTTTGGAAGGCGTTGCGGGCTTCTTCCTCAGCGTAGCTGGTCACGCCGGGAGGGGCGATCTTGCCGATCCAGCCGCGCACGGTGGTCAAAGCAGCGCGGGCGTTGGCGTTGTTGATGGAGATCTTTCCGTCGGGTTCGACCACCAAGCCGCCGCCGAAGGAGTAGATCCACTCGAGCGCGTCGCAGGTCAGGCCCTCGTAGCTCTTGCCCTGGAACACAAAGCCCCAGAAGTCCTTGTTGTTGGCGCGCTCACCGGCCTGGATCTTGGTGGCCATGGCCTCGAGCTCGGCCCAGGTCGCCGGAGGCTTGGAGTAGCCGTACTTCTGCAACAAGTCAGTGCGGTAGTACAGCAGCCCAGCGTCGGTGAAGAAGGGGATCGAGGTGAGTTTACCCTTGATGGTGTTGTTCTCGACGATACGGGGGAAGAACTGCGACAGCTCCTGAGCCGTGAAGAACTGCTTGAGGTCGGCAGCGTGGGGGGCGACGATGCCGGGCCAGATCACGTCGATCATGTACACGTCGACGTCGGGGCTCTTGGCAGCCCAGTATTGCTGGTACAGTGCCAGGCGGTCGTTGGTATCGGCGGGGGAATCGATGTACTCGACCTTGTTACCCGTTTTCTTGGCCCACTCCTCGGCCTTGGCCTTCATCCAGCGGCCACCCTCGCCCACCGCAGTGGAATCACCCGCCACACGAATGGTCACTCCCTGCGCCAGGGAAGCAGCACCTACCGTCAGCGATAGGGCTACAATCAGCCACTTGCTCAGCTTCATTGCGCTCCTCCTTACTTGCGGAATCGCTTCCAACAGTCAGGGGCACGAAAACGGCACTCGCTCAACCGGACAAATTCGCTTTTGGTATCCGTTTAGCGTGCTAAAAGCTGTTGGAATTGCTTCCGGGATGCACATTACCGCTCGCAGCGCATTTGTGTCAAGTAGGGGAAAGGGGCGGACCCTGTGCCCGCCCCTACAGAAGGGGCTTTGCTAGGACATAGCAGCCCGGCTACAGCCTCTTCAAGGCCTGCACCAGTTTGCCCAACACGTTCTGGGCGTCGCCATAGAGCATGCGGGTGTTCTCGGCATAGAAGAGCTCGTTTTCGACACCGGCAAAACCCTTGCCCTGACCGCGCTTGATCACGATGGCATTCTGGGCCTTGTCCACATCGAGGATGGGCATGCCGTAGAGCGGCGAGCCCTGACGGTGGGCCGCCGGGTTGACCACGTCGTTGGCCCCGATCACCACCGCCACATCGGCGGTGGGAAACTCGGGGTTGATCTCCTCGAGGTCATACAGCTTCTCGTAGGCCACCCCGGCTTCGGCCAGCAGCACGTTCATGTGGCCGGGCATGCGCCCGGCTACCGGATGGATGGCGTACTTGACCTCGACCCCTTGGATTCGAGCAAATCCGACAGCTCGCGCAGCTTGTGCTGGGCCTGGGCCACCGCCATGCCGTACCCCGGCACGAAGATCACCTTGGAGGCATAACCCAACAGCACCGCGGCATCGTCCACCTCGATGGGTTTGAGGCTACCCTTTACCTCCCCATCGGCTTGCTCGACTCCGAAGCCCCCCAGCACCACGCTGGCAATGGAGCGATTCATGGCCCTAGCCATGAGCACGGTGAGCAGCGTCCCCGCCGCGCCCACCACCGTCCCGGCCACGATCAGGGCCGCATTACCGATGGCAAAGCCCTCGAAGCCCACCGCCAGACCAGTAAGGGCGTTGAACAAGGAAATCACCACCGGCATGTCGCCTCCCCCGATGGGCAAGGTCACCAACACGCCAAAGGTGAGCGCCGCGAGGAAAAAGAGCAGGATGAAGAGCGCTGCGTCATCGCGCAACAGCCAGACCCCCACCCCGACCGCGACCAGCAGCACAGCCAGGTTGAGGGGGCGCTGGAACGGGAAGACCAGCGGTCGGCTCGAGACGAGCCCCTGTAGCTTGGCGAAGGCCATGAGGCTACCAGCGAAGGAAAGCGCCCCGATGAGCGCCCCCAGCACCGCCAGTGCCATCAGACCGGTGCTCTCGAACTCTCCGCGCAACAGCTCGACCGCGGCAATTGAGCCCGCTGCCCCGCCCCCCATGCCGTTGTAGACGGCCACCATCTGGGGCATATCGGTCATAGCGACCCGCTTGGCCGCGACCCAGGCCACGACCGCGCCCAGCACGATAGCCGCGAGCATCAGGCCGAAGTTCTGCATATCGGGGGTCAGGAAAGTAACCAGCGTCGCCGCCGCCATCGCGAAACCCGCCCACACGATGCCGCTGCGGGCCGTGCCGGGAGCCGACATGCGCCTGAGGCCAAGGATAAAGACCAACGCGGTCAGAAAATAGACGAGTTGAACGAAGGTATCCATTGAACGATAGGCCATCGACGATGGGCTACTGACCTCCCTTCGGCTTCCTTTCAAACATCTCGAGCATCCGCTCGGTGACGGCGTATCCTCCGGCGGCGTTGGCCGCACCCAGCACCACCCCGATGAAGCCGATGGCGCGCTCGAGGGTAGTATCGGCGTGACCCAGCACCACCATCGCCCCTACCAACACGACCCCGTGAATGAAGTTAGAACCCGACATCAAGGGCGTGTGCAGGATCACCGGAACCCGGCTGATGACTTCATAACCGGTGAAGGCGGCCAACAGGAAGATGTATAAAGCTGCCCAGGTACTATCCACGCTCAGACCTCCAAGGGACGTTGCAGCAGGGCGTCCTTCGCGCTCACTCACGCTCCGACCAGGCTCCGGGTTGGCTCGTGGGTGATCTCGTGCCGATGGGTGAGCAGCGCCCCGGCCAGGATTTCATCGGACCAGTCGGGGGCCAGCTCGGCGTTTTTGATGAGCAGTCTGCACAGGTTGTAGAGGTTCTTGGCGTACATCTCGCTGGCGTGAATGGGTAACTCGCTGGGAAGGTTGAGCGGCCCGGCGATGCGCACGCCTCCGACCTCGAGGGTCTCCCCAGGCCGGGTGAGCTCGCAGTTGCCGCCCGACTCCGCTGCTACGTCCACGATGACCGAGCCGGGAGCCATGCGACCCACCATCTCGGCGCTCACCAACATGGGGGCCCTGCGACCGGGAATTTGAGCGGTGGTGATCACCACGTCCATCTGCCCCACCTGCTGAGCCAGCGCTCCTTGCTGAATGGCCTGCTCTTCCTCGGTCAGCTCGCGGGCGTAGCCCCCTTCGCCTTCGGCGCTGATGGGCAGCTCGATCACCTTGGCTCCCAGGCTCAAAGCCTGCTCGGCAGCCGCTTTGCGCACGTCGTAGGCCCAGACGTTGGCCCCCAGACGCTTAGCCGTGGCGATGGCCTGAAGCCCAGCCACCCCCACGCCCATCACCAGCACCCTGGCAGGGCGGATGGTCCCGGCGGCGGTGGTGAGCATGGGGAAGAAGCGGCTCGACAGTTGCGCCGCAATCAAAGTCGCCCGGTAACCTGCGACCGTCGCCTGCGAGGAGAGCGCGTCCATGCTCTGGGCGCGGGTGATGCGGGGGATGAGCTCCATCGCCAGCGTGCTGATGCCCCAGTCGGCCAGGGCTTCCACCCGTTTGGGATCGCGGTGGGGATACTGGAAGCCGATGAGGATGGCTTCGTGGGAAACGCGGGGCAGCGCCGCGGCCTCGAGCGGCCCCACCGTGAGCACGATCTGGGCCCCCTCGAGCACCTCCTCTGCCCCCACGACCTGGGCACCGGCCTGCCGGTAGGCCTCGTCCGAGAAGAAAGCCGATGCCCCCGCACCAGCCTCCAGGCGCACCGCACACCCCTCCTTGACCAAGCGGCCCACCACCTCCGGGGTGAGGGCCACCCGGCGCTCGCCAGGGGCAGATTCCTTCGGCACCGCAATCTGCACCATATGCTGAGTATACCCAGGCTTTCACCTGGTTGAAGTCAGGACAAACGCCCCTCAACTCGCGCCCATCGTGGCAAACCCTCTGAGGGTAATACAATCAGCCCGTGCGACCCAGCAACCCCATCATCGTCCTCGTCCTCAGCGCTGGTGTGCTGGCGATCTCCTTCGGTTCGGTTCTGGTACGGCTGGCCACCGCAGCCGCCGGCTTTGAAAGCCCAGGGCTGAGCTTGGTCATCAGCGCCCTACGGCTGACGGTGGCTTCGCTGCTGCTGCTTCCGGCCTGGCAGGCCTTGCGCAGGGTGAGGCTCGAGGCTGGAGCCTGGGTCTACGCCGTCTTGGCCGGGATCTTCCTGGCCGTACACTTCGCCACCTGGATCACCTCGATCTCCCTCACCTCCATCGCGGTGAGCACCACCTTGGTCAACACCAACCCCATCTGGGTAGCCCTCTTGGCCTGGCTGTGGCTAGGACAACGCCCCTCGGCCCTCACCCTGATGGGCATTGCCGTGGCCTTCGCCGGGGGCGTGGTCATCGCCCTGGGCGGCAGCTCCAACCCCGGCAGCAACCCGGCGCTGGGTAACCTACTGGCCCTGCTGGGCGCGTTGGCGGCCTCCTGTTACTTCCTGCTGGGGCGCGAGGCCCAGCGGCGAGGCTTCGGCATCGGGCTTTACGCGGCAGTGGCCTACAGCACGGCGGCGGTGGTCCTGTTGCTGCTGCCACCCCTGTTCCAGGCCCGCTTTAGCGGCTACTCCCCCGCCTTTTACCTGTGGGTTGTGCTGATGGCCCTGATCCCTCAGCTCATCGGGCACACCAGCTTCAACTGGGCGGTGAAGTGGATCAACCCGGTCATCGTGACGCTGGTGATCCTGCTCGAGCCCATCGGCGCAAGCCTGCTGGCCTTCGCGCTGTTCGGCGAATTGCCCGGCCCGCAGGTGCTGGCGGGGGCGGTGGTGATGCTAGGGGGGGTGGTGCTGGCGGTGCTGGGCAACCGTTCTTAACGCTCGAGTAACAGCCGCGCGGTAGTGTAGGGCTTGGAGGGACCGACATGAAGCATTGGGCCACACTCCTGCTGAGCATTACCGCCTTCGGCCTCGGCTGGGCCAAGTGCGACCACCCCTATTACCCCGTGCGCGAGGGCTGGACCTGGACCTACAAGCAGAGCGGCCAGGTCAACGAAACCTACAGCCTCACCGTCACCAACGTCAGCGACCAGGGCTTCACCCTGCGCTACACCACCAAAGAAGGCTCCTTCGACCTGCGCTGGCGCTGCGACGCCACGGGGCTGATATCGCTCGACCAGGGCTCCTTCGGCCAGAAGCAAAGCTTCAAGCTCGAGACCACCAACGCCAAGGGAGTGGCGATCCCCTCCCAATTCCGCGTGGGCCTGGCCTGGAGCTACAGCTACGGCCTCAAAGGCAGCTTCGACAGCGGCGGCCAGAAGATGACCATAACCGGCAAGTCCAGCACCGACGCCAAGATCACGGCCCGCGAAGCCGTCAAGGTGCCGGCGGGCACCTTCCAGGCCTTCAAGGTCGAGACCACCACCAAGACCGAGATGGTCATGAACGTCGGCGGCCAGAACCAGCCCATGCCCGCCCAGAGTCTCGCCGGGACCACCTGGTACGCCGAGGGGGTGGGCATGGTGAAGTCGGTGATGGCGGGAATTACGATGGAGTTGGTGTCGCTGAAGAAGTAGCCGATAGCCAAACGCAAGGTGTTCCTTTCGCCACCAGCCATGGGCCTTTCCTCACGTCAGACGGATCCACAGCCACACGCCTAGGGCGAAGGCCGTGGCCAGGCCGAGGACGGCGCGGAAAGCGCGGATGAGCAGGTGGGCGCCGAAGAAGAGCACGGCCCCGCTTCCAGCCATCACGGCCCCGACGACGGAGAGCCTCGAGGCCACCCCTTCCACGAAGCCGCCGAGGTCGATGCGGATGCGCAGGAGGTTCTGGCTGAGGGCGGGGTCGGGCGGGTGGTTGGCGATGAAGAGGGCAGCCCAAGCCACCAGGGCGCCCAGGACGATCAGGAGGCCGCCGAGCAGCTCGAGCCAGAGGGTGGAACTCAGGGTCGGGCGCATGGGATTAGCCTACGGCCTCGAGGCCGAAGCCCAAAACAGCGCCCCAGGCGGTAGGATGATCGCGTCATGCCCACTGCCTTGCGCGTCTTCGTGGTGCTGCTGCTGGCCTATTTCCTCTCCTACTTCTTCCGCTCGGCCAACGCGGTGATCTCTGCCGATCTCCAGCGTGATCTGGGCCTCTCCCCTGCCCAGCTCGGCTTGATGACCAGCCTCTTCTACCTCGCCTTCGCCCTGATCAACCTGCCCCTGGGCTCACTGCTCGACCGCTATGGGCCACGCTTCGTGCACCCGGCTTTGATGCTGGTGGGAGCCGCCGGTGCTCTGATCTTCGCCAACGCGCAGAGCTTCGAGGTGCTCTCGCTGGGGCGGGCGCTGCTGGGCGTAGGGTTCGCGGGAGGGCTCATGGCCGCACTCAAGGCTTTCTCGCTGTGGTTCCCGCCCCAGCGCTACGCCAGCGTCAGCAGCGTATACGTGGCGCTGGGCGGATTGGGGGCCATTGCGGCAGCTACGCCGCTGGCGCTGCTGAAGGAGGCGCTGGGCTGGCGGGGGGTGTTCAGCTGGGGAGCCTTGGTCATCGTAGGGGTAGCAGCCCTGGTGGTCACCCTGGTGCGCAACACCCCACCCGGGGTGCCTCTGCCGCGCTCGAGCGCCGGGGACAGCCTGGCCACCATCTGGCGCAGTCCGGCTTTCTGGCGCATCGCCTGGCTGAACTTCGTGCTGGGCGGGGGCTTCCTGGCCTGGCAGACGCTGTGGGGCGGGGCCTACCTCTACCGGGTGCGGGGTATGGAAAGCCTCGAGGTCGGCAACTACCTCTTCGCGTTTTCGCTCGCGGCTATCCTCGGCTTCCTGGCCTGCGGTCTCCTGGCCGACCGCCTGGGCCTGCCAAGGGTATACCTGAGCGCAGGCATCGTGCTCACGCTGGCCGTAGGAACGTTGGCCTTCTGGAACGGCATGCCCGAGGGCTTCCTCTACGGCATCTACGTCCTGATCGGCTTCTGTGGCAGCTTCAACATCCTCTCCTTGGCCCAGGCCCGGCTGATCTTCCCCCCCGAACTCACCGGGCGAGCCACCACAGCCGTCAACTTCATGGGCTTCATCGGGGTCTTCCTGCTGCAACTGGGCATGGGCGTGGTGGTCCAGGCCAGCGGCTACCCCCTGGCCCTGGCGATCTGGTTCGCGCTGCTGGTATCGGCGGTGCTGCTGTACGCCCCAATGCTCAAGACGGGAAGCTAAGGAGGCCCTCAGCGGTCAGCTTTCATACCGGATTCAATAAAGATAATCCCCCAATTCGCATTCACCGGTGATACGGCTCCCCACGCTTGAGGCTCTCCACGCGATAAAGCTGCTCGAGCAGGACCACCAGGGCCAGTTCGTGCTGCAGGGTCAGCGGGGAGAGTGAAAACAGCCAGTGGGCTCGAGAGCGGGTTTGCTCCGTGTGCCCCTCCGCCCCACCGATCAGAAAGGCCACTTTTTCCCCCGCCATTTCCCAGTCGCTGAGCTTCTTGTGCAGGGTGAGGGTGTTCACCAACTGGCCGCGCTCGTCCAGAACCACCCGCACGAAACCCTCGCTGGCCTCGAGCAGCCGCTGGCCCTCCTGGGCCTGGGTGCCCTCGCGCACGTAGATCAGCTCGAATTTCCGGCTCCTGCGCAGACGACTGGCGTACTCCTCGAGCCCCAACCGGGCGTACTCGAGCCTGGGCCTGCCCACCACGCATACCCGAATGCGCACAGGCCCAATCTAACGCCTTTGGGCCTCGAATGTTCCAACTCGAGCTATCCTCCGTCACCGCCCTCGCTATAATCGAAGAACCTAGAGGTGAACGATGGGGATGCCCACAGCGCTAAAGCTCGTCATTGTCGGCCTTTCCCCGGCCTCGGCCCCGGCGTATCCCAGCCGGGGTTCTTCGTTGTCGGCGCCTGAGTCCCTTACAAAGGGGCAGGGTGCTCTGCTGGACGTGGCTCTTACCCAGAGCCATGACGCCTGGCGGGCCAGTGCCTGCGCCAGGTCAGGAGGTTCGGCATGATCAAGGACAAAACCGCTTTTGAACCCTTTAGCCTCGAGCCCATCCGGCTGCTATCGCCCGAGGGGGAATGGATCGCACCGTTTGAGCTCGACCTCGACGAGGCCACCCTCAAGGGCTTCTACCGCGACATGGTGACCGCCCGGATGCTCGACGAGAAGTTCGTCATCCTCATCCGCACAGGTAAAACCAGCTTCATCGCCCCCCATGCCGGGCACGAAGCCGCTCACGTGGGCATCGCCCACGCCATGCAACGCGGCCACGACTGGCTGTTCCCCTATTACCGCGACATGGGGCTGATGGTGGCGATGGGCGTCCCAATGGTAGAAATCTTCGGGCAGATGCTGGGCAACGCCGCCGACCCCGCCAAGGGACGGCAGATGCCCTCGCACCCCGGTTCCAAAAAGCTCAACATTTTCACGGTCTGTTCGGCCATTGCCTCGCACATTCCCCCAGCGGCAGGGGCCGCCATCAGCATGAAGCTGCGCCGCAGCAACCAGGTGGCGGTGTGCACCTTCGGCGATGGGGCTACCAGCGAGGGCGACTGGCACGCGGGCATCAACTTCGCCGCCGTACAGAACGCCCCCGCCGTGTTCGTGTGCGAGAACAACCGCTACGCCATCAGCGTCGATTACGCCCACCAGACCTCCGCCCACACCATCGCCGACAAGGCCCACGCCTACGGCATCCCGGGCTACCGCGTGGACGGGCTGGACGTGCTGGCGAGCTACTACGTCATGCACCACGTGATCGAGCGTTCGCGCTCAGGCGCGGGCGCGGCGCTGGTGGAACTCGAGGTCTACCGCTACGGTCCCCACTCCTCCGCCGACGACGACACCCGCTACCGACCCAAATCCGAGGTAGACGCCGCCCGCAAGCGCGACCCCCTCGTGCGCTTCCGCAAGTTCCTCGAGCAGCGCGGGTTGTGGGACAGCGCCGCCGAGAACAAGCTGCGCACCCAGATCGCCCACGACCTCGAGGCCGCCTTGCAGGAAGCCGAAGCCGCGGGCGAAGCCCCCGCCGAGTGGATGTTCGACGACGTGCTCTCCCGTCGCCCCTGGCACCTGGAAGAGCAGCGCAAGCTGGTACTCGACGAACTGCGCTGAAGCGTGCCCTATGTCGCACGTCATACGCTCAGCTTGCGCAGGGCGTATGACATAAGAGCTAACGACCAGGAGGAATCAATGGCAACGATGACCCTGATCCAGGCCATCAACAAGGCCCTGGACGAAGAGATGGCCCGTGACGACCAGGTAGTGGTGTTTGGCGAAGACGTGGGCAAGCGCGGAGGCGTGTTCTTGGCCACCGAGGGCTTACAGCAGAAGTACGGCCCCGAGCGGGTGATCGACACCCCCCTCTCCGAGGCCGCCATCATCGGCGCGGCGGTGGGCATGGCCGCCCACGGCATGCGCCCGGTAGCCGAGATCCAGTTTGCCGACTACGTTTTCCCTGGCTTTGACCAACTCGTCTCACAGGCCGCCAAGCTGCGCTACCGCTCAGGCGGACAATTCACTGCCCCTATGGTGGTGCGCATGCCCACCGGAGGCGGGGTCAAGGGAGGGCACCATCATTCTCAGAGCCCCGAAGCCCACTTCGCCCACACCGGCGGGCTGAAGGTGGTGGTGGTCTCCACCCCCTACGACAGCAAGGGCCTCCTCAAGAGCGCCGTGCGCGACGATGACCCGGTGGTCTTCATGGAACCCAAACGCCTCTACCGCGCCCTCAAGGAAGAAGTGCCCGAGGACGATTACCTCATCCCCATCGGCAAGGCGGCCATCCGCAGGGAAGGAGGGGACATTACTCTGATCTCTTACGGCAGCAGCATGGTCGAAACCCTCAAGGCCGCCGAGGAGATGGCGGCTGCCGGTATCCAGGCCGAGGTCATCGACCTGCGCTCCGTGCTCCCGTGGGACAAGGAGACCGTGTTGAACTCGGTCGCCAGGACCGGACGAGTGCTCATGATCTCCGAAGCCCCCCGCATGGCCAGCGTGGCCTCGGAAGTGACCGCGACCATCTCGGAGGAACTGTTCGATCAGTTGCTGGCTCCTCCCGTGCGCGTCAGCGGCTTTGACACTCCCTACCCTTACGCCCAGGACAAGCTTTACATGCCTACCGTGACCCGCATCCTGAACGCGGCCAAGCGGGTGCTAGACTACTAGCCGATAAGGAGCCGATATGCCCAGAGAGATCGTTCTGCCCGAGCTGGCGGAGTCTGTTGTCGAGGGAGAAATCCTCAAGTGGCTCGTAAACGAGGGCGATCTGTTGAAGAAGGATCAGCCCTTTGTGGAAGTCATGACCGATAAGGTGACGGTCGAATTACCCAGTCCCTATGAGGGCGTGCTGATCAAGAAGCTGGTCAAGGAGGGCGACGTGGTGAAGGTTCACGCCCCCATCGCCACCATCGCCGAGCCCGGCGAGGTCGCCCAGACCATCAGCGATAAGGCTCAAGCACCCGCACCCAGCCTCCAGGCCGCCGAGGAGCGCTCCATCGTCGAACCTGGCAACGTCCAGGAGGACGACGGGGCAAGCCTCTCCTTGTTCAAGCCCGACACCAAGCAGGAGCAGGTCAAGAACCCTTTCGCCGGTGGTATTCAGGCTAAGGCTGTGGTGGCTGAGGCCCCCAAGGCCGGGGTCAGCAAGCACGGGCGGGTCATCGCGGTGCCCGCCGCCCGGAAGCTGGCCAGGGATCTTGGCCTGGACATCGCGCAGATTTCCGGCTCCGGCCCCAATGGAAGGGTGCGGGTGGAGGACGTGAAACGCTATGCCGAGTCGAAGGTCGAGAGCCCTGCGCCTGCCGCGCCTCAGCCCACCGCCCCGGCACCTGTGCAAGCCCCTGCCCCTGCGGGATTCCCTGCTCCCGTGCAGTACAAGTCGCCCAAGGGCTACGAGGGGCTCGAGGAGCGCCTCCCCCTGCGCGGCCTGCGCCGGGCCATCGCCAACCAGATGGTGGCTTCCCACCTCTACACCGTGCGTACCCTCAGCGTCGACGAGGCCGACCTGACCGAGCTCGTCGAGCTGCGCGCGCGCCTGAAGGCCGAGGCCGAGCGCCAGGGCGTCAAACTCTCCTACCTGCCCTTCATCTTCAAGGCCATCGCCCGCGCGCTCAAGAAGTTCCCCAGCCTCAACTCCTCGATGGACGAGGCCCGCCAGGAGATCGTCCTCAAGAAGTACTACAACATCGGCATGGCCGTCGCCACCGACGCCGGGTTGGTGGTGCCGGTGCTCAAAGACGTCGACCGCAAGAGCGTGCTCGAGCTCGCCGCCGAGGTCAACGAGTTGGCCGAGAAGGCCAGGGGCGGCAAGCTCGCCCCCGAGGACATGAGCGGCTCGACCTTCTCCGTCACCAACATCGGCTCCATCGGTGCGCTCTTCAGCTTCCCCATCATCAACGTGCCCGACGCCGCCATCCTGGGCGTGCACTCCATCCAGAAGCGCCCGGTGGTGCTGGAGAACGACGAGATCAAGGTGCGGCACATGATGTACCTCTCCCTCTCCTTCGACCACCGCCTGGTGGACGGGGCCGAGGCCGCGATGTTCTGCAAGGAGGTCATCCGGCTGTTGCAGAAGCCTGATCTGCTGTTGCTCGAGGCGATTTAGTCTTACGTTCTACGTCGTACGCCTAGTCCACATGACCGAACCATATCCAAGCTATTTCGGCTTCGAAGACCTCGAGGTCTATGAGCTTAGCCTGGAATTCATCGCTGAGGTCTACCGGCTGAGCCAGAGCTTCCTTCGAGCCGAGCAGTTCGGCTTCCTGGCCAAGGCCAGCCGGATCAAGGGTAAGCTCAACGCGCTGGCAGGAGCACTCGATAGCGCCTAAGCACAGGACATTAGACGCACGACGCACGACCAATGATAATGGAGGCGCTATGTCAACTGTCTACGATGTGATCGTTATCGGCACAGGCCCCGGCGGCTACCACGCGGCGATCCGGGCGGCGCAATTGGGCAAGAAAGTGCTGGCCGTGGAGGCCGAGTACGTGGGCGGGGTCTGCCTCAACGTGGGGTGCATCCCCACCAAGGCCCTACTGCACGCGGCTGAGGAACTCGAGAGCATCAAGCATGGCTCGAACTTCGGACTCGAGGTCAAAGACGCCAAGATCGACCTCAAGAAGCTGGGAGGCTGGCGCGACGGCATCGTCAAGCGGCTCACCGGCGGGGTCTCGCAGCTGTTCAAGGGCAATAAGGTCGAGCTCAAGACCGGTTTCGCCAAGTTCGTAGGTTCCAAGACCATCGAGGTCGGCGGGGAGCGCATCGAGGGCAAGACCTTCATCATCGCCACCGGCTCCGAGCCCAACACCCTGCCCGGCTTCGAGGTGGATCAAAAAGACATCATCGACTCCACGGGCGCGCTGCGGGTGGAGGACAAGTTCCCCAAGCGCCTGCTGTGCATCGGGGGCGGGGCGATCGGCCTCGAGTTCGCCCAGGTGTATAAGCGCATGGGGGCCGAGGTCACGGTGATCGAGTTCATGGGCCAGATCCTGCCCGCCGCCGACCCCGAGACCGCGGGCCTCCTCGCCAAGGTGCTCACCAAGCAGGGCATCGCCATCAAGACCAACACCAAAGGCGTAAAGGTCGAGCGCAAGAAAGACGGCCTGCACGTGACGCTCGAGGACGTAAAGTCGGGGAAGCAGGAAGAGATCGTGGTAGATAAGATCCTGGTGGCCACCGGGCGCCGCCCGCGCGGCAAGGGGCTGGGGCTCGAGGCCATCGGCGTCAAGGTGGACGAGCGCGGCTACATCCCCACTAACGAGAAGATGGAGACCAATGTGCCCGGCATCTACGCCATCGGCGACGTGACCCGCCCGCCCCTGCTGGCCCACAAGGCCATGAAGGAGGGCCTCGTCGCCGCTGAGAACGCCGCCGGAGGCAATGCGGTGATGGACTACCAGATCCCCAACGTCGTCTACACCTCCCCCGAGTGGGCCGCCGTGGGCCTGACCGAGGAGGAAGCCGCCAAGGCCGGCTACAAGGTCAAGGTGGGCAAGTTCCCCCTCTCCGCCTCGGGCCGCGCCATGACCCTGGACGCCACCGACGGCCTGATCAAGCTCGTCGGCGACGCCGAGACCGACTTGCTCTTAGGCGTGCACATCCTCGGCCCCAACGCCTCCGACATGATCGCCGAGGCGGCGCTGGCGCTGGAGATGGGTGCTACTGTCACCGACGTTGCCCTCACCGTCCACGCCCACCCCACCCTCTCCGAGGGGATCATGGAGGCGGCAGAGCACCTGCACAAGCAAGCCATCCACATCGCCAACCGCTGAGCCGAAAACCGGTGTCCCGGCCCCAGAGGGGCCGGGACACTCTTCGCGTGCGTGGGTCATACCGGATTCAAAAAGATACTCTTCAAAACCAAAACCCAGAGGCTATCTTTTTGAATCCCAGAGCACTCCCTTCGGTTGACCGCCCCGCCAGGGCGGGGCGGCGTCACCTTTCGGTGACGAACTAACCGAATCTGGTATCAGTAGACCTGCTCGCGCTGCCCGAAGCTGATGACTCGAGGCGTACCCACTTCATCGAGTTCAGTGGTGGGAAAGTAGGGCGGTGCCTTGCCACTTAACATGCGCTGGTCGTAGGTGAATTTGCGCCCATAGCCGGTAACAAAAACCCCGGTTGATGGGTTGAAGGTGCCAAAAGCCCCGTAGTAGTACTCGATAATCCCGCCCAGCAGTTGCACATCGCCGGAGGGTGGAAGGCTATCGTAGTTCTCAACTCCAACAACGCCCCTAGAGCTCATGAGAACCCCATGTATCGCGATGTTTTGAGGAGCACGTAAGCCGTCCGAGATATTGCCCCCGCCGATCAGCACGTCACCCGGATCGGAAGAGGTGCCTTGAGCGTAAATCCCAAGGATGTTGTTAGCTCCCAAGTTATCACAGGTGGCGCGGGTCACGCTTCCATCCAGATTGCGAGTGGGGCTCGAGCTGCATGGCGGACTCTCGTACTTGAGATCACGCGTGATGCGGATATCGCCTCGGGCCGCCACGGTGATCTCCGCGAAGCGTGCCACGGCGGGGGGAGCATCGTTGGAATCGACGCTGATCGCAGGTACCCGGCTAGGCCCACGCAACCGATTGATGTTCCCGTCGACGTAGATGACCCCGTTGAAGTTGCTCTGCACCGCCACCCAACTGCTGCCGCTCTTGCGGTACAGGACCTTGCTGGGGCCGTCCGCGTAGCGGTACTCCGTGCAACTGCTCGAGCTGGTGCAGGCCTTGATGTACTGATAGGTGGCCGCAGGCTGCCACCGCCCTGAGAGGTCGCGGGTCAGGGGGTTGCCGTTGTCGTCGGCTGCATAGAGATCGAGCGAGTAGAGATTGCTTGTGAAGTACAGCCCCCGATCATTGGCGGCGTCACGTTGACGATCATTGTTGTCCGGCAACCGAATAAAGCTCGTTCTCCAGCTCACACCGTCGGTGAATGCAGGCTGGGTTCCCCGATAGGTTGGGGCAGAGGCGTTGGGGGACATTGAGCTT